>DASSMU010000109.1:0-4707 GCA_035701465.1 Solirubrobacterales bacterium
GCGCGGCGTCATCATCTTGAAGCGCACCGCATCAGAGCCCAGCAGCGTCGCGCGGCGGCACGACGGCACGCGAGACGAATCGCGGCCCGGCGACGCGCGTGGGAACAATCCGAAGCACGAGAAGAACTCGAAGCCGTCGAATCCGAAGAATCGGAATCAAGCGAATGCGATCCCAATTACAGTGGCGCCTGCCTCGATCCTCACGCGTCCGACTACGACTGCGAAGGCGGCAGTGGCAACGGCCCCGACTACACCGGTCCCGTGACGGTCGTCGGCGAAGACCATTACGGCCTCGACGCTGACGGGGACGGCTACGGCTGCGAGTAGTGCGACGCACCTCGCTTCCACCCCAATAGCACCCTCTTTGCGACGGGGGGAGAATCCACCTGGCCTGGCGACTTATGTGCCGTATGGATGCAAAAGTCGCCAGGCCAGACTTGTCGGTGGCAAAGATTGCCGAGCGGCAGTATGGAGTGGTTTCTTTGACGCAGCTTCGCCAGGCGGGAATCGGGCGGGGTGCGGTGCGCAGGCGAATCGAGGCTGGGCGTCTGCACCGGGTGCACCGAGGCGTCTACGCGGTCGGCCACCTCGCTCTCTCACATCGCAGCAGATGGATGGCGGCTTCCCTCGCCTGCGGGGAGGGAGTGGCCATCAGCCACCGGAGCGCCGCGGAGCTTTGGGGGCTGTTGAAGCCGAGTGGCGGCCCGGTGGATGTCTCTGTGCCCGGCGACGGAGGCAGGGCGAGGCGGGCCGGGATTCGCCTGCATCGCAGGGCGTCGCTTTCATCGGAGTGCATCACTCGGCGCCATGGGATACCCGTCACCACACCAGCCCAGACGATCACCGATCTTCGCGCCGCCGTTCCGGGATGGGAGCTGCGCAAGGCGATTCGACAGGCGGATGTGCTGGGGCTGTCTCTTGGAGGGAATGTGCGGCGCGACCGCACGCGCAGCGACCTTGAGCGGGACTTTCTGCGGATCTGCAAGCGCCAGCAGCTGCCGTATCCCGAGGTCAATGTTCGCGTCGGTCCTTACCTGGTCGACTTTCTCTGGCGCGAATGCCGCTTGGCCGTCGAAACCGATGGCTACGGCTATCACCGCGGACGCCAGGCCTTTCGCGACGACCGGCGCCGCGATCTCGATCTGCGTGGACGCGGATTCGAGGTCGTCCGACTCAGCGAAGAGCAAGTCTCCGACGAACCGGAGCAGGTGGCGAGGATCCTGCGCAAGGTGCTCGCCTCCGCGCGTCATAGAGTTGTGCCCGATGGCGGCGAAGACTGACTCCGACGACCACGAGCTCTTCCTGATCGACGGCAACTCGCTCGCCTACCGGGCGTTCTTCGCGCTGCCGGAGTCGATCGGGACCAGCGACGGGCGGCCCACCAATGCGATCTACGGGCTGGCCTCGATGCTGGTCAAGATCATCGACGAGCACTCGCCGGCAGGGGTGGTGGTCGCCTGGGACGCGGGGATGTCGGGGCGCGAGGTCACCTACGACCTCTACAAGGCCCAGCGCAAACCCCGTCCCGACCTGCTGCGCGAGCAGTGGCCGCACCTGATGCCGCTGGTCGAGGCCTTCGGCTACACCAACGTCAAGGTCGAGGGCTACGAGGCCGACGACGTGATCGCCTCGCTGGCCCGCCAGGCGCGCGAGGAGGGGATCCCGGTGATGGTCGTCACCGGCGACCGCGACGCCTATCAGCTGGTGGGCGACGGGGTGCGGGTGATGAGCACCTCACGCGGGATAACGGAGACGAAGGTCTACGACAGCGACGCTGTCCTGGAGCGCTACGGGGTCGCGCCGGAGCTGGTCACCGACCTGATGGGGCTGCGCGGGGACACCTCCGACAACATCCCGGGCGTGCCGGGGATCGGCGAGAAGACCGCGACCCAGCTGCTGCAGCAGTTCGGCTCGCTGGAGGAGGTGCTGGCCAACGTCGACGAGGTCTCCGGCGCCAAGCGCAAGCAGAACCTGGTCGAGCACGCCGATGACGCGCGGATGTCGAAGCAGCTTGCGACCCTCCATTACGACATCGACACCGGCGTCGACCTGGCGGCGGTGATGGCGTCCGAGCCCGATCGCGGCGCCCTGCGGGACTTCATGCGCGAGTTCGAGCTGCGGGCGGTGCTGGAGCGGCTCGAAGAAGCCCTGCCGGAAGGGGAGGCGGTGCCCGGTCGCAGCGTCGAGACCGAGCTTGCCGTCGAGGCGGTGGAGGGGACCCCCGCCGACCTCGGCGGGGGAGAGGGCGCGGTCGCGATGGCGATAGAGGGCGAGCGCTGGGCCGCCGCCGACACGGAGCGCATCCTCATCGGTTCCTCGACGCTCGACGAGCTCGCGGTGGCGCTCGCCGGCCGCCCAGTGACGGCTCACGACGCCAAGTCGCTGGGCGGCGGTCGCCACGGCCTGCTCGCCGCCGCCGCCCGCGAGGGTGTCGAGCTGCGACTCGACCACGACACGATGCTCGCCGCCTACCTGCTGGAGCCCCAGCGCCGCACCTACGAGTTGACCGAGCTCGCGGCCGACGCCGGGATCGGAATCGCCACGGATGCCGCTCCTGCGGCCGATGCCGACGACGGGCAGCTCTCACTCGACGGAGCCGATGGCGAGGCGGGCCTCGACCCGGCCGAGGAGGGGCGCCTCGTTGCCGCCTTGGCGGAAGCTCAGCGCCCACGCATCGAGGAGCTCGGACTGGAGCGGCTGTTGCACGAGGTCGAGCTGCCGCTCGTCCACGTCCTCGCGGCGATGGAGCGCGAGGGGCTGAAGCTCGACGCCGAGCGGCTGGCCGAGGTCGGCGCCGGCTTCGGCGAGCGGATCGCGACCCTGGAGAAGGAGATCTACGAGCTGGCCGGAGAGGAGTTCACGATCGGGTCCCCCCAGCAGGTCGGTCGCATCCTCTTCGAGGAGCTCGGACTGACCCGTAAGCGCCGGGGTAAAACCGGCTACTCGACCGACGCTCGCGTCCTCGCCCAGATCAGCGACGAGCACCCGATCGTCGAGAAGATCGAGTCCTGGCGGGAGCTGACCAAGCTGAAGAACACCTACCTCGACTCGCTTCCCGACCTGATCGATCCCGAGACGGGTCGCGTCCACACCACGTTCAACCAGGCGGCGACGACCACCGGCCGCCTCTCCAGCACCAACCCCAACCTGCAGAACATCCCGATCCGGACCGAGATCGGCCGGCCCGTTCGCGCCTGCTTCGTCGCCGAGCCGGGCGCCCGGCTGCTCTCTGCCGATTACAGCCAGGTCGAGCTGCGGGTGCTCGCCCACGTCGCCGGGGAGGAGGTGCTGAAGGAGATCTTCCGCGCCGGCGAAGACGTCCACGCGGCGACCGCCGCCGAGGTCTTCGACATCTCCCGCGACGAGGTCGACGTCGGCCAGCGCTCGAAGGCGAAGATGGTCAACTTCGGCATCGTCTACGGGCTGACCGGCTTCGGCCTCGCCGACCGGCTCAACATCCCGCGCAAAGAGGGCGAGGAATTCGTCTCCCGCTACCTGGAGCGGTTCCCGGCGGTGCGGTCCTTCCGCGAGCAGGTCGTGGAGCGGGCCCAGGAGGAGGGCTACGTCACCACCCTGATGGGGCGCCGCCGCTCGATCCCGGAGCTGCGCTCGGGCAATCCCAACACCCGCCGCCTCGGCGAGCGACTCGCGGTCAACACGGTGATCCAGGGCACCGCCGCCGACATCATCAAGGTGGCGATGGTGCGCTGCCGGCGGGCGTTGCATGGGGCAGGGACTGAGACGCGGCTCGTCCTGCAGATCCACGACGAGCTGCTCTTCGAGGGGCCGCCGCAGGAGATGGACGGCGCGGTCGAGCTGGTGCGGCGCGAGATGTGCGCCGCCTACCAGCTCGACCCGGCGCTGGAGGTGGACATCGGCGTCGGCGAGGACTGGCTCGACGCCAAGTAGGCCAGGCCCTCAGCCGGCCAGCTCCACCTTCTCGAATACCGCGCTCCCGTTCTCGATCTGCAGCTCGGCCTCGTGGACGGTGGCGCCGACTTGCAGGTCGGCGGTCGTGCAGTTGGATTCCTGACCGCCGTCCTCGCCTTCCTGGCCTCCATCGTCGTCACCCGGCTCTTCCTGGCCGCCGTTGTCGTCGCCGGTCTCTTCCTGATCTTCTTGGTCGCCCGGCTCTTCGCCCTGCTGTTCGTCGCCGGAGCCTTCCTCGCCGTCGTTGACGTCGGAGGCCGACGCGCCCGCGCCTTTCTGGCTACCGCACTCGATCTCGGTTTCTTCCGTGACCAGGCCGCTGACGTTGTCGCCGCCGAAGAGATCGATGGTCAACCGGCCGGTTTCGGTGTCGAAGGACGCGATTGTGCCGGCATGCTCTTCGCCGTCGGGGATGCCGTCACCGTCGCTGTCGGCGTTGCGTGGATTGGTCCCGGCTTCGAACTCGGCGAGGTTGCGCAGGCGGTCGCGATCCTGGTCGCGGTGCGCCTGATTCACTCTCGTCGAGAGGTGATGGCGCTTCTCCCAGCGGTCGGGGATGCCGTCGTGGTTGCGATCGCGCTGCTTGGCCGCGGCGATGCTTGGCATCGCCAGCATGGCCAGTGCGCCGACCGCGATGAGCAAAAGTCCGAGCTTGTGGCGACGTTTCATCGGTTCTCCTTACGGTTGCGGTTCCTGCACGGAGAACACACCGGCGCCGTGAGGATCACGCAGGTCATCGGAGCCCGGCAGCTGTTCTGCGCCGCCGTCGCCTGAATC
>DASSMU010000110.1:0-15265 GCA_035701465.1 Solirubrobacterales bacterium
CGGAATCCGGTCAGAGAGCTTCCCGGCGATCGGCGAGGCGACGAAGGAGAGGACCGTGAGCGGCAGGAAGCGCAAGCCCGTCTCCAGGGGTGAGAAGTCCTGGACACCCTGCATGTAGATCGTCAGGTAGAGGAAGAGCGCGAACATCCCGGCGGAGAGGCCGAAGGCGACGGCGGAGACCCCGTTGAAGGCGGGCTTGCGGAAGAGGGTGAGATCGAGCATTGGGTGCGGACTGCGTGCCTCGATTGCGACGAAGGCGAGGAGCAGGGCGACAGCCCCTCCCAACGAGGCGACGATCACGCCGCTGCTCCAGCCTTCGGGGTTGCCCCGAATCAGGCCGAAGATGAGCAAGAAGAGGCCGAGCGAGAACGCGGCCAGCCCGGGCAGGTCGATCGGGGCGGGGTCCTGCGCAGCGACGTTGGCGAGCTTGCGCTCGGTCAACGCGATCGCCATCACCCCGATCGGCACGTTGACGAAGAAGATCCATTCCCAGCCGAGGTGCTCGGTGATCACGCCGCCGACCAGCGGGCCGATCGCCACGGCGCCGCCGATCGCCGCCCCCCAGACGCCGAAGGCCGTCGCCCGGTCCTTGCCGTGGAACTCCTGGCCGATCAGCGCCAGCGAGGTGGCGAACATCGCCGCCCCGCCGACACCCTGCAGGCCCCGGGCCAGGTTGAGCAGGGTGGGATCGCCGGCGATGCCACAGAGGAAGGAGGCGAAGGTGAAGATGCCGAAGCCGAGCGAGAAGACACGGCGCCGGCCCAACCTGTCTCCCAGCGACCCGGCCGTGAGCAGGAAGGCCGCCAGCGTCAGCGAGTAGGCGTCGACGACCCACTGCAGGCTGGAGAGGCTGGCATGCAGTTCGCGCTGGATGTCGGGCAGGGCGACGTTGACGACCGTGATGTCCAGCAGCAGCATGAACGTCGCGATCGTGATCAGGACGAGGGTCCACCACTTGCGCTCCATCGGCGGAACCCTAGAGAACTGCTTCTCTCGGCTCGGAGGCCTGTCCCGGCAGGGGTTCCGCTTAACTTTTTCGGTGGATTGGGGTTGGGCTTTGGCGCCCGGACGCTCTTGACGAAAAAGTACAAGACGCTCCACCCCTGCCGGGACAGGCCTTTAGACCGCTAGATGCCCGAACTTCTCGCGGATACGGTGGTAGAAGCTCGTGCCTGGGAGCTGGGCGAGCTTGCCAACCGATTCGGCAAAGCGAACGTCCAGGGCTGCACCCGGGGCGAGACTGGTTACCTGCGCGCCGTCGATTGCTACGTCTACCGGCTCGCGGCCCGCGGCGTTGACCACGCTCAGCACATCGGCGGGTGCGACGACCAGGGCCCGCGCGGTCAGCGAGTGGGGCGAGATGTAGCTGACCACGTAGCCCTTCACCCCCCAGGCGAGGATCGGCCCCTGGTTGGCGAGGTTGTAGCCGGTCGAGCCGGCCGGCGTGGCGGCGACGAGGCCGTCGCAGCGCACGTTGCCGACCTCCTCGCCGGCTATCCGGTAGCTCAACTCGGCGACCCGGTCGCGCGGACGGCGGCTGAAGCTGATGTCGTTGAGGGCGAAGCGCTCCTCGTCGCCGACGTCGATCGCCAAGCCGGGCAGGTCGATCGTCTCGGTCTCTCCTGCCAGGGCGCGCCGGATCCCCTCTCCCGCCTCGTCGCGCTCGACCGCAGCCAGGAAGCCGACGGTGCCGAAGTTGACGCCGAAGACCGGCACCCCGGTGTGGGCGAACTGGCGCAGCGCGTAGAGGATCGAGCCGTCGCCGCCGAGGACCAGGCAGAGGTCGGGGTCGGCGGGCAGCGAGTCGACCTGCTCGACGCCCGAGGCCGCGTGGTCGTGCTTGGCGATCTCCTCGGCCGTCGCGACCAGGCGCCAGCCGGCCTCGCCAGCCACCGATGCGGCCATCGTCACGGCCTCGGTCGCGGCCGGGGGGTGGGAATGCGTGATCAGGGCGGCGGTCTTCATCATGCGGCCTCCGGCTCGACCGCGGCGATCGCTGCCTCCAGGTCGGCAACATCCCCCCCGCCCTTGCCGCACCAGACGAAGGTCTCGCGATTGCCCTTCGGCCCCGGCAGGCCGGAGGATGCGAACCCGCGAATGGCGAGGCCCAACTCCCGGACGGCGAGCGAAACGCCGAGGATCGCCTCTCGCCGGTCGGCCGCTGAGCGGACGACGCCCTTGCTGACCCGCTCCCGACCCAACTCGAACTGAGGCTTGACCATCGCCAGCAGCTGACCGGCGGGTGTCAGGCATCGCGTCACGGAGGGCAGGACCTTGGCCAGCGAGATGAAGGAGACGTCGACGACGGCCAGTGCGGGTGCGAACGGGAGGTCCTCGGGCACCAGTTCGCGGGCATTGAGCCGCTCGATCACGGTCACGCGAGGATCCTTCCGAAGGCCGACGTCGATCTGCCCGTACGCGACGTCGACTGCCGCGACCCGGGCGGCCCCCCGCTGCAGCATGCAGTCCGTGAAGCCTCCGGTGGAAGCGCCGACGTCGAGGCAGTCGAGCCCGGAGACCTCGATGCCGAGCGCCTCGAGGGCGTTGTCGAGCTTGACCCCCCCGCGCGAGACGAAGCGGGGGCCCTGCTCGACGATCAGCGCCGCCTCGGGCTCGACCAGCTGGCTCGGGCGCAGCGCGACAGGGCCGTCTTGACCTACCCGCACCGCGCCAGCCCGCACCGCGCCAGCAGCGGCCGTGCGCGAGGGAAACAGCCCGCGTTCGGCCAAAACCGCGTCTATCCGTGCCTTCTTCATCCGCCGCAACGGTAGCGCCGCCCGGCTCCCCGGCCGGTCGATCTCGCCTTCCTACAGCTTTTTAACCAGCCTTTGACTTGGCCTGGTTGGATCGTTTTCGACCGATTCGACCGCAGCCACCGCTAAAAATCACCGGACTGTGATCGCCCTCACATACAAAGCGCACATATGTTCGTACGCTGCTAAAGGATTCGCAGAGGACAACCGATAGGGGAAACGAACAAAAGAACTTCTTGGTTGGGTCCGGCGCCGCCCATATGGCGCCATCGCCTCCCACGATGACGTTCAAGCGGCACATCAAAGGGCCCACCTACCTCCCACGGATCCACATATATAGAGATAAATATCTCTCCTCCCTGTAGTAACCCCAGAACTCGCCTCGGCTCCCCGCCGGGGCGTTTTCTGTTGTGGGGCTTGCTAGAGCGGTTTGCGGGAGCCTGGGCGTCCCCCTGCGAGTCCTTTCGTCCGGCTCTCAACTTTGGCGCGGGAGGAGCCGATAAAGCACCTGGCCTCGTCATGGCTCTCTGGCCCGGGGCGATCCACGCTTGAGGAAAGGATTCGCAGTTGAAGCGCCTCGTCGAGCCCGTGGGCTCTCAGAATCACCTCGCATACTTGATGGCGGTGGTTGCCCTGATCGCGTGTTTGCTGCTTGCTGTCACCGAGCATGCAAAGGCCGACCAGATCTACTGGGTCAACCAGAACGTGATCTCCTACTCGCAGCTCGACGGCACCGAAGGCGGCTACCTACCCGCTTCGGTCAACGCCATCCACGCCGGCAATGGCACCGCGATCGATACCGCCAACGCGCGAATCTACATCTCCCAGGAAGCCACCAACCAGATCGCCTGGTTCAGCCTCGATAGCACCAGCGCGGGGGTGGTCAACACCACTGGCGCCACCGTCAATCACCCGACAAACGTCGCGATCGATCCGGCAACCCAAACCCTCTACTGGTCCAACGCCGTCTCCCCGGGATCGATCGGATTCGCCTCCGTGAACGAATCCGGCGGCGGCACTCTCGCCCAGCCGGGTTCGACCGCCGCGAACGTGGCGGAACCGACGAGGCTTGCTATCGACACGCTTCACGGCCGTGTCTATTGGTGGAACGAGTCAAGCAAAGAATTCTCCTGGGTCACCACGAACGGCCAGGTCGGCGGCAATCTGACCACGCCCGACATGCCGATCTCCAAACCGGGGATGATGGGCGGGATTGCGCTCGAACCGTATTCCACCCCCGAAGAGCTCTATTTCGTGAGCAATGAAGGTGCGCCGGAAGCACCAACCGCGGGCATCTTCCACATCGATCCGCTACTCGGCGGAGAACCGGAAAAACTCGCGAAAACCTACACGGAAAAAAATGCGCTTGGGCCGGCCGGTTTGGCATTCGACCTGGCCGACAACAGGTTCTACTGGGCCAATTCCGACGTCGATGAAGAACCATTGACCGCGATCGGTACGGCGACCGTTTTCGGGAATGCTGGCACCAAGAAAGTCTTCCCCGAGGCCCCTGTCCACAGCCCCAGGTTCGCGGCGATCCTGAAGGAACCGGTGTCAATTGCCGAACCGCAACTCTCCGTCGTCACCGGCACGACGCTGAGCTGCAGCCTCGGTGAATGGGAAGGGGATCATCCCGGTGCTTCGGTCTTCGCGGCGCCCACGAGCTACAGCTACCAGTGGCGGAGGAGCTCCACGCCGATCCCGGGTGCGACGGGCAGCACCTACACCGTGACCGAAAACGGTAGCTACTCGTGCCAGGTCACGGCGAAAAATGCCGCTGGCGATACCGTCAAGACCAGCCAATCGACGAGTTACTCCTCGTTTGCGTCCAAAGCCGAAAACGTCAAAAACCATCGGGAAACGAAAGGGGGTGCGACCGGCGTCAGCGCGAAGCTCGTTTCGGGCAAACCGATCAAGGTGAAGGCGGGGGGCACCGCGGTGATCAAGGTCAACGTGATCAACTCCGGCACAGCCACCTCCGCCTCCACGAAGCTGTGTGGAATGGTGGGCAAGCAGGTCAGGAAATACCTGAAGCCGGGTGCTTGTGTCACGGTCAAGCCGGTCGCGCCTGGCCATACGACCCTCGCCAAGCTGACGGCAAGGGCGCTACGCAGGGCCAACGGGACCTATAGGCTCACGGTCGCCGTCAGCGGGGCGACGAAAGGGTCTCTGTTCGCCAAGGTGCGGGTCGCCGGGCGGCACCGCAAGTAGCTTCCGGATGAAGGACACCGGTGGGCCGGAGATCGTCCCGTTCGAGGTCACCGGCGGCCAGGACCGAGCCGACGAGATCATGGACGGGGGACCCTCGCGCACCGCGACGGGGCGCTCGTGGCGCCCGACGCGGCGATGCTGAAGATCCGCCAACGTTCCCTGCGCGCGGACCCGCATACATAGAGATGTCTCTCCTCCCTCTAGTAACCCCAGAAGAGACGCCGAGAGGCTAGCCGATTGAGGCGTTTGGTGCAAGCTCCCGCACCGATGGCCCCGATCAGTGCAGGGCGGGCTCGCCGGAGCGCAGCGCGGCGAGGACCCGCTCGGCGACCGCGTCGCCGTTGAGGCCAGCTTCCTCGCGCAGGATCGACGGCTTGCCGTGGGTCACGTAGCGGTCGGGGAGGCCGACGCGCAGGACGCGGGCGCGCTCCTCGAAACGCCCCCCCGAGAAGGCGCCCTCGAGGTGCTCCAGCACGCCCGAGCCGAAGCCGCCCGGCAGCACGTTCTCCTCGATCGTCACGACCAGGTCGTGGTCTAGGGCGAGACGCTCCAGGAGCTCGCCGTCGAGCGGCTTGGCGAAGCGGGCGTCGGCGATGGTCGCCGTGAGATCGTGATCGGCGAGGGTTCTCGCCGCATCCAACGCCACCGAGACGCCGTAGCCATAGCCAAGCAGTGCCACCCGCTCGCCACTCGCCAGCAGCTCGCCGCTGCCGATCGGGATCTCCCGGGCTTCGTCCGGCAACTCGGCCCCCTCCGCGGCGCCGCGGGGGTAGCGCAGAGCCGCGGGACCGTCGTGGGCGATCGCGGTGCGCAGCATGTGGACCAGCATCGCCTCGTCGCGCGGCGCCATCACGACCACGTTGGGGATCGGCCGGAAGTAGGAGACGTCGAAGGCGCCGTGATGGGTCGGGCCGTCGTCGCCGACGAGGCCGGCCCGGTCCATCGCGAAGGTGACGTCGAGCTCCTGCAGGCAGACGTCGTGGATGATCTGGTCGTAGGCGCGTTGGAGGAAGGTCGAGTAGATCGCGCAGACCGGCTTCGCGCCCTGGATCGCCAGGCCGGAGGCGAGCAGCACCGCGTTCTGCTCGGCGATGCCGACGTCGTAGTACTGCTCGGGGACCTCATCGGCGAGCTTCTGCAAGCCGGTCCCCCCCGCCATCGCCGCGGTGATCCCGATCACGCGCTTGTCGCGCCGCGCCTCGGCGACGATCGCGTCGCCGAAGACCTGCGTGTACTGCGGCGGCGCACTCGGCGCCGGCGGCACCTCCAACCGCTCCGGCGCGATCCCAGCCGGCGAATCCGATTCCTGCACTCCGACCGGCCGCCGATGGGCCGAATTCCGGACCATCGTTCCGGAATTCGTCCCGTCGGCGGGCTGTTTTTCGGCGGGGGCGCCGTTGACTATCGACTTGGGCTTGGCGGCGTGCCATTTCTCCATGCCGGCAAGGCCGCCCTCCTCGGCCGGGGAGAAGCCCTTGCCCTTGACCGTGTGGATGTGGACGATCACCGGGCGGTCGGCCTCGAAGGCCTCGCGCAGGGCCTCGCGCAGGGCGTGGACGTCGTGGCCGTCGATCACGCCCATGTAGGCGAGGTCGAGCTCCTCGAAGAAGAGACCGGGCGCCCAGTAGGCCTTGATCGCCGACTTGAACTCCGGGCCAAGCCGCTCGATCCGCTTGCCGAGGCCGAGCGGCAGCTTGGTCAGCCGGTCCTCGACCCCCTCGCGGGCGTGGTAGAGGCGCGGGTTGAGCCGCACCCGGTTGAAGTAGCGCGAGAGCGCGCCGACGTTGGGTGAGATCGACATCCCGTTGTCGTTGAGCACGATCACGACCGGGGTCTGCAGGCCGCCGGCCGCGTGCAGCGCCTCGTAGGCGACGCCGCCGGTCAGCGCCCCGTCGCCGATCACCGCGGCGACCTTGCCGTCCTCGCCGATGCCCTTGCGCATTGCCTCCTTCAGCCCGACCGCGTAGCCGATCGAGGTCGAGGCGTGACCCGCGCCCATGATGTCGTGCTCGGACTCGAAGACCGAGCAGAACGGCGCCAGGCCGCCGTACTGGCGGATCGTCGGCAGCCCCTCGCGGCGGCCGGTGAGGATCTTGTGAGGGTAGGCCTGGTGGCCGACGTCCCAGAGCACCTTGTCGCGGGGCGAGTCGAGCAGGCTGTGCAGCGCCACGGCCAGCTCGCAGGTGCCGAGGTTGGCGCCGAAGTGGCCGCCGATCTCGCCGATCGTGTCGATGATGTAGGTGCGCATCTCCTGCGCCACCTGCTGCAGCTGGGTGTCGTCGAGCTCGTGCAGGTCCGCCGGTCCGGCTATCGCCTCGAGGAGGTGGCCCTCGTCTTGGCCTTGGGCTGCTTTGCCGTTCTCAGTCATTCGTTCCTGGTGAAGATGTAATCGGCCACCCGCCGCAAGTCTCCGGTCTCGCCGCCGGCTTCGGCCAGCGCCCCGAGCGTCCTTTCGTGGGACTCGGCGGCAAGGCTGCGTGCCTGCTCGAGGCCGAAGAGGCTGACGTAGGTGAGTTTGCCATGTCGCTCGTCGCTTCCACGGGTCTTGCCGAGGCGCTCGTCGCTTCCGGTCACGTCGAGGATGTCGTCGACTATCTGGAAGAGGACGCCCAGCTCGGCGGCAAATCGGCGAAATGGAATTGTCTCAGGTTCGACCACTCCCTCGAGGATGAGCACGACCCCGACGCTGGCGGCGATCAGGCGCCCGGTCTTCAGCGCGTGCAGCGTCCGCAGCCCCTCTGCGTCGCGCTCCTGCACCGCGACGTCGACGTACTGGCCCCCGACCATGCCGTCGACGCCGGTGGCCGCGCTCAACTCCCACAGCGCTCCCAGCACCCGCGCGGGCTCGCCCGGCTGCGCGCAGGCGAGCCGCATCGCCTCGGCGAAGAGGCCGTCGCCGGCCAGGATCGCCACGTCCTCGCCGAACTTGAGGTGGGACGTGGGTAAGCCGCGGCGCAGCGCATCGTCGTCCATCGCCGGCAGGTCGTCGTGGATCAGCGAGTAGGTGTGGATCAGCTCGATCGCGCAGGCGACCGGCAGGAAGCGCTCCGGATCGGCGCCGAGCGCCCGTGCGGTTGCCAGCGCCAGGACCGGCCGCACCCGCTTGCCGCCCGCGAGCAGCGAGTAGAGCATCGCCTCCACGAGGCCGCCCGCCGCGTCCGGCCCGGGAAACTGGAGCTGCTCGAGCTCGGTGTCGACGAGGGCCCGAAGGTCGTCCGGGTAGCTCACGGGCGGGGGCCGGCCTCGCCCTCGCGGATGCGCCGGTTCGCCTCCTCGACCGCCTCCGCGGAGAGTTCGGCGGCCTCCTTCGCCAGCTCGGCGGCGCGGGCGTCGTCCGCCACCTCGGCCCCGAGCTCGGTCGCGATCGCCGTCAGGCGCTCGGAGATCTCGCGCAGGCGGTTCACCCCACCCCCTCCCGCTCACGGGCGATCGCACCGAGCACCCCGTTGACGAAGCCGGGCGCGTCGGCGCCGCAGTACTCCTTGGCGATCTCGACCGCCTCGTCGATCGCGACCTCGGTCGGCACGTCCTCGCTGTGCTCGATCTCGTAGAGGGCGACCCGCATCAGGTTGCGCTCCAGGGGCGCGATCCGGTCCAGCTCCCAGCCCTTGGCATGGCCGGCGATCGCGGCGTCCAGCTCGGGCCGGTGGGCCTCGACCCCCGCGGCCAGCTCTCGCGTGAACGGGCGCGACTCGGCGACCAGCTCCTCGAGCGGACGGCCGGTCACGTCGCGCTGGTAGCAGGCGAAGACGGCGTCGCGGCGCTGGTCGGACCTACGCATCTGCCTGCATTCTCGCGCTTTCGCCGGTCGGGCTCTAGGCCCGCGAGACGTACTCGCCGCTGCGGGTGTCGACGCGGATGATCTCGCCCTCCTCGATGAAGAGCGGAACCTGGACGGTGACTCCGGATTCCAGCGTCGCCGCCTTGTTGCCGCCCCCCGAGGCTGTGTCGCCCTTGACGCCGGGCTCGGTCTGGGTCACCTTCATCTCGATCGCGCTCGGAACCTGCACGTCGCTGGGCCGCTCGTCGACGAAGAGGACGTCGACCTCGGCGTTGGGCACCAGCCACCGCATAGCGTCGGCGAGCACGTCGCTGGGGATCTCGATCTGCTCGTAGTCGCGACTGTCCATGAAGACCGCCGCCTCGCCGGAGTCGTAGAGGTACTGCATCTTGCGCGACTCGGTGTGCACCGGCCGGAACTTCTCCCCGGCCCGGAACGTCTTGTCCTGCACCGTGCCGTCCTCGATCTTGCGCAGCTTCGTGCGCACGAAGGCGCCGCCCTTGCCCGGCTTGACGTGCTGGAACTCGATGATCCGGAAGATCGTCCCGTCGATCTCGATGTGGGAGCCGTTCTTGAACTGGTTGGTGCTGATCACGGCGGCGAATCCTAGAGAGCCGAGCCAAAAGACATATGCTTGGGTTAGTCAGGGAATGAGGGGAACGTTTCGAATCGCCGTCTCGATCGTCGCCGCGACGCTTCTGCTCGCGACGATTGCCCGTGCCGAAGGGGAAACTCCGCCGGGCCGGGCCGAATACGTCTCGCAGGTCGAGCCGATCTGCGAAGCGAACACGATCGCCAACAAACGGATCCTCAAGAACGTCCGCAAAAAAGTGAAGGCGGGCAAGCTCGACCAGGCCGGAGCGCAGTTCATCCACGCCTCGGCGGCCTTTGGGGAAACCGTCGGCAAGATCTCCGAAGTGCCCCGTCCCCCGGCCGACGACGAACGGCTGCTGAAGTGGTTCAAATTCCTCGGCATCGTGAAGACGAACCTGCACAAACTCGGTGTCGCGCTCAAGGCAGGCGAAAAGGTCAAGGCGACCCACGAATCGATCCGGGTCGAACGCAGCAGCAACGCCGCCAACAACGTCGCCTTCGTCTTCGAATTTCACTACTGCCGGATCACGCCATCCCGCTTTACCTGAGCGGCCGCAGTCGACCGCCGGTTGCTACGAGTCGCCCTGTTCCGCCGCGGTGCTGGTGGTGAGGTTCGACGCAGCGCCGCCGGAGAGGACACGACGGACAAGGCGCGGCGCGAGGATGCGGGCGACCGCGGCGAGCGCGTAGCCGCGGGGCACGTAGCGCTCGGCCTTGCCGCGAAGGCCAGTTTCGACGATCGCCTCGGCGACGCGTTCGGGCTTGGAGACGATCCAGCGGGTCAGCGCTTTCTCTCGCAGCTCCGCCGCCGGGAAGCCCTCGGTTGCGATGAAGCCGGGCAGGACGAGGCCGACGTGGACCCCGAGCGAGCGCTCCTCTGCGTAGAGCGAGTCGGTCCAGCCGATCAGGGCGAACTTGCTGGCCGAGTAGGAGCCGGTCCCGGCGCGGGAGACCCGGCCCGCCGTGCTGGCGACGTTGACGATCGAGCTCGGCGCCGAGGAGCGCAGCACCGACAGCAGCGCCTCGGTGAGACGGACGACCGCGTCGAAGTTGAGCTCCATGTGGCGGTGGACGTTGGCGTAGCCGCCCTCGGCGAAGGTCCCGCGCCAGGCCGCCCCCGCGTTGTTGACGAGCAGGGTCAGGCGATCACCCTGCTGGGCGACGTGGGTGCCAACCCGCTCGGGCGCATCGGCGTCGGTGAGGTCGACGGCGACGTAGGTCGCCTTGCATGGCAGCGACTCGGCCAGGGCCCGCAGGCGATCTTCGCGGCGGGCGACGAGGATCAACTCGGCCCCCGGCTCGCGCGCGAGCCTTCGCGCGGTCGCCTCGCCGATGCCGCTGGAGGCGCCGGTGACCAGTGCCGTAATGCCGCTCCCGCTCACGGCCCGAACGCTATTCGATTGCGAGGAATACGGACGTCTGTTCGATTCGACATACTGCCGCCCTCGTGAGCGAGACCCCCCGACTACTCGACAAGCTCCTACGCGTCGCCGCCCCCTCCGGCTACGAGGCTCCCGCCGCCTCTCTCTGGCGCGAAGAAGCCTCCTTCGCCACGCTCTCGGCCGACGGGATCGGCTCCTCGGTGGCCCGGATCGGTGACGCTTCTCCCCTGCTCGCCGTCGTCGGCCACATCGACGAGATCGGGCTGGTCGTCCGCCACATCGACGAGAAGGGCTTCCTCTGGTTCGCTCCGATCGGCGGCTGGGACCCGCAGATCCTGGTCGGACAGCGGGTCGAGGTGCAGGGCCGCGAGGGGCCGGTGCCCGGCGTCGCCGGGCGCAAGCCGCTGCACTTGCTCGACGCCGACGCGCGCAAGAAGGTCGTCGAGCTGAAAGGGCTTCACATCGACATCGGCGCCGCCGACCGCGAGGAGGCATCCGAGCTGGTCCGGGTCGGCGACCCGGTCGTGATCGCGAGCGAGCCGGTCCACCTGGCCGGCGAGCGGCTGGTCTCCCGCTCGATGGACAACCGCCTCGGCGCCTACGTCGCGCTCGAGGCGCTGCGCCGCTGCCACGAGGGCGATCCGCTGAGCGCCAGCTTCGCCGCGATCGCCGCGGTGCAGGAGGAGATCGGCCTCTTCGGCGCCCGCACCTCGACCTTTGCCGTCCGCCCCGACCTTGCGGTGGTCGTCGACGTCACCCACGCCACCGATGCCCCGGGGATCGACGAGAAGGAACTTGGCACCCACACCCTCGGCACGGGGCCGGTGATCTTCCGCGGCGCCACCCTCTCGCCGAAGGTCTTCGACCTGCTGGTCGAGACGGCCGAGGAGGCGGGAATCGAGTACACGCTCGGCGCCACCGGGAACTCCACCGGAACCGACGCCGACGGCGTCCAGTTCGCCCGCTCCGGCATCCCCACCGGCCTCGTCGCGATTCCCCTCCGCTACATGCACTCGCCGGTCGAGCTGGTCGACCTCGCCGACGTCGAGGCGACGGTCCAGCTGATCGCCGCCTTCGCGGCACGTCTTAACGACACCATCGACCTGTCCCGCTGAGGGGCCTCAGGCGCCCACCACTACGGCGTCGCGGCCCCCGGCCTTCGCCGAGTAGAGAGCCGCGTCGGCGCGCTCGACGAGATCGTCGGTGTTGACCGCGTCGGACTGGGAGACGGCGACGCCGATGCTGACCGTGACGGTGGCGCCGACCGGCCTGCGCCGGCGAACGTCCTGGCGCAGGCGCTCGGCGATCTCCACCGCGGCCTCCTCGTCCGCGCCGGGAAGGATGACCAGGATCTCCTCGCCGCCGACGCGGTAGATCGAGTCGCCCGCCCGCAGCGTCGCCCGCATCGTGTAGGCGACGTCCTGCAGGACCGCGTCGCCGGCGGCATGGCCGAGCAGGTCGTTGACCCGCTTGAAGTGATCGAGGTCGCAGAGCAGCAGAGCGTGCGAGAGGCCCTCTTCCTGGTTCGAGGGCTGCCCGTCGAGCTCGGCCAGGCGCTGCTCGAGCGCGTTGCGGTTGAAGAGTCCGGTGAGCGGGTCGAGGGTCGAGCGGCGCCGGTGGGCCCGGTCGGACTCGACCAGGGCACCGGAGAGGATCACCGTGCTGACCACGAGCGCCGCGGCCGCGATCACCTCCTTGTGATGTTCGGAGGCGGCTGCCGGGTCGAGGCCGTAGGTGCCCGCGACCAGCAGCGCCAGGATGTAGACGGTCCCCAGCACCATCCCACGAGGCGAGAATCGCGCCCCCAGCGTCACCGCCGGCAGCGCGAACCACATCAGGACGGGGCTGGCCGCGCCCCCCGTGGTCAGGACCGCGTCCGCCAGCAGCAGCGGCAGGATCCCCCATGCCGTGGCCGCCCAGAGCCCGGGATGGCTGCTGCTCTTCATGAAGTGGTCGGCGACGACGAAGCCGGCGAAGCCTGCCGCCAGCGGCGCCAGCCACCACCAACCGACCTCCGAGGAGACCGAGGCCAGCGCCAAGGCGAGGATCGCGAAGCAGGCGGTCCTGTAGGGGCGCAGGCGGACCTGCATGTCGAGCAGGCGCTCGCGACGGGCGTCGTCGCGGATTTCCGCCAGGGAATCCGGCTGGCGCAGCAGGCCGGCGTCGGCGTCGGCTGCAGTGCCCACGGCGCTCGCGATCTTGGTGCTGTTCGCCACCCAGAGCCATCGGCCGCGAGGAGCGTCGACTTGAGGCCGTGGCGGGCTTGGCCGACTTAGATGTTTTGTCTGCCCATCCTAATCGACGAGTTGGAGGTCCTTGGGCAGGCCGCTGAGGTTGCGATGACCCTCCGTGGTGACCACGACCAGATCCTCGATCCGGACGCCGAGCTCGCCCGGCAGGTAGATGCCCGGCTCGATCGTCACCACCTCGCCGGCATCGAGCGCGTCCTCCGAGCGCTGCGAGACGCGCGGCTCCTCGTGCACCTCCAGGCCGACCCCGTGACCGAGGCCGTGTCCGAAGCGCTCGCCGTGCCCGGCGGCGGCGATCAGATCCCGGGCGACCGCGTCGATCGCCTCCGCCTCCGCCCCGGCATGAACCGCGGCGAGAGCGGCCTCCTGTGCCTCGCGCACGACCTCGTAGACCTCGCGAGCCCGCTCGCCCGGCTCGCCGGTGGCGAAGGTGCGGGTGCCGTCGGAGCAGTAGCCGTCGAGCTTCGCCCCCATGTCGAAGACGACCAGCTCGCCCGAGCCGATCCTGCGCTCGCCCGGCTCGGCGTGCGGCAGGGCGCCGTTGGGGCCGGCCGCGACGATCGTCGGAAAGGACGGCTCGGCGCCGAGCTCCCGCATCCGGGCCTCGGCTGCACCTGCGACGTCGAGCTCGCTGCGACCGGTCAACCCATCCTCCAGCGCCCGGCGCCAGATCTCGTCGGCGAGCTCGGCGGCGGCCGCGATCGCGGCGAGCTCCGTCTCGTCCTTGACCCGGCGCAGCTTCTCCACGGTCCCCCCCGCGCCCTCCAGGGAAACGTCGTCGGGCAGTTTCTCCTCGAGCTTCTTCAGGGTGCGGACGGACATCTTGTGATCCTCGAAGCCGGACCTGCCCGCCAGGTGCCCGGCTATCCCACCCAGCCAGTCGTCGCTGACGGTGACGACCTCCCAACCCTCGACCTCCGCCTCGGCCCGCTCGGTGTAGCGGAAGTCGGTGAAGAAGACGCGGACGCCCTCGCCGCATACGCAGGCCCCGTTGGTGCCGCCGAAACCGGTCAAATAGCGGACGTTGACGAGGTCGGTGACGAGGAGACGGTCGAGCTCGCGCTCGGCCACCAGAGCCGCGAGGCGGTCGCCGCGAGCCTGCATCAAGCCGGCTCGGCGCCCAGCTTGGCGGCGAGCAGCTCGAGCGCCTCGCGGTAGCCGTCGGGCCCCTTGCCGGAGATCTTCGCCAGGACCAGGCCGTCGAATACGGAGAGCCTGCGCCACTCGTCGCGCGACTCGACGTCGGAGAGGTGCACCTCGACAGAGGGCAGGCGGGCGACGTCCAGGGCGTCGGCGATCGCACGGCTGTAGTGGGACCAGGCGCCGGCGTTGACGAGGGTGGCGTCGGCCAGCTCCGGCACCCGGTGCAGGTACTCGACGAACTCGCCCTCCGAGTTGGTCTGGAAGAAGATCGCTTCCAGGCCCAGCTCCCGCGCCCAGCCGCCCACCTTCCGCTCCAGCTCGGCGAGCGAGAGCCCGCCGTAGACCTCGGGGTCGCGGCGATCGAGGATGTCGAAGTTGACGCCGTGCAGGACGGCGACGCGGTTGTGAGCGGTGGTCATCCGTACAGCTCCTCCACGGCAGCACGGACCTTAGCCGGATCGACCAGCTCCCCCGTGCGGGGCGCACCCGGCTCGTCGAGGAGGACGAAGCCGACGCCGGCCGCGGTGCGCTTCTTGTCGCGCTGCAAGGCCGCCAGGGCCAGCTCGATGTCGACGTCGCCGTCGAGGGCGATAGGGAGGCCGTGGCGGCGCAGGATCGCCTCCACAGTCTCACGCAGTTCGAGCGCGTCGGAGAGCCGCAGCGCCGCCAGCAGGCCGAGCCCGACCGCCTCGCCGTGGCGGTAGCGGGAGTAGTCGCTCGCCGCCTCGATCGCGTGACCGACGGTGTGACCGAGGTTGAGGACCGCGCGGCGTCCCGAGTCGCGCTCGTCGGCAGCGACGACCTCGCACTTGTAGCGGGCGCAGGGGAAGACGAGGGGCGCAAGCGACTCCGCGTCGAGCGATTCGAGCGACTTCGCTCGCTCCCAGAGCTCTCCGCCTGCCAGAAGACCGGTCTTCAGCAGCTCGACGAAGCCGGCGGCGAGCTCCTGCGGCGGCAGCGTCCCCAGCGTCGCGGTGTCGGCGAGGACGCCGGCCGGCAGCTGGTAGGCGCCGGCGTAGTTCTTGCCCTCCGGCAGGTCGACGCCGGTCTTGCCGCCGTAGGCCGAGTCGACTTGTGCGACCAGGGTCGTCGGTACGTGCACGACCGGCACCCCGCGCTGGTAGAGGTGGGCGCAGAAGCCGGCGAGGTCGC
>DASSMU010000111.1:0-23769 GCA_035701465.1 Solirubrobacterales bacterium
GCAGATGAAGAGGATGTTCGTCGTGTCGATCGAAAGGAACTCCTGGTGCGGGTGCTTGCGGCCGCCCTGCGGCGGCACCGAGGCGACGGTGCCTTCGAGGATCTTGAGCAGCGCCTGCTGCACGCCTTCGCCGGAGACGTCACGGGTAATCGACGGGTTATCGGCCTTGCGCGCGATCTTGTCGATCTCGTCGATGTAGATGATCCCCGTTTCGGCCTTTTTGACGTCGTAGTCGGCGGCCTGGATCAGCTTCAGCAGGATGTTCTCGACGTCCTCGCCGACGTAGCCGGCCTCGGTCAGCGCGGTCGCGTCGGCGATCGCGAAGGGGACGTTGAGGATGCGGGCCAGCGTCTGGGCGAGCAGCGTCTTGCCGCAGCCGGTCGGGCCCAGCAGCATGATGTTCGACTTCTGCAGCTCGACCTCGACGTCCTCGGACATGTTCATCTGGACGCGCTTGTAGTGGTTGTAGACGGCGACCGAGAGGGCGCGCTTGGCGGCCTCCTGGCCGACCACGTACTCCTGCAGGACGCCGTGGATCTCGCGCGGCTTGGGCAGGTTCTCCAGTTCGACCGTACCCGTGGGCGGGGTCAGCTCCTCGTCGATGATCTCGTTGCAGAGGTCGATGCACTCGTCGCAGATGTAGACGCCGGGTCCGGCGATCAGCTTCTTGACCTGACGCTGCGACTTGCCGCAGAAGCTGCAGAGGAGTTGCTCGTTCGAGTCTGTGGGCCGTGCCAGCGGAATCCCCTCCTTGTGGGGCCTAGGTTGCCTACCGGCTCGCGTTCCAGAAAAGCTTAGAGATGGGCGCAAGCCGGCCCTGTCGGTTCCGGTCTCTACCTCGCGAGAGCCACGGTCCCTCCCCGCGACCGGAACCTTGCGTGGCCGCGGTACGGTGAGCGGGTGCCGGAAGACCCACGAATCGAGCCGATCGGGGCTGGCCAGATGGACGACCTGCTGCCGCTGATCGCCGCCTATCAGCGCTTCTACGAGGTCGAGCAGATCGACGACGAGCGCAACCGCACCTTCTTCTCCCGCTTCATCGCCCCCAGCGAGGACGGCATGCTGCTCGGCGCCCGGCGCGACGACGAGCTGCTCGGCTACGCCTGCCTCTACTGGAGCTTCACCTCACTCGTCCCAGCCGAGACGGTGCTGATGAACGATCTCTACGTCAGCCCGGGAGCCCGTAGCCAGGGCGTCGGCCGAGCCCTGATCGAGGCGAGCGCCACAGTCGCCCGCGAGCGGGGCGCCCACCACCTCGAGTGGGCGACGGCCCCCGACAACGAGACCGCCCAGCGCCTCTACGACTCAACCGGCGCCGAGCGCAGTAGCTGGATCGAGTACGAGCTGGGTCTGTAGGGCGTCGCAGCCGATTGTGCACCCACCACAATATGCTGCGGTCCGAATGAGTCGATCATCCGGAATGAATCGATTGCCACTGCTCGTCCCAATGCTCGCGGTTGTCACCCTGTTGGTGGCGACGCCCGTCGCGGCGTCGCCGGCGTCGAAGTCGGTGACCCACCTCCCTGCCGTCGACATCGAATTCGGTCTATCCGCAAACAATGGTCTTCATGTGCATGTCGCAAACTACGAGGAGATCACGCTTGAAATCGAGCGCAAAGGCCGTCTCGTCACCTACAAGGCGCCGGGTGAAGTCACCGAAACCGGGCTGAAGGCGAAATTCGGAGATCTTGGGCTGATCGACGTTACGTTCGAACCGACCAGGACACGCACGGACGAG
Organism: Solirubrobacterales bacterium; assembly: GCA_035701465.1. Lineage (GTDB taxonomy): Bacteria > Actinomycetota > Thermoleophilia > Solirubrobacterales > 70-9 > VRUE01. The sequence continues at coordinate 1,739 of DASSMU010000111.1, forward strand.
CCGCCAAAGGGATGCAAGGGAAGGCCCTCAGCACTCAGCGAAGGCCTTTTCGTCGGGACGATCGAGTTCACCGGCGAGCGCGAATACGTGCGAATCGATGCGACCCAGGCGAAGGGGGAGCTGAACGTGTGGAGAGAATCGGAATGGCACTGCCACCGACACAGAGGAGTGGCCCACCCGCAGGTGATACCGCCTCGGCCGGCCCTCAGGCCTCGTAGCCAATCCAAAGTCAAAAACGAGCCGGCGACACTGGCCGCCGCCAGTCGTCGCTGTCAGTGCTTCTTCGCGGCCTTTGCCGAACCCGGCCGCAAAAAGCGCAGATCGACCGTCTTCGTCGGCGCTCAGTTCGAAGAACGGGAAGGGATGGAAATCAGCCGCGTGACTTCCGCCAAGGCCGGGGCTGCGGCCTTCGCCTTCAACCACACGGCCGGCACCGCGACGGTGCACCCGCCGCTCCCCTTCACCGGCAACGGGACCTTCAAGCGCCGACCCCACGGCCGGGACCTCTGGAGAAGCACGATCCAGGTCCCGCTCCTGGGAGCCAATCCCCTCCGTGTTGGCGACCCCGGCTTCAAGGCCAGCCTGGCCCGCGAACTCCCCGGCGGCGAGTAGCTGGTCCGAAGAAGCGTTCCGCCGGCACAAGAGTGCCTCTGCAAAGTCTGAGAATCTTCTGCAGTGGCTTTCGTCCTGAGTGAGCGGCATTGCTTCACGAACTCTGCGCCCAATACGGATACTGCAACGACCTAAAGCCAGACGTTATTACGGCGACCAACAGCATCGAGGAGATCGTCGAGGCCGTCCTCCTAGGGGAAGGACTCGATCCATGGATGACCGACCGAAAAATCCACGTGCGCCTCGCCCGGGTAGTCGACGACCGGATCTTTGATCAATGGGGGCGTGGTGCCAGGTCGGGTCTCCTCGCTGATGGGCGACTAAGTCGGAAGCAAAGAAACGTTCACACTGGAGAGGGTGCAGTCATCGTGCTTGAGTGAAAGTGGCCGCTGCTTCTTCGCGCGAAGCGGCAGCGAGCACACATCGCTCGAGCGGTTCAGACACGGGCGGCGAAAGGCACGGCGAGCGCCTGCTCACTGCTGAGCACGAGCATCGCGTTGGTTCATGACGGCAGCGACAGGCCTCCGCTTACTCCCGTAGCTCCGTCCGCACAGGTCAGGTGTTGGTCTCATGGGCTGCATCTCCCCTGTCCAACACGTGTGCCCATACGATCAGCCCACGGTCAAGTACTTTGTGCTGAAATTGGATCAACCGTGAGCCGAGCAGACAAGATCGTCGCGCAACGCGAGCGCGATGCGATCGACGCGCAGAAGGCGGCCAATGAGGCGGCCAGGGATGCAATGCGTCACGAACGTGAAGATGCATGGCAGCGAGTGCTCGCCGAGTTGGGTCCGGCGACAGAATCGCTTGAGAGTCGAGACTGGCCAGGCGCACGGACCCTGACGCTCGAACGCCGGACCTTCTTCGGCTACAAGAAGTACACGCGAGCGGGCCGTGAAGTACTCAACTACGAGCAGCCATGGAAGGACGGAGCACTGACCGTCCGGGTGTACTTGCTCTCAGACGGCCGACTCGCAATGACCTCGCTAACTAGCACGATGGCAATCAACAAGGGGGCACTTGAGCATGTCCTCAATGGCGACGCTTTTTGGGGCAGTCTTCCGATTGAAGCCGTCAGCGAGGGACTCCGCTCGATCGCCGCTGAGGGGCAGCCCGCTTGATTCGCGCGGTCTCTCCCGGAGCGTGGGAGGACGAACGACAAGTACAACGAACCTTTGCTGATCCCTGGGCCCTCTGTCGAGCTGGGCAGCTCTCCTGCGGAATCTCAAGCTCACGGCGCGAAGGGGTAGTGGCTGACGAGTGAATTAGCGGAGGCGACAGCAGGTCGCTGCGACGATCTGGCCGCCATTGGTGTCAAGTGACCGATGACGGAGAAAGACCATGCCCGGCGTACAGGTTGGAGGGCAACCCACCAACCGACGCTGCCGGCTAACCGAACAAGGACCTGTCAGGCGGCGCTGGCGGGCGGTGGAAGGCGATCGATTCGTTCAAGCAGTTCCCTGCGCAAGGCTCTCGACTTCTCGCGTTCGGCCTCCCACTCGGCGAGGTCTTCTTCTGCCAGGCGGGTCCCGGATCGATTGCGCACTCCCATCGCGCGCAGGATTTCATCGGTTTCCTTCCTCAACGCCTTGGCGACTGGGTCATCACGCCAGCCTGGCTCTCGTCTCCGAGCTCGGTCTCTCTCCGACATCTCTCGATGCAGTTGCTCGTTTCGATCGAAAGCCGCCATGAGTCGTTCGAAGGCATCCGTATGCCGATCGAAGGCGGCTCGAAAGCGCCGGGCCTCCTCGTCTACACGATTCAGTCGCTCAGACAATACCTTTCGGCACATCGGCAGTATCTTAGCTATAGCGATCCCAGCGGCGCAGGGACGGCTCGGGGTCGGTCGGGTGGCCGTGGACGTGGATCTCGAAGTGGAGGTGGCAGCCGACGGTGCGGGCGTTTCCGGTCTCCCCCACTGCGCCCACCCGCTCTCCGGTCCAAACCCGCTCGCCGCGGTGGACGAGAGTCGGACGGGGCATATGGGCGTAGAAGTAGCTGCGGTCCTCGCCTTCGCCGTGGATCAGCAGGTAGTTGCCGTAGAGGACCGGGTCGTAGCCGCGGCGCAGCACCCGCCCGCCGCGCACGGCGACCAGCGGCGTGCCGCAGGCGGCGACGATGTCGAAGCCTTCGTGCCAACGACCGCCGTCGCGCGGAGCGCCGAATTCGCCGATCGCGCCCCGCGTCCCGTGCGGTCCATCCACGGGGAAGACATGCCCATAATACGTCGTGCCCCCGTCCCGATCCAAGCTTCCAGCCGAAGTAGCCGGCGCAACGAGCGCCCAAAGCACCACGAACACGGCCATCCAGGCAGGGGTGGAGCGTCTTGTACTTTTTCGCGAGCGGCGATTGGGCGCCAGCAATCCCCGCCCCTCGAAAAAGTTAAGCGGAACCCCTGCCTGGATGGCCGTACCCTGCGCTCAGTGGTGCTCGATGACGCGGTCGACGAGGTTGTACTCCTTCGCCTCTTCCGCGCTCATGAAGTAGTCGCGATCGGTGTCTTTCGTGATCTTCTCGAAGGACTGGCCGGTGTGCTTGGCGAGGATCTCGTCGAGGCGGCGGCGGACGTCGATGATCTCTTTGGCGTGGATCTCGATGTCGGTCGCCTGGCCTTCGAAGCCGGAGGACACCTGGTGGATGAGGATCTTCGAGTTGGGAAGCGACATCCGCTTGCCCGCGGCGCCGCCGGCCAGGAGAAGCGCGCCCATGCTCATCGCGATGCCGACGCAGATCGTCTGCACGTCGGGCTTGATGAACTGCATCGTGTCGTAGATCGCCAGGCCGGAGTAGACCGAGCCGCCCGGCGAGTTGATGTAGAGGCTGATGTCCTTGTCGGGGTCCTCGGACTCCAGGTGCAGGAGCTGGGCCACGATCAGGTTGGCGATTTCCTGGTTGACCTCGGTGCCGAGGAAGACGATCCGCTCGTTGAGCAGGCGCGAGTAGATGTCGAACGAGCGCTCGCCGCGCGAGGTCTGCTCGACCACCATCGGAACCAGGGGACTCATGCTCGGCACTCTATAGAAGGCGTCAGGCGTGCTCTCCGCACGGCTCAGTCGGAGCCCGGGGTCCAGAGCTCGCCCTTCTCCTCTTCCTCTTTCTCGGGCGTCCAGATCTTCTCCCGCGCCTCCGCCTGCTCGAGCGGGATCGGCACCGCCGACTCGGCGATCAGGTCGATCGCCTTGCGCACCCGGATGTCCTCGCGGACCATCGCGTCGCGGCCGTTCTCGCGCAGGCGCTCGAGCAGCTTCTCCGGCGTCGTGCGCTCGTGTTCGGCGGTGTGGGCGAGCGCCTCGACCATCTCCTCCTCGGAGACCTCGATCCCCTCCGCCTCGGCGATCGCTGCCAGCACCGCCTCGCCCTTCAGCTCCTTCTCGGCATCTGGCTTGGATTCCTCGATCAGCTCCTCGCGGGTTTTGCCCTGCATCTGGAAGAAGGTCTCGGGATTCATGCCCTGGCCGGCGATCCGGCGTTCGAGCCGCTCCAGGCGCTCCGCCGCGCGCGCCGCGACGAGGTCGCCGGGGAGATCGATGCTCGCCGCGTCGACCGCGGCATCGACCGCGGCGGCCCGGAAGTCCTGCTCGGCCCGCTCGTCGACGGCTTCGCCGACCCGTTTGGCGATGTCGGCGCGCAGCTCGTCGAGGGTGTCGAACTCGGAGGCCTCGGAGGCGAACTCGTCGTCGAGCTCGGGCAGGACCTTCTCCCTCACCTCCTTGACGTCGACGGCGAAGACCGCCTCCTTGCCGGCGAGGTGCTCGGCCCCGTAGTCCTCGGGGAAGCTCACCTTGACCTCCCGCTGCTCGCCGCCGCCGACCCCGGCCAGCTGCTCCTCGAAGCCCTCGATGAAGCGGCCGCTGCCGAGCTCCAGCATGCCGTCGGTTTCCTTGCCGCCCTCGAAGGCCTTGCCGTCGATCAGGCCCTCGTAGTCGACCAGCAGCACGTCGCCGTCGGCGGCGGCGCGCTCGACCGGCTCGAGTTTGGCGAAGCCCTCGCGGATCCGCTCGATCTCGCGGTCGACGATCTCATCGGCCGGCTCGGACTCGGCCCGGCCGACCTCCAGTCCCTTGTACTCGCCCAGCTTGGCCTTGGGCCGGACGCCGATCTCGAATTTGAAGCCGAGCGGCTCGCCCTCGGCCTCCGGGGCCGAGACGATCTCGATATCGGGGTCGCCGACCGGGCTGACCCCGGAGCGCAGCAGGCCCTGTTCGTACCACTCGGGCAGCGACGCGCGGATCGTCTCCTGCAGGACCGTGCCGAAGCCGAGCCGCTGGATCACCAGCGACGGTGGCGCCTTGCCCTTGCGGAAGCCGGGCATTTTCATCTCGCGAGCGAGGTCGCGGGCGGCGCGGTTGACGCCCCGCTCGACCAGCTCGGCGGGAACCTCGACCTCGACCCGCACGCGCGAGTCGGGCAGCTCTGTGACGACGGTCTGCATCGGGCGTCGCACCCTAGATGATCGACGACTGCTGAGTTGAGCACACCAGGGTGTGCTCAAGTCGACAGTCGTCCGATTTCAGCGGCGGGAGAGGAGGCCGCGGCGGACTGCCACCGCGAAGTCGAGCGCGAAGGCGACGCCGCGGCCCAGGGGGCCGGTAACGAGCCAGGCCTTAAGCGCGGTCACTGCCCACGATCCGTTGCTCCAGCAGCGCGGCGTGGCCGGCCGCGACCGCGCGCCGGGCACGGCGCTCGTCGAGGGCGAAGCCGCGGTCCTGGGCGAGGTCGAGCAGGCGCTGCTTCTCGGTCCCTTCCCGCGCCACCTCGAGGAAGACCCAGGCGAGGACGCCGAGGGCGAGGAAGGTCCCCTCGACCATCATGATCACGCCCGCCGTGCTCTGGTCGGCCACCGCCGAGATGCCCCAGTAGCGCTCGCCGGGAGCGTAGATCGGGTAGAGCACCGTGCCCGACCACATCAGCACGTTGCCGAGGATCGCGCCGGCGAAGCGCACTGAGATCACGTAGCCCACCTTCCAGCCGGCCGTAAACCACTCCGGCTTCGGCAGCGGGCCGAAGATCGGCATCCACATCAGGCAGCCGAAGAAGAGGAAGCAGGTGTGCTCGAGAGCGTGGATGGGAGCCGTGCCGTAGGCGGCGTCGTAGAGCGCCGGCACGTGCCAGAGGTAGAAGTTGAGCGCCCAGAGCGGCAGGGCGAGCGCCGGGTGGGTGAGGATCTGGAGGCGGTTGAAGACGCGGATCGAGAGGATCGGCTGCAGCAGCCCTTTCGTCAAACCGAGGACCAGGAGGAGCGAGGCGACGTCGCCGATCAGCAGGTGCTCCCCCATGTGGGCGATGACCAGCTCCTCGGCGATGTGGCCGATCGGGCTGAACAGAGCGACCGCGATGACCAGAAGCCCGGAGCCGAAGCAAAGCTGGCGCCAGAGCGGTACCGGCCGCCCGTCCCAGGAGAGCGTCCGCACCCGCGCCCAGTAGGCGACGCCCCCGATCGTGATCGGAAGGACCTCGATCGGGGCGAATGCCCCGGCGACATGGGCGAACGGCAGGCTCACGAAATCAGCGTAGCGCCGCGGTTTGCGACGACGCCGCCCGCGTTCGCTGCTAGCTTGGCCTCGCTTTGGGCCAGGAGCAGAAGGACTCTAACCACCGCTTTCCGCCGATCGGCAGCTACGGGTTCCTCTCCGACTGCCACACCAGCGCCCTGGTCTCCTACGACGGCGCGGTCGAGTGGCTCTGCCTGCCGCGCTTCGACTCGCCGAGCGCCTTCGCCGCGCTGCTCGACCGCGGCGCCGGCCACTTCAAGGTCGCCCCCCGCGGCGTCGTCGTGCCGCTCAGCCGCCGCTACGAGCCCGGCACCCTGGTGATCGAGACGACCTGGGTGACCGACACCGGCTGGGTCGTGATCCACGACGCGCTGACTATCGCCGAGTGGGCGCCGTCCGACGGCACGGGCGGGCGGCCCGACACCGAACACGAGTCCGACCGCTCGCTGCTGCGGACGATGACCTGCGTCGACGGCGAGGTTGAGATCGAGATGGAGTGCCTGCCGCGCTTCGGCTACGGCGCCGAACCGGCGACCTGGAGCGGCGGCGAGCTGGGCGAGGCGGTGGCCGTCGGCCCCGACGGAACCGAGCTACGGCTGACCAGCGACATGGAGCTCTCGATCGAGGGCGGCGCGGCCCGCGGGACCGTGAAGCTGCGCGAGGACGAGACCGGCTTCTGCGCCCTGACCTGGGGCGATGGCGACCTGGGCGGTCCGCGCAGCGCCCCCGAGGCGCTGGAGCGGCTCGACTCGACCGAAGAGTTCTGGCGCCGCTGGCTGCGCGACGGCGACTTCCCCGACCACCCCTGGCGCATCCACCTGCAGCGCTCGGCGCTGGTGCTGAAGGGGCTCACCTACACGCCGACCGGCGCGATCCTCGCCGCTCCCACCACCTCGCTGCCGGAGACGCCGGGGGGCGAACGCAACTGGGACTACCGCTACAGCTGGATCCGCGACTCGACCTTCACCCTCTGGGCCCTGCACACGCTCGGCTTCGACCAGGAGGCGCGCGACTTCATGCGCTTCATCGTCAGCGTCTGCCGGGAGGACCCCGACCTGCAGATCATGTACGGGGTCGGCGGCGAGAAGGACCTGAGCGAGAGCACCCTCGACCACCTCGGCGGCTACGGCGGCGCGAGCCCGGTGCGGATCGGCAACGGCGCCTACGACCAGCGCCAGAACGACGTCTGGGGGGCCCTGCTCGACTCGATCTATCTGCATGAAAAGGCGCTGCGCGGAACCGGCACGCCGGCGGACCGGCAGTTGATCCGCCACCAGGTCGAAGCGGCGATCGCCGCCTGGCCCCACCCCGACCAGGGGATCTGGGAGTCGCGCGGAGAGCCCCAGCACTACGTCTCCTCGAAGCTGATGATCTGGGTCGCGGTCGACCGCGGCGGACGCCTCGCCCGCGGCCTCGGCTTCGAGGAGGTCGCCGAGGAGTGGGAACGGACCGCCGACGAGTTTCGGGCCGAGATCCTCGAGCGCGGCGTCCGCGACGGCGTCTTCCGCCAGCACTACGAGACCGACGCCCTCGACGCCTCCACCCTGCTGATCCCGCTGCTGCGCTTCCTGCCTCCGGACGACCCGCGGGTCAAGGCCACGGTGGAGGCGATTGCCGACGGGCTGACCGAGCACGGCCTCGTCCTGCGCTACAAGGTGGAGGAGACCGACGACGGCCTCAGCGGCGAGGAGGGCACCTTCCTGATCTGCTCCTTCTGGCTCGTCTCGGCCCTCTCGGAGATCGGCGAGCAGGCGCGGGCGCGGGCGCTCTGCGAGCGGCTGCTGGAGGCGGCTGGCTGGCTCGACCTCTACGCCGAGGAGCTGGACGCCCCGAGCGGGCGACATCTCGGCAACTTCCCCCAGGCCTTCACCCACCTGGCGCTGGTCAACGCCGTCTCCCACGTGATCGCCGACGAGCAGCGTGAAGACGGCGGCCCGACCGCCGTCTTCACCGAGATGGGCGGCGTCCGCGAGGAGGCCTGAGCGCCGCAAGATCAGTTGCCGAAGACAGAAGGTCTACAGACAATAGATTTCATTTGCTCTATATTGCCGCCCATGGCAAGCGCGAGGAGCTCCAACACCGGCGACCTGTTCACAGCCCTGGCCCACCCCCTGCGCCGACGGATCCTGCGCAAGATGATCGAGGACGAAGCGGAGATCAGCCCCCGCGACCTCGCGCTCGAGCTCAGGGAGCAGCTGAGCAAGCTCAGCTACCACGTCAGGATCCTTGCTTGGTGCGGCGCCGTCGAACTGGCGCGGATGGAGCAGGTCCGTGGCTCGACCCAGCACTTCTACCGCGTGATCGTCGACGCGAGGTGGGCGCGAATGGCGCTGGAGGCGACTGGGGACCCGCCCGAGAAGGCGAAGCCCTAGGGGGAGAGTTTTCCCGCCGGCGCCCTTATGTAGGAGAGCCGTGGACGAGAGGGGAGACATCCGGAGCACCGCTGCGGAGGATGTGGCGATGGAGTCCGCCCTTCTGCAGCAGGTCCTCGCCCTGCACCCGGCCACGATCACCCTGGAGGAGCTGACGCGTGAGCTAGGAGAGCCCCGCGACGACGTCGATCGAGCTGTACGGGATCTCGTCGCGACGGGGCTGCTGCATCGCAGCGAGTCCCTCGTCCTGCCGTCGCGCGCAGCGCTGCGCTTCGACGAGCTGATGGAAAGGTGATTGCGCATGAGCCCGGCCGGTCTCGGCCAAAAGAAGCCGGGCCCATGCGCTTTTGAGGGGGACCCCCGGGCCACGAGGAGTCCGCAAAAAGGCAGTCCTGCTGCCAATCCCTCTTAAAAACCCGGGGTTTTCTACACTCCGGTTTTTAATAAGTTAATACATAGTTCGCTGCTGGGCAAGCGGCGGTTGCGGCCGAGAGCTTCAGAAGCCTTCTGTAGCATCGCGACCGCCTTGATACCTGTCCCGGCGCGTCGCCTACTTCTGATCCTTTCCGCAGCGGTACTCGTCTTTGGCGGGCTCTGCGACACGGCCTCGACCCAGAGCGGGATCGTGATCCGCGCCGCCGAGGAAGGCTCGCACCTTCGCCTGACCGTCAGCGGCTCGCAGCTCCTGGTCAACGGTCGCCTGGCCAGCGATGCCCCCGCCGCCTGCCGGTTCATGCGCGCCCGCAGCGTCACTTCCTGCGGCCTCGCCCAGGCCTCTTCCGTGGTGGTCGAAATGGGTCCCGCCGACGACAAGGTCGAAGTGTTGGACCCGCTGCCGGTGCCGCTCACCGCCTATCTCGGCGGCGGTTCCGACAAGCTGATCGGCAACTCCGAGGCCGACACCTGCTACCCGCAGGGAACGGCGCGCAACCGCTGCATCGGCGGCGGCGGCAACGACATCTGCATCGCCGCGCCCGTCAACACGGACTGCGTCGGCGAAGGCGGCAACGACATCTGCAAGACGGGCAGCGGCAGCGACGGTTGCTGGGGCGGGCCCGGCGATGACGTCTGCCTGATGGGCTCCGGTCAGGACGGCTGTCACGGCGAAGCGGGGGACGACCGGCTCTACGGCGGGCCCTCCCCGGACCAGCTCTACGGTGGCCCCGGCTACGACTACTGCGACGGCGGTCCCGGTGCCGGGCAGTCGCACGAATGCGAGGCGGGTCCGCGGCACTGAGGGCGGACCAGCGGCGCCATGGAGATCCTGGTCGTCGAGGACGAGGCATCGATCGCGGACTTCCTCGTTCGCGGCCTGGAATCGGAGGGCCACCGGGTGCGCAGCGCGGCGGACGGGATCGAGGGCGAGAGGATCGCGCTCGAAGGCGACGTCGACCTGGTGATCCTGGACCGGCTGCTGCCGGGCCGCGACGGCATGGAGGTGCTGGCCGCGATCCGCCGGACCGAGCCGGCGCTGCCGGTGATCATGCTCACCGCCAAGGGCAGCGTCGCCGATCGCGTCGAGGGCCTCGACCGGGGCGCCACCGACTACGTGACCAAGCCGTTCTCCTTCGAGGAGCTGGCAGCGCGGGTGAGGGCCCACCTGCGCCAGCCTGCCGGCGAGGTCGCGACCGAGTTGGAGGCCGGCGGGATCAGGCTCGACCTGCTCGCGCGCCACGCCGAGCGCGACGGCCACTCGGTTCGCCTCTCCGAGCGCGAGGCCGAGCTGCTCGCCCACCTGATGCGCCACGCCGGCCAGGTCTGCACGCATCGGGAGATCCTCTCCACCGTCTGGGGCTACGAGCACGACCCGGGGACCAACGTGGTCCAGGTCTACATCGGCTACCTGCGCCGCCGCCTCGCCCTGCCCGGCTCCCCCGCCCCGATCGAGACGGTGCGCTCGGTCGGCTACCGGCTGGCCAACCAACGGTGAGAAAGGCCTGGGGCAAGATCGGGCTGCGCGGCAAGATGGCGGTCTCGATCGGGATCATCGTCCTCGTCGCGCTCGGCCTGGTCCTCCTCGGGGTCCGGCGCGAGGTCGGAGAGGCGATCGGCGCCGTACTGCTTGGGGGCACGATCGGTCTCGTTGCCGTCCTCGTCGCGAGCCACCTGCTCGACGAAGCCTTCTCGCGCCAGCGCCAGTTCGTCTCCGACGCCTCGCACGAGCTGCGCACACCGCTGACCGCGATCCGCGGCCAGCTGGAAGTGCTGGCCCGGCGCGAGCGCCCCGAGACCGCCGAGGTGCGCCGGGTGACGGATGTCGCGCTGGCGGAGATGGTGCGAATCGAAAGGCTGGTCGAGGACCTCCTCACCCTCGCCCGGCTCGACGAGGAACCGCAGCTGCGGCCCGTGGAGATCCCGCTCGAGCCCTTCCTGCACCGCTTCGGCGAGGACCCGTCCCTGGGCGAGGTCGCCCTGGGCGAGCTTCCGGCGGGAACGCTGCGCGCCGACCCCGACGGCCTCACCCAGGTGATCCGCAACCTGCTCGCCAACGCCCGCCGCCACGCGGGCTCGGCCGGACGGGTCGAGCTGTCGGCGGCGGCGACGGGCGAGCGGCTGACGATCCGCGTCGACGACGACGGACCGGGCGTCCCGCCCCGCGAGCGCGAGCGCGTCTTCGACCGTTTCCACCGCAGCGAGGCCGCACGCGACCGCGGCTCCGGCGGCAGCGGCCTCGGCCTGGCGATAGCCCGCTCGATCGTCGAGCAGCACGAAGGTCGGATCTGGATCGAGTCCTCGCCCCTGGGCGGAGCGCGGGTGGCGTTTGAGATACCGGGCTTTCAAAGCCAATAGGCGATCACCACCAACACCACCCCGCTTCCGGTGCGCTTCATGCCATCCATGCACACATAAAGCGCACCGGAAGGGTCAAACCTTCTAGCTCGGCACGGCGTAGACTTGGCCATCCGATTCCAGCACCTGCTTGGGCGCCAGGCCGGTCGGGGGTGGGCCGGCGATCACTTCGCCGGTTTCGGCGCTGTACTCGCCGCCGTGGCAGGGGCAGATGATCACTCCGCCTTCGTAGCCGACGGTGCAGCCGGCGTGGGTGCAGACGGCGCTGAAGGCCTTCAGGTTGCCTTCTTCGTCGCGGATCAGGATGTCCGGGGAGCCGTCGGCGGGGTCGCTGTAGGTGGCGGCCTGGCCGCTGGGCAGGCGCTTGCCTGGGCCGAGCCGTACTGCGCCCGAGGGCACCTTGGACCCGCTGCCGCCAGAGCCGGAGGTGGCTCCTCCCGAGGCGCCGGTGGCTTTGCCTCCAGCGCCGGCAGCACCAGAGCCGCTTCCTCCCGAGCCCCCCGACGACGAGGCTGCGGCGAGGCTGCGGGTCGCGTGGAAGGTGCCCTTGGCCAGCGCCGAGATGCCGGCGATCGCCACCGCCATCCCGGCGAACTCGGCGAGGAGCACGCGGCGGGTCGAGGCCGGTTCGGGAGGCGGGCCTCCCGCCGGGTTCAGCCGGGTGCGCCGCACGATCGCCGCCGCGTTCCCCTCGGTCAGGTTGTCGAGGGCGGGCTGACCCTCCGCGCCCGCTAGGACGAACGGTAGCCAGGCGAAGGAGAAGACCAGGTCGGGGCCGAGAAAGTAGGGCGTGGTGTGCCAGCTCGCGGTCAGGAAGAGGAGGAGGTTGAGGCCCATTCCGCCAGCGGCCGCGATCCTGGTGAAGAGGCCCGCGGTCACCAGCAGGCCGATCAGGATCTCGGTCACGGCGACCCCGACCCCGGCGAGCTGCGGATGCGGCAGGGCGAAGGTGCGCAGAACGAACCCGCCAGGCGTGCCGGCGGCGAAGCCGTGCAGCTGGGTGCCGATGTAGGTGGGGGCGCCGGCGTGCAGGAAGCCGGGGTCGCTGAGCTTCTGGATACCGGCGTAGACGAAGGTGACGCCGAGGAAGAGGCGCAGCGGGAAGAGCGCCATCGCGGGAGAGATCGAGGCCTTGCGCATCGGCGCAAATGTCGCCGCCGCGCCTAAACGCCCGCTCAGACCCATATGAGAGAGCTCTCACGCGGTCGTTAGCTGCGAATAACCGTCCCGGGGCAGCATCGCCGCTCGATGTACAGAGAGGGCACCGTCAAGACGCGCGACGGGGTCGCCGGCAACGCACGCCTCACCGGCGGCGCCGCGGTGGCCCTGCTCGTCCTGCTCGCCGCCGAGGGGCTGACGATCCCCTTCATCGGCCGGCTGGTCGGGCCCCACGTCTTCATCGGCATGCTGCTGATCCCGCCGGTCCTGCTCAAGCTCGGCAGCACCGGCTACCGCTTCGCCCGCTACTACACCGGCAGCCCGCCCTACCGGCGAAAGGGCCCTCCCTCCCTGCCGATGCGAGTGCTGGCACCCGGCGTCGTCCTCACCACCGTGGCCCTGTTCGGCACCGGCGTCGCACTGACACTGGCGGGGCCCGAGGACGGCGGTCCGCTGATGCTCCTGCACAAGGCGAGCTTCATCGCCTGGTTCGCGCTGATGACGGTGCACGTCCTCGGCCACATCCTCGCGGTCCCCAGCCTGGCCATGCCCGACTGGCGCCGCCGCGGCGGCCGCGAGGCGACCCTGGCAGGCTCGGGCCTGCGGCTGGCGCTCCTCGGGGCCGCGCTCGCGGCGGGCCTCGCCCTCGCCCTGGAGACGATCTCGATCGCCAGTCCCTGGGTCGGCGCCCAGATCAGGGGCTGACCAAACACCTCAGCCCGGCTCCGGTGCGCTTTATGCCATTCATAGGCACATAAAGCGCACCGGAAAGCTTGGTCTTCCCTTGGCCCGGGCTTGGCCGGCGCCTTGGGCGCCGCGGCGCAGAATGGATCGACCGACTTAAGGAGCGATCCATGAACAACCGAAGAGCGAAGCTGATGGCGGGCGCCACGGTGCTCGGCCTCGGCGCCCTCGGCGGCGCCGCGATGGCGACCAACCAGGGCATTCAAGCCTCTCAGCAACTCGCCGCCACCGGCGGTTCCGGCGCCGTCGTGACCAGCGCCAGCGGTGCGGCCGCCGCGCAGCCGGCCGTGGCCAGGGCGAGCGCCGGCACCCGCCCGCCGATCGTCACCCGGGCCAGCGGCGGCGCGGCGCCGGCGGAGATCGACGACTGATGGCCGCGAGCCTTCAGAAAACTCTGACCGTGAACTTAACCGCGGGTTAGCGACGTACATCACCCTGAGCGCAACGATCCATCCCCGAGAGGAGGAACCATGTCCACGAAGGCGAGAGTTCTGGTGGTTGCCAATCGCACGGTGGACTCGTCCGAGCTGATCTCGGCCCTGCGTCTGAGGGCCGCCCACTCCCCGGCCGGCTTCACCCTTCTCGTCCCCGCCGTCCCCCGCGGCCTGTCCTGGGCGGTCGACATGAAGGCCGGCGGCCCCGAAGCGGAGCTGCGCGCCAAGACGGGCGCGCTCCAGATGCGCTCCTGCGGCCTGGAGATAGAGGCCGTGACGGTCGGGGACCCCGACCCGCTCGCGGCCGTCGGCGACATCCTGCTCGCCCGCCGCTTCGACGAGATCGTCGTCTCGACGCTCCCCCATGGCGTCTCGTACTGGCTCCGGCTGAGCCTTCCACAGCGCCTGCAGCGCCTGACCGATCTTCCCGTCACCCACGTGACGGCCCACCCCCGCCAGGTTCGCCGCGTCGCCCGGCCGCGCGAGTTGGTGGGGATGTCTTCGTAGGGTCGGTCGTGCGAGCGCTTCAGTCGTCGGCGCCGCCGCCCGAACCGCCGCTGTGCTCGCCGTCGTGGCTGAAAGGTCGACCCGGTTCGAACGATGGCGTGGACGGAGCGGTGGACGGCGGCGGCGAATAGGCGGGTTCCGAAGACGCAGGAGGAGTGCTCGGGATCTTCGACGGTTCGGTTGAGGTCCTGGGGTTGGCGCTTTGCCGTCCGGGTCGGTGGCGCTTCGGCCTCTCCTTCGCGGCCGGCGCCAGTGCGTCGCCGGCGGAGATCGGTTGGGACGCCAGGCCTATCTGCCGGCTGGCGAGGCGGCTGGCGGCGATCGAGACGCCCACCGCAATCAGGATGCCGAGCAGGGCGAGTCCAAGCCAGCGCATGGTCGCCGGCAATCTCATCGTCTCCTCCGGCCGGGTCGGTTCACGCAACCGACGATAGAAAGCGCCTGGTAAAGCGAGGGCAAAGTCATCGTGCCTGCGCCTCGCCCGAGTCCTGTGGCAACCGGATCGTGGCCCGGGCGCCGCCGCCCTCGCGGGCGGACAGGGTCACCTCGCCGCCCCACTGGCGGGTCAGCTCGCGGGCGATCGGCAGGCCAAGGCCGGTCCCCCCCGGTCCCCGACGGCCGGCACTGCCGCGGCGGAAGCGCTCGAAGACCGCCTCCTCCTCGCCCGGCTCCAGGCCGGGGCCGCGGTCGAGGACCTCGACCCGACCGGGACCCGTCTCGATCGTCACAGCCGAGCCCGGCGGCGAGTAGCGCAGCGCGTTCTCTAGTAGGGAGTCGATCGCCCGATCGAGGTCGTGGGCAGCACACCAGGCCTCGGTGACCTCTGCGCTGCGGCTCACCGTGAGCTCGACAGAATCCTCTTCGGCACCGTGGCGCCAGCGCTCCGCCGCTCGTTCGGCGGCGTCCCCCAGGTCGACCCGCTCTGCCGGCAGTTCGTGCTCGCCCGCGCGGCTGAGGACCAGCAGCTCCTCGACGATCAGCGAGAGCCGGTCGATCTCGCCCAGCGCCGCTTCCAGCTCGGGCGCGGCGACACCGTCGCCGCCGGACCGCTCCTCCAGTGCCTCCAACCGCAGTCGCAGGCCCGTCAGCGGCGTGCGCAGCTGGTGCGAGGCGTCGGCGACGAAGTCCTGCTGGCCGCGCAGTAGGCGCTTGACCCGCTGCGTCATCTCGTTGAAGGCGCGGGCGAGCGAGCGCTGCTCGGTGCTGCCCTCGACCGCCACGGTCGAATCGAGGTCGCCGGCGGAAACCTGGCGCGCGGCGCGGTCGAGGCGGCGGATCGGACGGGCTATCTGCTGGGCGACGACCGCGCCCGCGGCCAGGCCGAGCAGGAGCACGACGCCGGCCAGCGCCGCCAGGTCGAGGAGCGAGGTCTTGACCGCACTGTTGACGGCGGAGACGCTCTGGGTGATCCGCACCGCCCCCGCCGTGAGCCTGTGGCGCAGTACGGGGGCCGAGGTGGCGAGGATCGAGGCGCCGAGCGTCTTGCTGTTGCGAGTGATCTGCTCGCCGTGGCCTTCCAGCGCGGCGCGGACCTCGGGCCGGTCGGCATAGCTGCGCCCGGCCGGCGCGCCGGCCGAGTCGGCGAGCAAGCGGCCGCGCCGATTCACCACGATCACCCGACCGCGCACGCTGTCGGCGGAGACCTGGACGAGGTTTCGCAGGGCGGAGCGCCGGCCCGGGTCGAGCAGCTCCGAGGCCGAGGCGGCGACCACGTCAGCCTGGCTGCGCGCCTGGCCCTTGACCTCGGCGTCGACGCGGTCGCGCAAGCTGACGGCCAGCGGCACGCCGAGCGCGATCAGCGCCAGCAGCAGGACGTAGGCCAGCGCCAGCAGGAGGGTGGCCCGAAGGCTTATTCCTCGACCTCCGGCGCGGCGAAGCGGAAGCCGACCCCGCGCACCGTCTCGATGTAGCGGGGAGCGTTGTGGTCGTCGCCGAGCTTGCGCCGCAACCACCCGATGTGGACGTCGAGCGTCTTGGTCGAGCCGAACCAGTTGACGTCCCAGACCTTCGCCATCAGGTCCTCGCGCTTGACCACGCGGCCGGCGTTGCGCATCAGCTCGGCCAGCAGGTCGAACTCCTTACGCGAGAGGTCCAGCTCCTCACCGGCCAGCCGCGCGGTACGCGCCGCTGGGTCGAGCTCGAGCTCGTCGATCCGGATCGACTTCTCCCCGGCGCCTCCTCCGGCCCCGTCGCGCGAACCGCTGCGCCGCAGCACGGCGCGGATCCGCGAGATCACCTCGCGGGCACTGAACGGCTTGACCACGTAGTCGTCGGCGCCAAGCTCGAGGCCGACGATGCGGTCCATCTCGGTGCCGCGCGCGGTCAGCATCACGATTGGCACGTCGGAACGGCGGCGCAGCTCGCGGCAGACGTCGCGGCCGTCGCCGTCGGGAAGGCTGAGGTCGAGCATGACCAGGTCCGGCTCGGCCTCGGCGGCCAACTCAAGTGCACCGGCGGCGGTCCTGGTGACGAGCGGCTCGAATCCGGCCCGGCGCAGCGCCTCGGCGAAGGGCTCGGAGATCGAGTCCTCGTCCTCGACCACAAGGATGCGCCCGCCCGGCGCCGACTGGATCGCCATGCGCCCACTGTAACGCCGCGAATGGGTGTGATTTGCGGGCGAACCGCAGGTTTTGCCCGCTCTTTACCCGCGCCTTGGGTCGATTCGACACCTCGTCCCCCAGTTCGGCGATCCAGATCGTCTTCTTCGCGACACCGGGGTCGGCCCCGTCGCGCAAGCCGCTGCGCCGCAGCACGGCACGGATCCGCGAGATCGTCCTAATTGTCAACCTTGATCGCCACGAGTCCTTGCACCAGCACCACGGGAAAAGCCACGATCCCGACCGCGACTGCCGTCAGGACGTTGCCAGTCAGGGCACCTGCAACGATGGCGGGCGCCAAGGCGCAGATTGCCGCCAAGCCCACCGCGCGTACAATCAGTAACGCCCCTTCCCGTGCTAGCGCCTTGAGCCCCGGGGTATCCGGCTCCGGCTTGGAATGCGCAACTACAGATCCGTCTGGGTGCGAGTGGAGGTCGGCCTCGCCTTCACGCCGACGCCTTCCTCGCGCAGCTAGAGCCACCACTCCTATGACCAGGCACGTCCAGCCGGTCAAGACCACGCCGACCACCAGCCCCTGATGTGCGCTCCCGGTAAGCAAACCGGATAGCGCACCTACCACCAAGCCACCGAGCACCAAGGCAAACAACAGACCGAAGGCGAAGAGCGCGAACTCGACGAGGGTTACGACGAAATCAGTCAGCGACAGAAGCCCATTCCCGAACTTCCGCACAGTGAATGATCTCGAGGCCGGCTCGTCTCCGGGAGAACTCCCCGGAGCATCAGCAGCGATCGCCTTCACCCTGTCCTCCTGCTCAACTGACGGATCCATCGCGGCCCTTGTCCCGGCGAGATCTGATCCACTCACGGCCCAGCGCGGTTCCCTTGCGAATGCCGATGGAAACACGAGGCACCACCTCTTCGCCGAATTTCACGCGACCTTCACGGGCAACTCGACTGACCACGGGCTTCGCGTCCTCATACCGCTTGGCAGCGTTATCTCTCGCCTGTTCCGCCACCACCCGTGAGCGCTCGGCAGTCTCTGCGAGCTTCGGCCTGGCCTTTTCCAGGCCCTTGACGCCCAGTCTGTGCGCGTCCTCCAACCCCTTGCGACCTGTCTCTGCCACCGCGGTCCCGACGTGAGCGGGCCCCTCGCCATCCCTCCAGCGCGCCAGCAGCCAGATTCCGCCAATTACGCCAGAGACGACACTCGCCATCGCCAGCAGCGATGCCAGCAAAAACGTGCCGACCAGCAGAAGAGACACGGCATCGCTCGGGGAACCGGGCGTGTGGACCGAGGCGACATTGGCCACATCGAGCAGCATGTTGACGGTGGGCCCGCCGAAGTCCAGCCCGATGCTTGCCGGACCCGATAGTTGGATCAACAGGAGGGCCGCAGCTGCGATCCCCACGCTTACAGCGAAGACCACGCTGCTGGCGACGAGCAAGCGCCGAGGGCCCTTGAAGCCCGGGTGAAGTGTCACGCCGTCGCCACGCCGGGCGATCCTTTTCCCACACTCACCGCAGTAGGCGTTGGTGTCCAGGTTGCCTGCGCCGCAATCCACGCATATGACGGCCACGGAACTCAGCGGGGCCACGCTCCTACGACAAGAGGCCGAGGAATCATAAGCAGCCGGCGCACACCGCCAAAGAGCCGCTCTTGCCGCTCAATCCCCACCGCACACACCCCATTTAGTCCAAGCACACGCTCCCACCGCCGCCAGCCTATCGCGTGCAGCGCGCAACTATTGCCGCGCGGTAATACACACCATAGTTTTCAATCCTCCGATGTATTCCAGTACGGCTTTACTTGTTCTTGAAACAGCGCGGATTCTCTATGCAGTACCAGTTGATCCCTGAGCATCGCCCTCTGCAACCGATGAACGGCTGAGCCGGTTTGGGCCTGCTGGCGTTGATGTCCTTGACGGGCAGCTTGGCGGGATTTCGTTCGTAGAGGATGCGTCCGTTGTCATGGCGAGGAACTTCAGCTCCCTCGCGTGACTCAACTCGCGACAGCTGCACGCCCTCCAGGGCAACGTCGTACACATACTCTCGTGGTTGGATCTGGCCGGCGACGCCTTCGGTGAAGAACGGGAGCTGCAGCTTCCATCCAAAGACAACGATCTTCCGTGGCACCCGGTTGACCTCCCGCCGCTGCACCGTTCGGCCAACGATCAAAGTGAGGTGCCCGGCTTGCCAGAACGCATCCCACGCAGCCGCCACGTAGGAGGCAAAGCCGCCCATCAATGCCCCAGCCACAATCGCAGCCCCGTGAGGAACCGCGATGTAGCGGGCCAGCGCCAGGGAGATGGCGAAGGACAAACCGAATCGCAAGACGACCGCTGCGACGATGCGGTGGATGTACCACCAGCGTGTCACCTCGCGCCAGGTTTCCGGGCGTCTTGGAAAGTTCTCCTCAGGATCACGACAAGGCCGGATACCCAACAGGCCGCTCATTCGCGGGAGGATGATGTACCAGTCGATCAAGCTCGACAGCAGGATCACGGCGGCGGTCACCGCCAGGATCACGGTTGAGGCTGGCGCGATCCCGAGGTCGGGACGCTTGGCAAACAACATGACCATGCCGCCGACGGACCCGACAACGACTGCCAAGCGGACATTTCCCGCAACCATTGCATCCAGTGTTCTGCGATGCCCGGGCACTGCCTCGATGTCGGCCGCCCCCAAGTCTCCGCCATAGCGGGCTTGCAAGATCCAGAAAGCAAAGGCGACTACCGCCGTGCAGGACAGCCCGGCAATTGGTGAACCGAGAATGCTGACCCCGATCAATGCCAGAACGAACGCGAGGGCTTGACCTCGGACATATGGATCTGGGCTCATCGGGGCTAAGACGCAAGCTCTAACAGGGCGGGCCCAATCCTAGTCCACCGCTCTGCGGTTCTTGGACAAAGCGGGAGCATGGTGGTTGCCGGATGTTGCGCAATGCAGCGCCTGCAGAGAGGCCAGACCAGGACTGGCTCGGCGTTTTTGGTCCTCTCGGCCCAACGGCATCGCACTCGGAGGAGGAGCAGATCAAAGCGCCAGTTGTCGGGACTAGACTCGCGACATGGGACGAGCTGAGAGGATCGTCGGCCGCCGCGAGCAGGCCATCCATGACGCGACTGTGGCCGCACGCGCGGCCCAACAGCAACGCCTTGATGAGACGCGTGAAGATCTGCTTAGAGAAATCGATGTATTGGTGCCAGCCGCACTCAAGGCCGTCGAGGCTCGGGATTTCGAGGACGGAAGAATCGTCAGGGTAGAGCGAAAAGGTTGGTTTGGAGGCTTTAAGAAGGTCAAACGGGCGGGATGGCTGCTCGCCACATGGAACTTTCCATGGAAGGACACTCAGGGAGAAGGCACTGTCTGGCTACTGTCAGACGGAAAGCTTGCCACCAGTGCACTCTCCGCTCTCGGAGACCTCGACCGGAAAGTCCTTCTTCGCGGTGGTCCCGCGTGGGCTGGATGGCCCTACGAGCGCGTTCGCGATGCCCTGCGAGGGCTCGTCGAATAGCTGAGCGCTGCCTTCCACGAGAAAGAGGTGCTAGATATGCGAACACCCGCGCTCTTGCATGAGATGGGCTGATCGATCTCGCGCGCGAAGCGGAAGCTGATCGCAAGGCGAAGGAGCTGGTGGTGGGCCAGCATCACTGAATTCGGAAGGCAGGAGGCCGGAACTAGGCGTCGTGCTGCTTGCGTCGTGCCCACATCTGCTTGAGAGGCAGAAAGGACGCGTTGATTTGTCGAGACAGACGCCCGCGCCGAGTGGCGCCGAGGACTGGTCGATCATCTCTGTCACGCGTAAAGGGCGTGACAAACGTCCCCTCCTTACCGTCAGCCGTCGCGACCACCACCTGTAGCGCCTCGGTTCGATCTGCGCGCTCGGATGCGCGCCGCATCTCGGGCGACAGTTCGTCGTGACTGATGAAGGCTTGCCAGACCTCTCCAATTTGAATCACGGCCGTGGCCCCATCGCGCTCCGCGTCATCGGCCAATGAACGAAAGGCGAGGTACTTTTCCGCCTGGTCACCGAAGTGCATTTTCGTGATCGAGA
This sequence comes from Solirubrobacterales bacterium, assembly GCA_035701465.1. Lineage (GTDB taxonomy): Bacteria > Actinomycetota > Thermoleophilia > Solirubrobacterales > 70-9 > VRUE01. The sequence goes on from DASSMU010000111.1 coordinate 22,457, forward strand.
TGAGTCTGTTCTCGTCGTCAAGGAACAGGGCCGTGGGCCAGTGGTAGCCATCATGAGCGAGAACGCGACAGGCGTAGCTCGACACTTGTCGTCCCACGTCGATCGGGTCCTGGTCTCGGGTGAACGAGAGAGCCGTTTGGGGATCGACCAGCATCGACTCGGAGTGCTTCTCGAAGGCTTCGATTTCGTCAGGCGTGAACTCCAACGCAGATGACTCTCGCTCCATCTCGATGATGTTTCCCGAGGCCAGATGCAGATGTGCCGTTCGGGTCTCGCGCGTGACCACCATGCAGGGAAGCCTGCCGCCTGATTGCAGTTGGCGCTTATGGCGGTGTTCGTGAGACTCGCCGCCGAAGGTCTGCATGCGAACGCCGAGACGTTCATGGGCCTCCGCCAGGATGGTCGCCAACACGCCGTACCCGTATGCGCATACGTCGGTGAGCTCCTGCCCCGGAAGGTCGCTTGATACCCAGCGTCGCTCGACTCTGAGCAGGCCCTCCCTGCGAACACGGTCGGGGAGATCGGCCGCCTCGAAGTTCGTTGCGATTTCTTCAGGTCCAACGTGGGGTGGGACCTCGAATTCTGCGTACGGTCCGTCTAACCAATCGGAGATGACCGATACGGATGCGGTGCTTTCCAGATCAAGATCGCCAACGTGCTCGATCTTCGTCCGAGCGTTATGCAGCCAAGCCATTAGCGGGTTGGCTTTCAGCTTTGGACGCCAGCCACTCTCATACCACGAATCGAAATCGATGATTTTCTCCTTCTGCGTCTGAAGCATGAAGGTGACCTGGCGGAGGGTGACGACGAGGTTGCTGAGATTGCGCACAAAGTCGTCGGGAAATGGATAGCTCTCAACCGTGCTGTGCCAGAGATCATGTGCTTGTCTGAGCCGAGTGTGAGCGGCGCTCAGCGGGCAGCTCTTCTCGTTGCGCAGGTTTGGCCGCTCTCTAGAATGCACGAGTTCAATTTACGGCGTCGCACGCACTACTGGTCAAACTAATGCCCGAGATGCGTTCCGAAGACCGGCTCGGGAGGGTCGCTCGGGGCAGGCGGGCATCCGTCACCCCTTTCCGCCTGAGAGCGGTACTGATCCGCGAAACCCGGTCTGGGCTCAAGGGTTGCCTGTGGAGAAATTGTTGACCTTCCGGATAGGGAGTCGTAATGGCCGTCTAGATGTAATTCCTAACCACGTTGTTCATCCGGACCTCCTTGGAGGCTGGCGGTGTCGAAGCCCCAGCAACAAGGAGGAACCGGATGAAGCTCCACGCTACCGGCATGAAACTGCTTCTGGGAGCTATCCGGCCGCGGTC
>DASSMU010000112.1:0-12701 GCA_035701465.1 Solirubrobacterales bacterium
AGCTGAACAGGCAGCTCCGCGACGTCCAGGTCGAGGACGTCCTCGGGCGCGACCCGATCGTGGTAGAGCTCGACCGGCTCGGCGCCTACCTCCGCGACCGGATCGTGCTCGTCACCGGCGCCGGCGGCTCGATCGGGTCCGAGCTCTGCCGCCAGATCGCCCGGGTCGAACCGCGGCTGCTGGTGATGCTCGACCACGCCGAGGACAACCTCTTCGAGATCGACCGCGAGATGGTCGAGGAGCGGCATTGCAGCAACGTCGAGTCGGTGCTCGCCGACTGCAAGGAGGCGGGCGGGATGCTGGAGACGATGCAGCGATTCAAGCCCAGCGTCGTCTTCCACGCCGCCGCTTACAAGCACGTGCCGCTGATGGAGGCCAACCCGCTTGAGGCCGTGCGCAACAACGCGATCGCGACCCGGATCACCGCCGAGACCGCCGCCGCCTCCAACGTCGAGCGCTTTGTCCTGATCTCCACCGACAAGGCGGTCAACCCGAAAACCGTGATGGGCGCCTCGAAGGCGATGGCCGAGTGGATCGTCGAGTCGGCCGGCCGCAAACACCCCGGCACCCGCTTCGCCAGCGTCCGCTTCGGCAACGTGCTCGCTTCCTCGGGCAGCGTCGTGCCGATCTTCCGCAGCCAGATCGAGCGCGGCGGGCCGGTCACGGTCACCCACCCGGAGATGACCCGCTACTTCATGACCATCCCAGAGGCGGTGCAGCTGGTCATCCGCGCCGGCGACATCGGCGCCGGCAAGGGCGAGGTCTTCGTCCTCGACATGGGCGAGCCGGTGCGGATCGTCGACCTCGCCCACAACATGATCCGCCTGGCGGGATACGAGCCCGAGACCGACATCGCGATCGAGTTCACCAAGCCCAGGCCCGGGGAGAAGCTCCACGAGGAGCTCTTCGGCCTGGCCGAGAGCGGGCAGCCGACCGCAGCGAAACGGATCAGCCGCGCCGTCCGCGAGACGCCGCTTGACCCGGACTGGGTGGAGTCGACGCTGAACTCGCTCGAGCACCTGGTGCTGGCCGGCGACGAGGCCAACCTGGCGCAGCGGGTGGTCGAGATGATCACCGCTCCCGGCGGCGACGCGGCGGCAGTCGTCTACGACGAGTAGCCTCTCGCCCCCACTTGGAGGTGATCAAGGAAATCGGCGCCTTCGCCGGCTTGGCCGCGTTCATTGGCCTCGCCCTGCTCGCCATGCTGGCGTTCTCCCAGGCCCGCGACATCCGCCGCCTGCGCGAGTGGGCCGGCTCTGCCCCCGAGCGCGATTCCGAGCGCAAGGAGTCGACTTCGGAGATGGCGGCCAAACGGGCTGAGGAGCTGCGGGCACTCGAGGAGGCGCGGACTGCGGAGCACGCCGCGGTCGAGCAGCGCGAGGAGCGGCGCAAGCGCCGCGAGGCGGGCCTGCCGGAGCTCACCCGCGGCGAGCGTCTGCGCGAGGGACTCTCCAATTTCGGCGCCCGCCTGGCCGAACCGCGCTACCTGGCGGTCGTCTTCGTGATCGTGATCGCCGTCGCCGCGGGCGCCGCCTACCTTGCGACGCAGGGCTCTGACAACGCCGACGGCAAGGGCGGTCACGGCAAGGCCGGCGCCGTGCTGAAGCCGGGCGAAATCGAAGTGGCGGTGCTGAACGGCACCGCCGTGCCAGGACTTGCTGCGCAGTACGGCAACAAGGTCGAGCGCAAGGGCTTCCAGCTCGGCCCGGTGACCAACAGCAGCACCAGCTTCACCGAAAGCGTCGCCATGTTCAAACGCGGCTACGCGCCAGAGGCGCACAAGGTCGCGACCGCCCTCGGGATCTCGCAGGTGCGGCTGATGACGTCCGACATCGCCTCCGTCTCCGGCAACTCCCAGGTCGCGGTGATCGTCGGCGAGGAAGATGCCACGACCGAAGGCTGAGGGCCCTAGGGCCTGGGCAGGCCTGGTCTTCGCCGTCCTGGTTCTCGCCACGCTCGCCGCCTTTGCCTGGTCGCAGCGGGTCAAGCGCGACCCGCTGGTGCTCGACCGGGTCACCCTGGTTTCCCCCAAGCACCTGGCTCAACGGGGCTCGAGGCCGCCCGTTCGCCCCGCCTTCACTCCGAACGACGACTGCCGCTTCGACCTGGAGCGGGTCCGCTTCCGCGTCACCCAGAGCGACCACGCCACCGTCCAGGTGATCAAGCCCGGCGGCAAGCTGGTGATCACGCTGGCCCGCGACGAATACCTCAAGCGCTACCACTTCTTCACCTACTACTGGGACGGCCACACCCGCAACGACGGCATCGCCCCGCCTGGCCGCTACAAGCTGAGGGTCAAGCTGCTCGGCCAGGAACGGGTGCTGGTGCCCCCTGGCGCGATCCACCTGCACGAAGCAAAGCGGAACCCGGTGGGCCACTGTCGGACCGCAGGTGGGGGACCGGCTTGAGCGGCTTCCTCGCCGGCGCAGGGGTGCTGCTGTCTGCCGCCGCGGCGGCCGGAGCGATCCTGCTCCCCGCCGGCCGCCTGCGCGCGACCGCGATGCTCACCGCCCTCGTTCTCTTCCCGCTGCTGATCCTCGGCGACCAGTGGCACTCCCACCAGATAGTCGACCTGCGCGACCACCCCTCGCGCCTCGTCGCACTCGGGTTGCTTGCCGTGGTGGCTTCGGCTGCCCTTGCCGCTGCCTTCGCTCGCTGGCCAATCATGCTCCCGCTCGCAATCGTCGCTGTCCTTCCGTTTCGGGTGCCTCTTCACGCGGGAGGCGACACGGCAAACCTCCTCGTGCCGCTGTACCTGGTTATCGCTGGCGGCGTCTTGGCCGTGGCGGTCAGGGACTGGCGTCGCTGGCCGGCGGGTCCTGTCGCTGCAGAGGACCCACCACCCCCTGCGGTCGCTAAAGCGTCCTCGGGGGCGGTCCCCCCTACAGCGCCACCCGCCGGACGGGCCGTTGTCTGGCTGCCGAGGGTGCTCGCCGCGGTGGTGGTCTTGTACGCGGTGCAGGCGCTGTACTCCGAGGACTTCTCGAAGGGGCTGCAGAACGTGTGCTTCTTCCTCGTGCCGTTCAGTTTGGTGTACGGGCTGCTGCGGGACGTCAACTGGGATCGAAAGCTCCTAACTCTTGTGCTGTGGGTTATTGGCTTGGAGGCGGCCGCGTTTGTAGTCGTGGGATCAGTCGAGTGGGTTACCCGCAGCCTCTTCTGGAACGACCAGGTGATCAGGTCGAACGAATTTCACACCTACTTCCGGGTCAACTCGGTCTTCTGGGACCCGAACGTCTACGGGCGGTACCTGGCACTTGTGGCGGTCGTGGCAATGAGCGCACTGCTCTGGGCACGTGAACGGCGAACCCTCGCGCTGCTGACAGTTCTCGTCGCCGTGCTTTGGTTCGGCCTGTTCCCGACCTTCTCGCAATCGAGCTTCGCGGCATTGCTGGCGGGCCTCGCAGTGCTGGCTGCCCTCAAGTGGAGCCTCCGCTGGACCCTGGGTGCGGTCGGCGCTTTCGTCGTCATCGGAGTTCTGGTCGTCTTTTTGTCGGGCGGAAGGGCCAGCTTCGACCGCCTCAACATCGACACCAGCGGCCGGGCCAACCTCGTCTCCGGAGGCATCCACCTCTTCGCCCAGCGCCCGATTTACGGCTACGGCTCCGGAAGCTTCCCCAAGGCCTACCGCGTACACGTCCAGACGAAGAAAGCCCCCGTATCCGTCTCGCACACCGAGCCAATAACCGTCGCCGCCGAGCAAGGCCTCCTCGGCCTGGCTGCCTACACAGCTCTAGTACTGACAGCCCTGTGGACCATGGCGGCCAACCTTCGTACCCCGCTGTCCCGCGTATCCGCCTCTCGCGCGGGTGGCGCGGGGGTGGGGGGGGTCGAGGACGGACCGTGGCCCGCCCGCAGCGCCCCCCCCACCCCCGCGACAGGACCCGCGCGCCAGCAACACATCGCAAGAGCAGCGGTCCTAGCAACCTTCACAGCCCTAATGGTCCACTCGATGGCCTACGCAGGCTTCTTCGAGGACCCAATCACCTGGGTCCTCCTAGCCGCAGGCGCGTCGCTCGCGGCCGCGCGGCAACGTAGGGTCGAGCCGTGTCCGGATACCTCCGCCGTCTAGCGACGACCGGCGCCGCCTACACGGCGGCGAGCATCTTCTCGAAGCTGATCGCGGTCGCGCTGCTGCCGCTCTACACGCGTTACCTGACCAAGGCCGACTACGGCGCCGCCGAAGTGATGTTCGCCGCGGTCGTCTCCGTCAGCATCGTCGTCCGCCTCGGCCTGATCGAGGCCCTGCTGCGCTTCTACTACAAGGACGACGAGGACCCGGCGGCGGTTGTCAAGAGCACCTTCGCCGGGCTCTTCTGGCTCGCGACGATCGGCGCCCTTCTCGCACTGCCGTTCGCCACCCAGATCGCCGAAGCGCTGCTCGACCCCAAGACCACGGCGGAAGCGGGACAGATGGCCGAGCTGGCGCGGATCGCGATCGGCGGTCTCTGGGTGCTGACGATGTTCGAGTTCCTGCTCACGCTGTTCCGGCTCGAGGAGCGCGCCCGCGCCTATTTCGTCACCACGATGCTCAGCGTGCTGGCGGCGATCGGGCTCACCGTCATCCTCGTCGTCGGCAAGGGGGAGGGCGCCAAGGGCCTGCTGCTGGGCAGCTACGCCAGCGGTGCCGCTTTCGTCGTCGGCCTGATCTGGGTCCACAGGCGCCGCCTCTCGCTCTGGATCGACCGGGCGCTACTACGCCGTCTGATGCGCTTCGGCCTGCCGACGATGCCGGCCGAGCTCTCGCTCTACCTGCTCAACTTCGTCGACCGGATCATCCTCGTCCGCTCCGCCGGCCTCGCCGAGGCGGGCCTCTACTCGCTGGCGGTCAAGTTCGCCCAGGGCGTCAACGTCCTCGTCCGCGGTTTCCAGCTCGCCTGGCCGCCACTGGCCTACTCGATCCGCGACGACGGCGAAGCGCGCCGCACCTACGCGGCGGTGGTCACCTGGTTTACCGCCGGCTGCGCTTTCGTCGTCGCCGGCATGTGGCTGCTCTCGCGCTGGATCGTCCGCGCCCTCGCCGCCCCCGAATTCTTCGGCTCCTACAAGGCGATCGGTCTGGTCGCCACCGGCGTCACCCTCTACGCGCTCTACATGGTCCTCGTCGTCATCCTTGGCAGAACGGGCCGCACCGAGTTCAACTTCCCCGCGACCGCCGCCGCTCTCGCGACCAATATCGTCCTCAACCTCGCCCTCGTGCCCCCACTCGGCATCGTCGGCGCCGGCCTCGCCCTGGTCGCCTCCTATCTCGTCGTGCTGGCACTGATGTACAGCTTCACCCAACGCCTCTTCCCGGTCCCCTACGAATGGGGACGCCTGGCAAGGATCGTCTTCGTCTCGACAGGACTGGTCGCAGCCGGAGAGCTACTCCTGCCGACCGGCGGCTTCGCCGGCTTCGTAGCCAGGGCCGCTTTCTGGCTCGCCTACCCGCTGGGCCTTCTGGCCACCGGCTTCTTCACACCCGACGAGCGCAGCTCGCTCGCTCGCCTCCGCCACCCTGCTGAGTTGGCAGCCCAGTTGCGCTCACTCCGCCCGGCTCCGGCCGCCGTCGAGGGCCAGGTTCCAGAGACCTACGAGGCGGAGCAGATGGACGAGGACACTCGGTTGTGACAGCCGATCCCGGTAGGGGTTCCACTTAACTTTTTCGGTGGTCGGGGTTGGGCTTGGCGCTCGGGCGTGGTTGACGAAAAAGTACAAGACGTTCCACCCCTACCGGGATCGGCTGTCGCCATCGCGCTCCTCGCGATCCCGGATGCTTTCACCCCGCTTAGGAAGGAGCGCCTGGCGGGCGTGGGCCCAGTAGACCTTGGCGGGGCGCTTGGGCAGGACAGTGGCCGCGAAGCCGCGAAGGGCGTAGGCCCAAGCGGTCAGGACGCGAGCGGCGAGAGCTGCAGCGCCCCCGTGGTGCTTGCGCATGTAGAGGTCGCGGTTGCGGTGGAATTCGACGATGCGGGGCAGACCAACGGCGAGGTCGGTCGAAAGTTGGTCGTGGTGGATCGCCTCGGCTGTCGGGACGAAGAGGCTGTGCCAGCTCGCATCAGCGAGGCGCTTGGCGAAGTCGCACTCGTCGTAGTAGACGAAGAAAGCCGGGTCCATGTAGCCGACCTCGTCCGCCGCTTCGCGGCGGACGAGCAGGGCGCTCGACTGGGACCAGTCGACCCGGCGGGTCTCGCCGCCCCTGCTTTGCACGGTGAAGAGGCGATGGAGGAAGAGGGCGCCGGCCAGCGCCGTACCGACGCCGGGGAAGCGCCAGGCGCAGGGGACCGGGGCGCCCTCTGAGTTCAGCAGCTGGGCGCCCGCCGCCGCCGCCCGCGGGTCTGCCTCCAGCGCTGCAACCAGGGCCTCGGCCGCCCCAGGCCGCAGCTCCGAGTCCTCGTTGAGCAGCAGGCAGTAGCGGCCCTTGGCCTCCCTCATCAGGGTCGAGTCGTTCTCCGCCTTGCCGGTCCTCTGCCCCAGCGCGATCAGGCGGATGTCGCCGCCCCGTGCTCGCACCGCCTCGGCAGAGCCGTCGGTCGAGGCGTTGTCGAGGACGAGGATCTCCCGCTCGATACCGGCCGGGTGGGTGCGCTCGATCGCCTCGAGGCAGGCGAGCAGGTACTCGCGGCCGTTCGTGTTCACGACGCAGTAGGAGAGCGTGGGCGCCACCGCGGTCACGATAATCGGCGTCCACTGTTCAGCGAACACCGGACACCTCGTCGGGCATGAAGGTTCAGCTCGTAGATCCCTCGGCCTTCACGCCTCCCTACGACCGCGCCCTCGCGGCGGCGCTGGCGCGATCGGGAGCCGAGGTCGAGCTGCTGACCGGCAGGTTCCTATACGGCCCCGTTCCCGAGGCCGAGGGCTACCGCGTCCGCGAGTGCTTTTACCGGCGCAGCGCAGCGCGCGGCCTCGACGCCCGCGGCCGCCGGGCCTTCAAGGCCGCCGAGCACCTGCCCGACATGCTGCGCCTGCGCCGTGAGCTCGACGCCGACGTCGTCCACTACCAGTGGCTGACGATGCCGAGCCTCGACGCTCACCTTCTCCCCTCTCGCCGTCCGCGGGTGGCGACCGCCCACTACATCCTGCCCCCACGGCCCAGCCGGCGGCAGGTGACGACCGCCCGCTCTCTCTTCGGCCGCATGGACGCCGTCGTCGCCCACTCCGAGCACGGCGCGGGCCGTCTGCGTGAGGAGGTCGGGATCGACCCCGGCCGCGTCCGGGTCATCCCCCACGGGGCGTTCGACTACCTGACCGACCTTCCCGAGGAGAAGCCGCTGCCGCCGGAGCTGGAGGGCGCCGAGAGCCCGGTGATCCTCTTCTTCGGCCTGCTGCGCCCCTACAAGGGGCTCGACACCCTGTTGACCGCGTTTCGCGAGGTCCAGGGGGCGGAGCTGTGGATCGTCGGCAACCCCCGCATGGACGTCGAGCCGCTTCGCCGCCTCGCCACCGAGGCGGCTGGCCGCGTCCGCTTCGTCACCCGCTTCGTCGACGACGCCGAGATCCCGCCGATCTTCCGCCGCGCCGACCTCGTCGTCCTTCCCTACCGCGATGCCGAGCACTCCGGCGTCCTCTACACCGGCCTCGCCTTCGGCAAGCCGCTCGTGCTCAGCGCCGCCGGCGGTTTTCCGGAGGTAGCCGCGACGGGGGCAGCGCGACTCGTCTCGCCCGGCGACCCCGCTCCCCTCGCCATGGCCCTCTCCGAGTTGGTCGGCGATCGAGCGGCACGCGAGCGGCTCGCCGGCGCCGCCCGGGAAGCTGCCGCCGGGCCCTACTCCTGGGACGCGGTCGCGACCCGGACCCTCGCCCTCTACGCAGAACTGCTGGAGTCCCGGCGATGACCCTGGTCGCCATCGTCTTCTGGCTCAGTGCCGGGCTGATCGTCTACACCCACCTCGGCTACCCACTCGCGCTGCGATTGCTCCTCGCCCTGCGGCGCCGGCCGACCCTGAAGCCGGGCGTCTGGGAGGAGCTGCCGCGCGTCTCGCTGATCGTCGCCGCCTACGACGAGGAGGAGGTGATCGCGGCGAAGGTCGCCAACGTGCTCGCCCTCGACTACCCGCGCGAGCGGCTCGAGCTGATCGTCGCCTCCGACGGCTCGGCCGACGCCACCGCGGAGCGGGCCCGGGCGGCCGGCGCCGACGTCGTGCTGGAGTTGCCGCGGTCCGGCAAGCTCGCCGCCCAGAACGCCGCCGTCGAGAAGGCGACTGGTGAGATCCTCGCCTTCTCCGACGCCAACAGCGCCTGGAGCGCCGACGCCTTGCGCCACCTGGTCGAGCCCTTCGCCGACCCGGCGGTCGGCTACGCCTGCGGCCAGGTCCGCTTCCTCGACCCCGAGGGCGGCAACCTCGAGGGCGCCTACTGGCGCTACGAGATGAGGGTGCGGGAGATGGAGTCCGGCCTCGCCGGCGTCACCGCAGGGAACGGTGCGATCTACGCGGTGCGCGCCGAGTCCTACCTCTCGCTCGATCCCTCGGGCAGCCACGACCTCTCCTTCCCTTTCGCTTTGGCCAAGCGCGGTCGCCGCTCGCTCTACGTCCCCTGGGCGAGCGCTGAGGAGAAGATGACGCCGACTCTGGAGGGAGAGTTCGCCCGCAAGCGGCGGATGATGGTCGGCCTCTGGGACATCGTCGTCGGCGAGCGGATGATCTCCCCCCGCGGCTACACGCCCCTCTACGCCTTCGAGCTGGCCTCGCACCGCCTGCTGCGCTATCTCAGCCCGTTCCTGCACCTGCTCGCCTTCGTCACGAACCTGGCCCTGCTCGGCCGGGGGGGCGTCTATGTGGTCACCTACGGCCTCCAGCTCGCCCTGATCGCCGCCGCGATCCTCGGTGGCCAGTTCCGCGCCGCGCCTCTCCGCATCGCCCGCTACTACGCCCTGACCACTCTCTCGATTGCCGCCGGCCTCTGGGATCGCTTTCGCCATGGGCCGCCGGCGACTTGGGAGAAGGCTCCGGGAACCAGGTAGCGATGCCACGGCTCGTCGACCTCGCGATCGCGACACTTGCCCTCGTCGTCCTCTCGCCCATCCTGCTGCTCGCGGCGATCGCGATCAAGTTGGGCAGTCACGGCCCAGTGCTCTACCGCCAGCGCCGCGTCGGCTTGGACGGCGAGGAGTTCGAGATGCTGAAGCTGCGCACGATGGTCGAGGGCTCCGACCCGGTCGGGGTCGGCACCGTCGTCACCCGCGACGACCCCAGGGTCACCTCCGCCGGCCGGGTCCTGCGCCGCACCTCGCTGGACGAGATCCCCAACCTGCTCAACGTCCTGCGCGGCGAGATGGCGATCGTCGGCCCTCGCCCGACGATCCCCGCCCAGGTGAGGGACTACACCCCGCACCAGCACCGCCGCCACGAGGTCCGCCCCGGCATCACCGGCTGGGCCCAGGTCCAGGGCCGCGCCGGCATCCCCTGGGAGGAGCGGATCGAGCTCGACGTCTGGTACGTCGACCACCGCAACCCCGCCCTCGACGTCCGCATCCTGCTCAAGACCCTCCGGCTGCTCGTCACCGGCCATGGCCTCGCACCGGACTAGGGTTCCCGAGATGAGCGAGAGGCCCGAAGTGAGCTTGCGGCGGTTCGAGGCCGGTGACGCCGCCGCCGTCCACCGCTGGTTCAACAACCCCACCGCTACCGCTTCCCTGATGGAGCAGCGCGACGGCTTTTCGCCGGCGGAAGCCGAGGCTTGGGTCCGGCGGGCCATCGACGACTCGGGCGAGGACCGCAAGTACGCGATCGTGGTCGAGGGCTACGAAGAGCCGGTCGGCTTCACCGCGCTCTACGGCCTCTTCCGTCAGACCGCGCCGGAGCTGGGAGCGTTGATCGGCGACGACGTGCGTGGCAAGGGCGTCGGCCGCCGCGCCGAGGCGCTGACCCTTGCCAAGGCCTTCGACGAGTTCGGCGCGCACCGGGTCTACGGCCGGATACCGGCCCGCAACGAGATCGCCAAGAAGACCGTCGCCGGCCTCGGCTGGAAGCACGAGGGGACGCTGCGCGCCCACCTGCGCCGCGAGGGCGCTCCCGCCGACGACTGCGAGGTCTGGGGCGTCCTCCCCGACGAGTTCCGCGCCGCCGCGGCGGATCTCCTCCGGTGAGCGGCCCGGCCGCCACCGCCGAGCTGATCGAGGATCGCGGCGAGGCCGCGGCCGGCGACGACTTCTTCCGCTCGCGCCCCTTCCTCGACGCCGAAGGCGTCACCCACACGCTGTGCATCCAGGCCGATGGCCTCGAGCTCCTCGCTCCACTGATCGTCCGCGAGATCGAGGGCGCCAACGAGCACGACGCGATCTCCCCCTACGGATATCCGGGGCTGGTTGAGAGGGATCGGGGGGGTACCCGGCGGAGCCTCCCCGCTGTGGCTCCGCCGGGTACCCCCCCGATCCCTCCCGCTCTAAATCCTGAATCCGTCGACTTTTCGTCGACGGGCCTTGTCTCGGCTTTCATCCGTCACACCCTCGACACGCCTCCGCTGACCGGCGCCACCGAGCGCAACGTGGTCCAGATCGCCGACCCGGAGTTGCCGCGCAAGAGCCGTGGGAGCGATCGCAACCAGGTCAACAAGAATCTGCGCAACGGCTACCGGTTGCGCCTGGTTCCCGGCCCGGAGACGGCCCCGGCTGAGCGCGCCGGCTTCCTTGCCGCCTACGAACAGACGATGCGCCGCGCCGGCGCCGGCGAGCGCTACTTCTTCTCCGCCGAGTACTTCGACCGCATCCTCACCTCAGCGCAGACATGGCTGGCGCTGGCGCTGGCTCCGGACGGCGGCATCGCCGCCGCCTCGGTTGCCGCGCGCAGCGACGGCTACCTCCACTACTACCTCAGCGGCAGCGCCGACTCGCACCTGCGCGACTCGCCGATGAAGAACGTCGTCACCGCTCTCGTCGATCTCTCAGCCGAGCTCGGCCTGCCGCTCAACCTCGGCGGCGGCATCGTTCGCGGCGACCGGCTGGAGGAGTTCAAGCGGGGCTTCGCCAACCGAGAGCAGCCTTGGCACACCTCGGAGATCGTCTGCGACGAGGCCGCCTACGCGCGGCTCTCCGCCGGCCGCACCGCAGGGACCTTCTTCCCCGCCTACCGCGCTTAGTTGATCGTAGGTTCTTCCGGGGTCGGTCCGGTGAAGGGGAACCCGGTGACCGGCTCGCGCCCGTGCCCCCAGGTACGCGCGCCGAAGTCGCGGATCGCGTCGAGCGTAATCGCGCCCTTGTATTCGTTGCAGCCGATCAGCTTGCGCCAGGCGGTCGCCGCCACTTCGTAGGGCATGTTTTCATTCGGGAAGAGCAGCGTCGCCCCGTACATCGTGTCGTAGAGGCCGATCAGTTCCAGCTGGGCGCTTTCGTCCAGTTTCGGGCTGTACTGGATCTCCAGGCGGCCGTGCTCGAGCGAGTGGACGAAGTCGATTTCCTTCGGCATTTCGCTGTAGGCGCCGTCTGCCTGCATGTAGGGGGGTTCGACGTGGTTGCCGGTGGTCGGCGGGTTCGTCGAGTAGTTCGGCGTCGGAGCCTGCGGCGGGATGTGTTCGTGCCCCTGTTCCGGGATGTCGAGGCGGAGATCGCAGCCGGCCTCTTTGGCTGCCTTTTCGAGGTTCGTCACTTTCGGCGCCGGCGGCGTGGTGCCGGCCCGCGTATCCGGTTGGATCCCGTTGGTGGACCCGGTCGACTGGACGATGTGCGCTTTGCCGCCTTCGTTCTTGTTGGAGGCGGAGACGACGATCGCGATGATCCCGGCCAGCACCGCCAAGCCGACGATCCCGGCTAGCCCATAGCCGATCATCAAGCGTCGCCGCTCGGACCCCGCCTGCTCCTTCTCGCGTTCCTGCCGGGCCTGGCGGAGTCGCTCCCTCTCTTCCTCCCTGCGATTCGCCATCTGAGACCAGCCAGTTTACTCAGAGGGACTCGGCCAAGTCGGCCGCGCCGCCACCCCGGCGCTCCCAGGGCCGCGCGGCCTGCAAGGAGCCGAGCACCGCGCGCGTCGCCGGGGCGCGATTGAGCGCATAGAAGTGGATGCCGGGAACGCCGGAGACGAGCAACTCCGAGCACTGCTGGGCCGCGTAGGCCACGCCGAGCTCGAACTCCGCTCGTTCGTCTCCTCCGGCGGCGCGGAAGGCCCGCTCGAGCCGGCTCGGGATCGAGGCGTCGCAGAGCTTGCAGATCCTCTCCGTCTGCGCGAAGCTCGCCACCGGGATCACCCCGGCCAGGATCGGCACGTCGATCCCAGCGGCCCGCGCCGCGGCGACGAAGTCGAAGTAGACCTGGTTGTCGAAGAAGAGCTGCGTGATCAGGAACGACGCCCCCGCCTCGACCTTCGTCTTCAGGTAGGCGAGGTCGGTCTCGAGATCGGGGGCCTCGGGATGGACCTCGGGGAAGCAGGCGCCGCCCACCGCGAAGTCCCAACCGGAGCCGATGAAGGCGGTCAACTCGGCGGCGCTGCCGAGCCCGCCCTCGGGCTGGACGAAGTCCTCTTGGCCCCGGGGCGGGTCTCCGCGCAGCGCGAAGACATTCTCGATTCCAGCCGCGGCGATCCGGTCGAGGGTCGCTCCGAGCCCCTCGGCCGTCTCGCCGACGCAGCTCAGGTGGGCCATCGTCTCGTAGTCGAGGTCGTCCTTCAGGGCTCGGGTGATCTCGACCGTCCCCTCTCTCGTGGACCCCCCGGCGCCGTAGGTCACCGAGACGAAGTCGGGGTCCAACTCGCGCAGCGAGCGCGCCGTCGCGAACAGGGCCTCGGTCGCCT
>DASSMU010000113.1:0-16729 GCA_035701465.1 Solirubrobacterales bacterium
CGGATCAGCCGATGTTCTGGGCGATCCTCAACCGCGTGAACCGGGAAGCCCGAGCTTCTTCCTAGCCCGGTTCGAGGTCGCCTTCCCCAGATCGCGCAGGAAATCGGCCTCAGTGTGGCCGGGGTCTTGCTTCACGTCGCGCTTGGGCGGCGTGGGGGAGTTCTTCTCTGGGCGCTTGCGAGCTGGGCTCATATGCGGGCCTCTCGGGGAAGTCTAGGGAGTCAAGAAACGACAACGGACCGCTCGCTATCCACTAGGTCTTGACCGGATGGCTTGGCATTGCGTTTCGGGGCGACGATGGGCGGCTGATCTGCCGAATCCACGAGAGCAGCCAGCAGCCGCTTGTGGTCCCTGGAAGGACCGCGCCAGCGGCTCGGAGCCACAGGGATCAACTCCTCGGCTATGGGCGACTGAGTTGGCCTCGTCAGGGCGTCCGTTGCCAGCAGCAACTCCTCGACCGTGACCAAGACGATGTTGACCTTGCCCGCGGCCTTAGCGCGCGCGGCCTCCTCCCTTGCGCCTTTTGTGAAGCTGAACGCAATTAGATAACCGCAGTCCTTGCCACTGCGCTCCACGGCCGTCTCAAAGTTGTCGACGGCGTTCCTGCCGACTTTCTCCGACTGTTTGACCTGGATCGGCTCGTGATACATGAACGAAAGGCCGTCGATGCCCATATCTCCCGTCCTTCGAGGCGATGCGGATGCGCTCGTTTGCTGCATGACCCAGTTCTGAAACTCGAACGGCTTAAGTGCCTTGAGGTCTGCCTCGTTCGTAGGCATTCCAATGAGCTTTACGTCCGCCGCGCCATTCGTAGCGGTTAGAAGACGGCGGCGCATCAGATTGACCGCCGTAGGGCTGATGTCGATTCCGATCCATTGACGCCCGAGTCTCTCGGCGACAACCTGCGTCGTTCCGCAGCCGGCGAATGGGTCCAAAACGATGTCGTCTGGGTCAGAGGACGCCAGAATGATCTTCTCAAGCAACTCCTCGGGCTTCTGGGTTGGATACCCGAGCCGAGCCTTTGCGGAAGGCGCGACGATGGATATCTCCCAAACATCGTCGGGATGCTTGCCAGCAGGATTTAGGCTCTGTTGGCCGAAATCGCCGCCTTTGCGCACGTTGCCGATGTAGTGCTTGAAGCGCTCTTTAGTCGCCTCCGCGTACTCGCCTCTGACAGGATCGGCGTTGAAGGTCCAGCCGTCCCTGCCCTTGGTGTAGAAGAGGATCGTGTCGTGGCGACGGCCCCAGCGCCGGGGTGACACGCCTGCGCCCCGGTAATACCAGACGACCTCGTTCTGAAACTCCCCGCCAGCAAAGACATCGTCCATCATGACCTTGAGGTAGTGCGAGGCGTGCCAGTCGCAGTGCAAGTAGACGGAGCCTGAATCCTTGAGGACCCGATGGACCTCGATCATCCGCTCCTTCATCCAGCCGATGTAGTGATTGATCCCGCCGTCCCAACGATCCTCGAAAGAGCGGACCTCGGCCTCGTCTCCCCAGATGACTTCGTAATTGCGATTGGAGAAGAACGGAGGGTCGAGATAGACGAGATCGACGCAATCCGCAGGGAACTGCGTTAGACGCTGGAGATTGTCATCGCAGTAGAGAACGCCAGTTTCGAGGTAGCCCACCGCGTTCACGCGCGTTGCTTCGCCCATATGCAGATTCCCTCCTTTCCGTGAGAGGACTCTTGCGATACCGATATATGGGCTGCTGAGGGGCAGCCGGAGGAATGCGGCCTACGGCCGAAATAGCCAGGCCGGAAGAGCGAGGACGGCGAGGGCCAGCAGCGCGCCGATGAGTCCCGGGATTAGCTGCGCAACGCTGAGGGCCAGGCCGACCTTGATCCAGAAGGCTGGCGTCGGCCTTCGGCGCTGGCGTTGATTGCGGCGCTCATGGGTCCCCACCTTCCTTATCTACAAGGGCGGGCACCGTTTTAAACGTCTTAAAGGGCGCGGCCCACTTTGGGGCTACGTGCTCTGGCTACCTAGTTGCCTACTTTTTCGTCAGAAGCCATAGTCACAACCCCAGCCGCAGCTCGAAAAAGTTAAGCGGAACCCCCGCCAGGCCGCTCTCTCACTCAGACACAAGCGGAGCGACGACCACGCAACGACGAGGCTCGTCCCCTTCACTGTAAGTCTCGACCCCGGAGCGATCCTTGAGGTGCTCGTGCACGACCCGCCGTTCCTGGGCGCTCATCGGGTCCATCTCGACCGAGCCGCTTGTGCTGAGTGCCTGCTCCGCGGCCCGGTCAGCCCGAGCCGTAAGCGTCTCCCGCCGACGCTCGCGGTATCCAGCCGCATCGACCACAACCCGCTTGCGGTCTCGCAGCCCCCGAAATGCGGCCTGATAGGCGAGCAACTGCAGCGCATCGATCGTCTGCCCCCGCTTGCCGATCAGCAACCCATAGTCGTCGTCCCCCACAACGGAAGCAGTAATCCGATCGTCATCCTCAACGATCTCAACCTCCCCATCGAGGTCCAACTCATCGAGAACCCCCTCAACAAGCTCCCGAACCCGCTCAGCAGGCACCTCCGGCCAATCGACAATCTCACCCATGAGGGGCAGTCTATTCCTGAGGCGCAAGACCAGTGGGTTGCCTGTTGCAGAGCCTAAGCACCGCCTGGCGGCGGTGCAATGAAGTGCCGCTTCGCGGCCCAGGGACACCTTGCCGGGGGCCGCTTCGCGAGGCTCTGCAACAGGCAACCCACTGGTCTTTACAGGCTCCGAAAAGAGCGGCAGCCGATCCGGGCGGATCAGCGAAAGCGCCTTCGGCGCTGAGCTTCTTATCTTTCAGCCGCTTCCCGGGGTTTGCGCGATACCCAAGCTTCCGGGAAGCGGCCCCCGGCAAGGTGATTCGAAGCCGCGAAGCGGCACAAGATTGCACCGGCGCGAAGCGGCGGTGCTTAGGCACTCGGCGAGACCACCCCCGCCCGTCCCAGAATCAGCGCCGCTTCTTCTTCTTTTTCGGCGGAGGCGGCGGCGCCTTCGCTTCCACGACCGCTGCCGCGGTCGCCACATGAGGCGCGGGCATCACCCGCTGGATCACGTACTGCTGGCCCATCGTCCAGAAATTCGTCGTGATCCAGTAGAGGATCAGGCCCGCCGGGAAGTTGATCACGAAGGGGACGAAGATGAAGGGCAGGAGCATCATCATCGTCCGCTGGCTTTTGTCGGCCGTGACCGACATGACCAGACCCGAGACCAGCTGGGTGCCTATGTAGAGGATGAGCAGCGCGATCAGTTCGACGCCGTGCGCCTTCGCCGTCAGGTCGTTGATGAAGAGGAAGGACGCTTCGGAACCGCATTCCCCCGCCTTGCAGCCGATGTCCGCGGGCAGGTCGTGCCGGAGAACGGAAAAGAGCGTGAAGAAGACCGGGAGCTGGGCCAGGAGAGGGATGCAGGAGGCAAAGGGGTTGACTTTGTTCTCCTGGTAGAAGCGCATCATCTCCTGCTGCATGCGCTGTTTGTCGTTTTTGTACTTCGCCTGGATCTCTTTGATCTGCGGTTGGAGGACCTGGAGCGCCCGCATCCCCTTCAGTTGGCGGTAGGTGAGCGGGATCAGGATCGCGCGGGTGAGGATCGTCAGGGCGACGATCGACATCCCCCAGCTCAGCCCGGCGTTGTCGTGGAAGAACTTGAGGACCGAGTTGACGATGTCGATCAGCGGCTGCAGGATGTTCGCCTCGAGAATCACGTGTGCACCTCCCCGTGGTGAACCGCGGGATCTACGGGTCCGACCTTGAGCGTGAAGCGCTTGGGGACCGGATCGAAACCGCCGTGGCTGAACGGGTTGCAGCGCAGCAGGCGCCAGACGGCGAGCGTGAGGCCCCTAGCAGCACCGAAACGCCGGATCGACTCGACTGCGTAGGCAGAGCAGGTCGGCTCGTAGCGGCAGCGGCGGGGTCTCGCCGACGAGATCCAGCGCTGGTAAGCCCCGATCAGGGCAAGGAGCGCCCGTTTCACGTGGAACGCCCTCCCTGGCCCGGCGCAAGCGCCTCCTCGATGCTCCCGCGCACGCCGGCGCTGCCCTCGCGCTCGATCAGGTCGCCGATCTCCGAGCGCGCCACCAGAACGAAGTCGTGGCGCGAGGGGAGCCGGTCGGAGAGGCTCCAGAAAGCCTCGCGCAGGATTCTCTTGACCCGGTTGCGGTCGACGGCGCCGCCGACCTTGCGACTGACCGACACCCCGAGCCTCACTTCCTCCGCCTCCTCGTCCTTGCGGGGGAAGCTGTAGAGGACGAGGTAGCGGGTCGCATGTGATTTGCCGTCGCGATAGACGCGGTCGAACTCGCCGCTGCGCGAGAGGCGGCGACGTCGTTGCGCCGCCATCTACGGAGTCAGGCGCTTGCGGCCTTTACGGCGCCGGCGCTTGAGAATCGCCCGGCCTCCACGCGTGCTCATACGCGCACGGAAACCGTGCGTCTTCGCCCGCTTCCGCTTCTTCGGCTGATAGGTCCGCTTCATCGGGCGTCGCAGTATACGGATCGCTGCCCGAGCTCAAGCGACTCGCTTCCCCCGCAGGGGCGACAAGCTTTCTTCGGGATTTGCGGGGGGGCCGATTTTCGCCCTCCCGACCGCCGCTATGGTCGGCCGCTGGTGCCTGGCGACCCGGCAAAACAAGATCTCGACACCCTCTGGGCCGACGTGCAGGTTCGCCTGCGCGCCTCGGTGCCGTCGTCGACATTCCAGCTCTGGCTGGAGCCGCTGACGGTTGTCGGCGCCCAGGGCGGGATCCTCTACCTCTCGGCCCCGGAGGGCATCCGCACCTGGACCGAGAGGCGCTACTCCGGGCTGCTGCGCGAGGCCTTGGTCGCCGCCGGATCCGAGTTGACCGAGGTCAGCTTCGCAGGCGGGGCTGGACTTGACGAACCCTCCGATCGCGGCCCTGGTGCGGATCTCAACGCCAGCTACACCTTCGACCGCTTCGTCATCGGCGAGGGGAACCGGATAGCTCACGCAGCCGCTCTGGCGGTCGCCGAGGCTCCATCGGAGGCCTACAACCCGCTCTTCCTCCACGGGCCGCCCGGCCTCGGCAAGACCCACCTACTGGTCGCGATCGCCAACTACCTGGCCGCCTGCGCCCCGGGTCTCGGCGTCCGCTACACGACCGCCGAGACTTTCACCGGTGAGTTTGTCGCCGCCCTGCGCGCCCAGGGCGCCGAGGAGTTCAAGCGCCGCTACCGCGACCTCGACGTGCTGCTCGTCGACGACGTCCAGTTCCTCGAGGGCAAGCGCCACACCGAGGACGAGTTCTTCCACACCTTCAACGCACTCTACGAGGGCGGCAGCCAGCTGGTCCTCTCCGCAGATCGCATCCCCAGCGAGCTCTCCAGCCTCGAGTCGCGGCTCCGCGACCGCTTCGAGTGGGGTCTCACGGTCGCGGTTGAGTCGCCCAACCTGGCGACCCGGCTGACCGTCTTGCGTCGCCTCGTCCGCGAGGCTGGCGTCGATACCGAGGGAGACGTCCTCTCCGAGCTAGCGCGTCGGATCGATGCCAACGTCCGCCAGCTCCACGGCGCCCTCACCCGCGTCATCGCCCACGCCTCCCTAACCGCGAAGCCGCTCAGCTCCGAGCTGGTCGAGGCGGTGATTCCCAAGGTCTCGCGCGGCCGGGAGGCGTCACCGGTCGAGGAGATCCAGGAGCGCGTCTCCCGCGCCTTCGGCATCTCCCGGGCCGAGCTGGTCGGCTCGACCCGGGCAGCGACGCCGCTGCGCGCGCGGCAGGTGGCGATCTACCTGACCCGCGAGTTGACCGACCTCTCCCTACCCCAGATCGGCCGCGTCTACGGCGGTCGCGATCACTCCACCGTGCTCAACTCGATCCGTCGCATCGAAGCCCGCTTCGGCGAAGACGAAAAGCTGGCCACCCAGGTTGCCGAGTTGCGCTCCGCAATCCACACAACTCCCACAGGCTCCTCCTGACCGCCGACGCCACTGTAAGAATCAGTGCCTTCCCACAGACCTTTCCACAGCCCGGTCAGTGCGAGCCAAAGCGACATCCGTCGCCTTTTCGCGCTTTTCCACATGCCCTAATCCAACTCAAGAAGGCATCGATCACTTGAAGCTGACAATCAAAAGAGATGAGCTGGTCGCCAAGCTCTCGATCGTCTCTCGAGCGGTATCTACCCGGGCCGCGACTCAGGCGCTCTCCGGGATCCTGCTCGCTGTCGATGACGGGGGAGTAAGCCTCTGCGCGACGGACCTTGAGATGGGTTTGAAGACCAAGCTCGGCGCCGAGGTCGACGGCCCTGGCTCGATCCTCCTTCCCGGCCGCCTACTAGCCGAGCTCGCCCGCTCGCTTGGCGACCCGACGGTGGAGATCGAGTTGCGCGAGGCGGAGCGCGACGTGGAGATTCGCAGCGGCAGCTCGAGCTTTCACCTCCGTGTCCTGCCCAGCGAGGACTTCCCGGCCTTTCCTGAGGACGACGGAGAGCCGCTGACGATCCCGGCGGCGGCGCTTGCGGCGACCGTCGAGCTGGTCGCCCGTGCCGCTTCGCGCGACGACATGCGCCCAGTCCTAACCGGCGTCCTGGTCAGCGCCAGCGGCTCGGAGATGACGATGGTGGCGACCGACTCCTACCGCTTGGCGGTCAAGCGAACCGAGTTGGAGAGCGCGATCGGCGGCGAGTTGGAGGCGAACATCCCGGCCAAGGCGCTGCGCGAGTTGGGGCGGATCGTCTCGGCCGACGGGGTCGAGACGGTTTCGGTCGCGCTGCTGCGCAACCAGGCCGTCTTCAAGGCAGGGGACATCGTCCTCAACACGAGGCTGATCGAGGGACAGTTCCCGAACTTTCGACAACTCCTGCCGGAGTCCTACGAGCACGACGTGAGGCTGCCGCGCCCCGAGTTCCTCGACGTCACCCGCCGGGTCAGCCAGCTGGCCCAGCGCAACGCCCCCCTGCGCCTTTCCTTCGCGCCGGGGGAGTTGACGATCGCGGCGTCCACCCCGGACGTAGGCGACGCCGAGGAGACGATGCCGGCTGCCTTCGAGGGCGAGCCGCTGGAGATCGGCTTCAACCCTGACTTCCTCCGCGAGGGAATCGAAAGCGTCGAGGGCGACGAGGTGATGCTGCGCCTGATCTCGCCCCTGCGTCCGGGTCTGCTGCAGCCGGTCGACAACGAAGACTTCCGCTATCTGGTGATGCCGATCCGCCTCAACGTGTGAGGCGAACGCGGGGTGCTGGTCACCGCCGTCGAAGCGAGGCCGCTGCGGAGCCTGGCCCAGGCGCGGATCGACCTCGGGCCCGGGATCGTCAGCCTCGTCGGCCCAAACGGCATCGGCAAGACCAACCTGCTCGAGGCGCTCTACTTCGCCCTCACGGGCCGCTCGTTTCGCACCTCCGACCGGCGCGACCTGATCCCCTTCGGCGCCCCCCTCGCCCGCGTCGAAGCGACGGTCCGAGACGACGACGGCATCGAGTGCCGGTTGCTCGCCTCGGTCAGTCGCACCGAGGGACGCCGCCACCTGCTCGACGGCAACGCTACCGATCCGGCAACGCTGGCCCGCAGCCATCCCCCAGTTGCCGTTTTCTCGCCCGATCGCCTGGCGCTGATCAAGGGGCCGCCGGGGGAGCGGCGCGCGCATCTCGACCGCTTCGTCGCCGCCCGCTGGCCCAGCCGTACCGACCTGCGCCGCCGCTTCGGCCAGGCGCTGGCCCAGCGCAACGCGCTGCTGGCCCGGTTGGCCGCGGGTCGCGGCTCGCCATCCGAATTGGATGCTTGGGACACGTCGCTTGCCGAGGTCGCTGCCACGCTGGTCTCCGCGAGACAGGAGGCGGTTGCCGAGCTGGCAGCGCCATTTGCCGACGCTTCTGCCGAGCTTGGCCTCGAGGGGGCGGGGACGATCGAGTACGCGCCGCGCGCCGAGGGGTCGGCTGCGGAGATCCACGCAGGCCTCGACGAGCGCCGCGAAGCCGACCTCCGTCTCGGCAGGACCTCATGGGGCCCGCACCTCGACGAGCTCAAGCTCGCCACTGCCGGCCGCTCACTACGGCGCTACGGGTCTCAGGGCCAGCAGCGGGCCGCCCTCCTCGCGCTGCTCTTCGCCGAGCGCCAGGTCCTGCTGGATGCCCGCCGGGTCTCCCCGCTCCTTCTGCTCGACGACGTGATGAGCGAGCTCGATCCTGATCGCCGGGAGAGGCTGGTCGAGCGACTCGCGGCCGGCGGCCAGGCGCTGATCACCGCAGCTGACGAGGGTTCGCTCCCGCGCGCGGCGATGGCAAGTGTGGTGCGGATGCCGCTCGCGGTCGACGAGGCGATCGCGGCATGAGCCGCCGCCGCGCACCCCGGCCGGCGGCGACCGCGTTTCGCGCCGCCCTCGACCGCGCCGCGCCGAAGACCCCGCTGGCGGCGCTTCAGGCCGCCTGGGCGGAGACGGTGGGAGAGCAGATCGCCGCCGTCTCCAGCCCGGTCTCCGAACGCGGGGGGGAGGTGCTCGTCAGTTGCGCCGATTCCGTCTGGGCCCAGGAGTTGGATTTGATGCAGGATCAACTCCTGCAGCGCCTGGGAGACCGCCTCGGAGAGCAGGCCCCGCAGAGTTTGCGCTTCCGTGTGAAAGATGCCGGTAACTAAATTCATTTATGGCTGATTTGCAGGACTTTTATTTCTCCGAGAGGGGTTGTCGAGGGGACCAAACTGGTATCCTTATGTCAACTTGCGTTTTAGCCCCGACCAGGGCGGCAAGAGCCCGGACGGTCGGGGTTTTCTATGAGAGCAGGAAGGGACTAATTGCCTGACAAGAAGAAGACGGCGGCGCAGAAGAAAGGCGATCCGGGCAGCTATGGCGCCCAGGACATCACCGTTCTCGAGGGGCTGGAGGCCGTCCGCAAGCGTCCCGGCATGTACATCGGCTCGACCGGGCCACGCGGTCTTCATCATCTGGTCTACGAGGTCGTCGACAACTCGGTCGACGAGGCGATCGCCGGCCACTGCGACAGCGTCCGCGTCGCCCTGCACCCCGACAACAGCTGCACCGTCACCGACAACGGCCGCGGGATCCCGGTCGAAATGCACGCGAAGGAGAAACGGCCGGCAGCCGAGGTCGTGCTCACCACGCTGCACGCCGGAGGCAAGTTCGGCGACGGCGGCGGCTACAAGGTGTCCGGCGGGCTGCACGGCGTCGGTGTCTCGGTCGTCAACGCGCTCTCCGAGCAGCTGCACCTGGAGATCAGTCGCGACGGCGCGGTCTGGACACAGGACTACGAGCGCGGCAAGCCCCAGGCTCCCCTCGCCAAGGGCACCGCGACCGACTCGACCGGCACCTCGATCACCTTCCTTCCCGACGCCGAGATCTTCGACGAGCTCGAGTTCGATTACGCGACCCTGGCCGAGCGCCTGCGCGAGACGGCCTTCCTCACCCGCGGCCTCAAGATCGAGCTGGTCGACGAGCGCGCCGCGGGCCAGGGTGAGACCTTCCACTACGAGGGCGGGATCGTCGACTTCGTCGCCCACCTCAACGAGAACAAGGACCCCCTGCACCGCAAGACGGTCTTCTTCGAGGGCGAGACCGAAGACGGCCATGTCGAGGTGGCGATGCAGTGGAACTCCTCCTACCAGGAGTCCGTCTTCAGCTTCGCCAACAACATCAACACCCACGAGGGCGGCTCGCACCTCTCCGGCTTCCGCTCCGCCCTGACCCGCACCCTCAACGCCTACGCGCGCGGTAAAGGCCTGCTCAAAGAGAAAGACGAGAACCTCACCGGCGACGACGTCCGCGAGGGCCTGACCGCGGTGATCTCGGTGAAGCTGCAGGACCCCCAGTTCGAGGGCCAGACCAAGACCAAGCTTGGCAACCCGCCGATCGAGGGCCTGGTCAAGGAGACGGTCAACCGCAAGCTCGGCGAGTTCTTCGAGGAGAACCCTGGGGAGGCCAAACGGATAGTCGGCAAGGCCGTCGACGCGGCCCGCGCCCGCCAGGCGGCGCGCAAGGCCCGGGACCTGACCCGCCGCAAGTCGGCGCTGGAGAACTCGACCCTGCCGGGAAAGCTGGCCGACTGCACGGTACGCGACCCGGCGCTTGCCGAGCTCTTCATCGTCGAGGGCGATTCCGCCGGCGGCTCGGCCAAGCAGGGCCGCGATCGCAACACCCAGGCGGTGCTGCCGCTGCGCGGCAAGATCATCAACGTCGAGAAGGCACGAATCGACAAGGTCCTCTCCAACCAGGAGATCCAGGCCCTGATCACCGCGGTCGGCACCGGCATCCGCGAGGAGTTCGACGTCAAAGACGCGCGCTACCACAAGGTCGTGCTGATGACCGACGCCGACGTCGACGGCGCCCACATCCGCACCCTGGTGCTCACCTTCCTCTACCGCGAGATGCCGGAGCTGATCGAGGCAGGCTACGTCTACATCGCCAAGCCGCCGCTCTACAAGCTGAAGAACGGCAAGCAGGAGACCTACGTCGAGAAGGAGTCCGAGCTGGAGGAGCTGCTGCTGCGCGACAAGCTCGAGCAGATGGAGGTCACCGACGCCGAGGGCACCTCGCACAAGCTGACCACGACCCGCTGGCAGCGCTTCAACCGTCGCCTGCGCGAGCACGAGGGCTGGGCCGACTCACTGCAGGCCGAGTACGGGCACGAGCTGGTGCGCTTCCTCGGCGAGTCGGAAATCCTCGACCGCGGCGTCGTCTCGCTGGCCGAAGTGAAGGACGTGCTGAACGGGGACGCCGGCGAGGTCGAGCCGTTCGACACCGAGATCGTCTCCGAATCCGGCGACGGGGTGCTGGTCCGCGCGATCCACCGCCGCGACGGGCTAGCCAAGACCTTCGAGCTCTCCTCGACCCTGTTCGAGTCTCACGACTACCGCCGCCTGATCGCCTCGCACGCCGAGCTGCTCAGTCAGGTCGGTCGCCCGCCCTTCAAGCTGGCGCTCGATCAGAAAGCGAAGACGGCGGAGTCATTCGCCGAGCTGCGGCGGATGGTGATGGAGCTGGCCCGCCACGGCGTGACGATGCAGCGCTTCAAGGGCCTGGGTGAGATGAACGCCGACCAGTTGCGCGAAACCACGATGGACCCGTCGAGCCGCACGCTGGAGCGGGTCCGGATCGACGACGCGGCGATGGCGGAGAAGATCTTCGCCGACCTGATGGGCGACAAGGTCGAGCCGCGCAAGGCCTTTATAGAACGGCACGCCAAGGAGGTTAGGTTTCTAGATGTCTAGGCGCGACGCCTGCAAACCAGCGCATCTCGGGGTCCTCGGTCGCGGGTCTCGCTCACGCACTGAAGTGCGCTCGCTTCCCCCCGCTCCCTGCGTCCCCCGACCTGCTTGGTTTTCGGCGTCGTTCGAGGGACGGGTGATTTAGATGGAGGGCGCCGACTACCTGAGCGGGGGCCGGATCGAGGAGCGCGAGCTGACGACGGAGATGCGCTCGTCGTACCTCGACTACGCGATGAGCGTGATCGTCGGCCGGGCGCTCCCGGACGTGCGCGACGGCCTCAAGCCGGTCCACCGCCGCGTGCTCTACGCGATGCACGACCTCGGTCTGCAGCCGAACCGGCCCTACCGAAAGTCCGCGACGATCGTGGGCGAGGTGATGGGCAAGTACCACCCTCACGGCGACAGCGCGATCTACGACACCCTCGCCCGCATGGCCCAGGACTTCTCCCTGCGTTACATGCTGGTCGACGGCCAGGGCAACTTCGGCTCGATCGACGACGACCCGCCGGCGGCGATGAGGTACTGCGTCGCTGGCGATACCCGTGTCGCGACCCCCAATGGCACGGTGCGGATCGACTCGATTGTCGACGGCTCCAAGCCCAACTCCGACAACGAGATTGACTTCGAAGTTCTCGACCGACTGGGCCGTCCCGTCCCCGCCACGAGACTGTTTCACTCCGGCGATCACCCCACCCTTCGCCTGCGCACCGCACAGGGCCACGAGGTCACCGGAACACACAACCACCCTGTGCTCTGCCTCGTCGAGATGGCCGGCGTCCCACTCTTTCTCTGGAAGCTCTTGGAGGAGATTCGGCCGGGTGACCGGGTGCTTATCTCTCGAACGCCGCACCAGGACAATGCCCTTTCGTCGATGGAGAACGACCCGCTGGCGCTGCTTGCAGGCGCATTCGTCTCAGAGGGTTGGATCAGCGCCAAGCGTGCGGGCTTCAACAACGTCGACAAGGAGTTTTTCGATCGGGTTGTCTCCGCATACGACGCGGTAGTTGGTGGCCGCAGATACGTGTCGTCGCGAGAGATCGCATCGGGGAGCCTTCTCCACGAGCTCGACGTGCAGAACCTCGAACACCTCAGGGAAAGTCCACTTGCGGAGGTGACGGGTGTCGCAAGGGAGAAGCGGGTGCCCGAGTTCGTCTGGAGTGCGAGCCCAACCTTCAAGCGCTCGTTCCTGCGCTCTTTGTTCACAGGCGATGGCTCCTCCTCTCGGCTGCCCCGGAATACGATCCAGATCTCCTACTCGACTTACAGCGGGCGGCTGGCCAGCGATGTTCAGTTGCTGCTACTCGAGGCCGGCGTCGTTTCACGCATCTGTCGCTACGACAAGGGCGAGTTCAAGGTTGTGATCAGCAACCGCCGGGACGCCCGCCTCTTCTCGGCGAGCGTTGGCTTCTTGGGCAAGAAGCAAGAAAAGCTGGAGCACAACCTCGCGACGATCCCCGAGAGCAGCCGTGCGCTCAGTCACGATCACGTTCCTTTCATGGCCGACTACATCCGATCGGATAACGGGTCGCAATGGACGGACCGAGATTGGTTGCAGCGGCACAACGTCGACCGGATCGAGCGATGGGAGCAAGGAGGCACGACGATTCTCGACCGGATTGAGTCGCAAGAGGTCCGGGATGTAGTCGCCCCCCTGGTTACGGGCGACTACTTCTACGCCGAGGTCGAGTCGGTCGTCGATGCCGGCGTGCAGCCGGTCTACTCGATTCGGGTCGAGACGGAAGACCACTCGTTCCTCACCAACGGCTTTGTCAGCCACAACACCGAGGCGCGACTTGCCCGGCTCTCGACCGAGATGCTGCGCGACATCGAGGCGGACACGGTCGAGTGGGGGCCGAACTACGACGAATCGCTGCGCGAGCCGCTGGTGCTGCCGGCGCGCTATCCCAACCTGCTGGTCAACGGCTCCGCCGGGATCGCGGTGGGGATGGCGACGAACATCCCGCCGCACAACCTGAGCGAGACGATCGGCGCGGTCAAGGCCTACATCGCCAACCCCGGGATCGACCTGGCCGGCCTGATGGAACACGTGAAAGGGCCTGACTTCCCCGGCGGCGGCATCATGAGCCCGGAAGGGATCGCCGCGGCCTACGCAGACGGCCGCGCCTCGGTGCGGATCCGCGCCCGCGCTCACGTCGAGCCGCTGAAGGGGGGACGCGACGCGATCGTCGTCACCGAGCTGCCCTTCATGGTCAAGAAGCTCGGCGACGGCGGGCTGGTGACGAAGATCGCCGATCTGGTCAGGGACAAAAAGATCACCGGGATCTCCGACCTGCGCGACGAGTCGGACAAGTCCGGGATGCGCCTGGTGATCGAGACCAAACGCGGCGGCGACCCGCCCGAGGTGGTGCTCAACCAGCTCTACAAGCGGACCCCGATGCAGAGCACCTTCGGCATCAACATGGTCGCCCTCGTCGACGGCGTGCCAAGGGCGCTCGGGCTCAAGGAGGTGATCGAGCACTACGTCAACCACCAGCGCGAGGTGGTGATCCGCCGCACCCAGTACGAGCTGCGCCAGGCTGAGGCGCGCGCCCACATCCTCGAGGGCCTGCTGATCGCGCTCGACAACCTCGACGCGGTGATCGAGCTGATCCGCGGCTCGGCGGATACCGAGACGGCGAAGGCCGGCCTGGTCGAGCGCTTCGAGCTCTCCGAGCTGCAGGCGCAGGCGATCCTCGACATGCGCCTCGCCCGCCTCACCGCGCTGGAGTCCGACAAGCTGCGCGAAGAGCACGAAGAGCTGGCCAAGCGGATCGCCGAGCTGCGCTCGATCCTCGGCGACCCGGCTCGGATCGACGCGGTGATCGTCGAAGAGCTGGACGAGGTCGACAAGCGCTACGGCGACGAGCGCCGCACCGAGATCACCCACTTCGAGGGCGACATGAACATCGAGGACATGATCGCCGACCAGCAGATGGTTATCTCGATCACCCACTCCGGCTACGCCAAGCGGCTGCCACTCGCGACCTACCGCCAGCAGCACCGCGGCGGTCGCGGCGTGATGGGGATGGACCTGAAGGAGGACGACTACATCGAGCACCTCCACATCTGCTCGACCCACGACTTCCTGCTCTTCTTCACCAACCGCGGCAAGGTCTACCGGCTCAAGGTCTACGAGCTGCCAGAGGGGGCCCGGACGGCGAAAGGGCGCGCCCTGGTCAACGTCCTGCCCCTGCGTGACGGCGAGAAGGTGACGGCGGTGATCCCGACTCGCGACTTTGGCGAGAACAAGTACCTGGTCTTCGCCACCGCCCAGGGCCTGGTCAAGAAGACCGAGTTCACCGCCTACAACACGCCGATCCGCGCCGACGGGATCATCGCGATCAAGATCCGCGACGGCGACGAGCTGGTCCAGGTGCGGCTCACCTCCGGCGAGGACGACATCCTGTTGGTCTCCAAGTCCGGCCACGCCTCACGCTTCTCCGAGCAGAAAGTCCGGCCGATGGGCCGCGACACCAGCGGCGTCAAAGGGATGAACGTCTCGGCCAAGGTCAACGGCGCTGCCAACCGGGTTCTGGCGATGGACATCGCCCGCGATGACTCCGAGCTCTTCGTCGTCACCGAGAACGGCTACGGCAAGCGCACCTCGGTCTCCGAGTATCCGGTCAAGGGCCGCGGGACCAAGGGTGTCCTCACGGCGAAGCTGACCGCGAAGAAGGGTGGCCTCGCCGGCGCCCTGATCGTCCGCGAGCACCAGGACCTCCTCTTCATCTCCCAGAACGGCATGGTCCAGCGCACCCGCGCCGGCGGCATCTCCCAGATGGGCCGCCCAACCCAGGGCGTGAAAGTCATGAACATGAAGGACGACGACAGCGTCAGCGCCGTGGCGCTGGTAGTCGACGACGACTCCGAAGCTGAGGAGCCCGACGGGCAGGAGCAATTGGGGGAGTAGCCGAGCGTGGGGAGGGCCGGGGATCCCCTCCCAAAACACTCAAGCGCGGCTCCGCCGCGCGTTTTGGGAGGGGATCCCCGGCCCTCTTCTCGGTCGTCGAGCTCCTATGTCAGCGGGTTCAAAAGCTCGCAATTCGGGTTGGGAAACGTGTGCCAGGGGGGAGAAGATGATCTCGCCAGAGCTTCAGGGCATGTGACTTGCGCGAACCACGGAAGTGGGTTGAAGGAAGTGCTACTTTGATGTACATGAATGAGAAGACAGTTGGGGTTGCGGAGCTGCGACAGAACCTGAGCGTCTACCTGCGGCGAGTGAGCAAAGGAGAGCGGTTGGTGGTCACCGATCGCAACCGGCCGGTGGCCGAGCTGGGACCGGCACCGACCACCGGATCCGACGTCGATCGCTTGATCGCCGAAGGCAAGGTGTCGCCTCCACGCCGGTCTGGGTTGCCAGAGCCTCTTGAGATGGACGGCGACCCGCATGCGCTGAGTCGGGCGCTCGAAGAAGTCCGCGGCTACCGCTGAGCATGCCGGTCTATTACGCGGACGCGTCCGCCCTGGTCAAGCTTGTACGCGAGGAGGCTGAGTCCGAAGCCCTCCGCGCCTATCTCGAAGGAGCGGACCTGGTCAGTTGCGAGCTGGCGTTGAGTGAGGTCCCGCGCGCCGTACGACGAGTTGCGGCGCAGAGCCGACGACCATCGCTCGGTTGCTTGCTGGAACGCACGGAAGATTTGATCGGCGATCTGGCACTTTGCCCCGTCGACCGAGATCTTCTCGCCGCCGCGGGAGCGCTCGCCGAGCCGGCGCTTAGAACACTCGACGCGATCCACATTGCCGCCGCCGCCGGCCTTGGCCCAGTCGAGGCGTTCGTGACTTACGACGTGCGCCAGGCCGCTGCCGCACGCCTCGCTGGCCTGCGGACGGTGGCGCCTGGTGTCTGATCGCAAGCGCCCCGCTAAGCAGCCGCGGGCAGGTACTGCTGCCAGGCTTCTGGGATGGAGGGGCTGGCGACCTGGATGAAGACCGTCGGGCCCGGGGCCTTGGGGGTGTTCTGGGGGTGCATGTGGATCTCGCGGGGGAGGCGGTTGCCCTTGCGGCGGTTGCAGCTTGCGCAGGCGGCGACGATGTTCTCCCAGACCGATTTGCCGCCGCGGCTGCGGGGGATCACGTGGTCGACGGTCAGCCCCGACTTGCGCGAGCCGCAGTACTGGCAGGTCCAGGAGTCGCGGGCGAGGACGGCACGACGGGTGATCTTGCGCCTGTGTGCTTCGCGGGGAATGCGCACGTAGCTGACCAGGCGGATCACGTCGGGCCGCTCCATCGTCATGTGCTCGGAGTGGATCGCGCCCTCGCGCCGCTCCAGCAACTCAGCTTTTTCCTTCAGCAAGAGCACAGCAGCTCTTCTCAACGTGCAAACGTTGATCGGCTCATACGTCGCGTTGAGTACAAGCACGCGTGCCATCTTGCTCGGGAATTCTACGCAGGAGGCCGCGCAAAGCCGCGAGGGCACCCCCTCGTTCGGACAAATGCCGGCCTAATGAGGCCGGCATTTTGAGTATCCGCCCGCCCGAGGGGGTGCCCATCCCTCGCCTACGAACCGTGTCGGCAGCGCCGGGTTGGGCCTATCGGCCGATGTGGAAGCCGATCAGCTTTGGGATGCGTGCGAG
>DASSMU010000114.1:0-6631 GCA_035701465.1 Solirubrobacterales bacterium
TGGCGGCAAGCCCGGCGAGCCAGGGCTTCCTGCCGTCCGAGGGCGCAACCGGCTGGTCGGACACCTGGATGATCAGTTCCGAAGCCAAACATCCCAACTGCATGTACATGTGGATGAACTGGATCGTCTCACCGAAGATCAACGCCGAGGTGGCGCAGTTCTTCGGTGAGGCACCGGCGCAGAGCCTGGCCTGTGAACACACCGAAGAGAAGAACTTCTGCGCCAAGTACCACGCTGAAAACGCGGCCTTCTGGAAGCGCGTCTACTTCTGGGAAACGCCGCTGGCCGACTGCGGCAACGGATCGAGTGACTGCAAGGACTACAACGACTGGGTCCAGGCCTGGACCTCGATCAAGGGCTGAGCGGAAGCTCGCAGTCGATGGCGACTGAGGCGGTCGTGGAAGGAAGGTCGGTGGGCCACAGGCTCGCCGCCCTCTTCCACGGCCGCCGTCGCCTGCAGGTGGGAACGCTTCTGGCCGGCCCGGTCGGCTGGCTGGTGATCGGCTACCTGGGCTCGCTCGCGGTCCTGCTGATCGCCGCCTTCTGGACGGTCGACCCGCTCAGCGGCGAAGTCGTCCGCGGGCTGAGCTTCGAAAACTTCGAAACGCTCTTCAACGAACCCGTCTACCGCAGCATCGTCTGGCGAACGGTGCGGATCGCGGCGCTGGTCACCCTCACCGACGCGATCCTTGCCTTCCCGATCGCCTTCTACATGGCCAAGGTGGCGAGCCGCCGCGGCAAGGCGATCCTCGTCGTCGCGGTGCTTTTGCCGCTCTGGTCGAGCTACCTGGTCAAGGTCTACTCCTGGCGGACGATGCTCTCCGCCGACGGGATCGTCAACTGGGCCCTGAGCCCGCTCGGGCTGCACGGGCCCGGCTACGGCAGCACCGCGGTCTGGCTGGTGATGAGCTACCTCTGGCTGCCCTACATGATCCTGCCGATCTACGCCGGCCTCGAACCGATCCCGAACTCGCTGATCAGCGCCTCAGAGGACCTCGGCGCCTCGCCGTTCACGACCTTTCGCCGGGTGATCCTGCCGCTCGCTTTCCCAGCCGTGGTCGCCGGCTCGATCTTCACCTTCGCCCTCACCCTGGGCGACTACATCACCCCGCGCCTGGTCTCCAACGACCAGTTCATCGGCAACGTGATCTTCAACAACATCTCCAACAACCTGCCGTTCGCCTCCGCCCTCGCGCTCGTCCCGATCGTCGTGATGATCGCCTACCTTCTGGTCGCTCGCCGGCTAGGCGCCTTCGAGCATATCTAGCGATGAGGCTCTCGCGCCGCGCAACCGTGCTGCTCCGCCTCGCGATCGCGGTCGGCCTCGCCTTCATCTACATCCCGCTGGTGGTGATCGCGATCTACGCTTTCAACGCGAGCAACATCCTCGCCTGGCCGCCGCCGGGACTGACCCTCTCCTGGTTCCCGAAGGCCATCGAAAGCCCCTCGGTCCACGAAGCGCTGCTCACCTCGGTCAAGGCCGGCCTCGCCGCGACGACGATCGCGATCGTGCTCGGCACCCTTGCCTCGCTCGCCGTCGCCCGCTACCGCTTCTTCGGTCGCGAGACGATCTCCTTCCTCGTCATCCTTCCGATCGCCCTGCCGGGGATCGTCACCGGCGTCGCGATCAGCAACACCTTCACCCAGGTGCTCGGCGTGCCGCTTGGCCTACTGACTGTGATCGTCGGCCACGCCACCTTCTGCATCGTCGTCGTCTACAACAACGTCGTCGCCCGCCTGCGCCGGGTCTCGACCTCCTTCGAGGAAGCCTCGGCCGACCTCGGCGCGCACACCTGGCAGACCTTCCGCTTCGTCACCCTGCCCAGCCTGAAGACCGCTCTGGCCGCCGGTGGCCTGCTCGCCTTTGCCCTCTCCTTCGACGAGATCATCGTCACCACGTTCACGATCGGGGCCGGCGAAGAAACCCTGCCGATCTGGATCTTCTCCCGCCTCTTCCGCCCTAACGAACTGCCGATCGTCAACGCCGTCGCCGTGATCGTCGTGCTGATCTCGATTGTCCCCGTCTACCTCGCCCACCGCCTCACCCGCGAGGAGGGCGGTGCCGCCGGAGCCCGCGGCGGCCGCGCCGAGCGGGCCACGGGCGGCGGCGTCGAGACCGAGGCGACGGCGATGCCCTAGCCCGCTGGGCGACACCGTCGCGTCGCGACTAAACCTGGAGGGGCCCAGCGCCGATGAATCGACGATGAAGTCGAAGCCCGCAAGGATCGCCGCCGCATGGTCGGCTGCCTTTGCCCTGCTTGCCTGCATCGTCTCGATCGCGCCCGCGGCAGAGGCCAGGGGCGCGGGCGCGCAGGCCTCGGTGATCGGCGGGCAGGAAGCCACGCCGGGGAGCTATCCCTTCATGGCATTCATCGTCTACTTCGAAAACGAAAAGGCCGTCCTCGCCTGCACCGGAACGGTCATCGCCCCCCGGGTTATCCTGACCGCCGCCCACTGCCTCTTCAACCCGGAAAGCAAGGCCCTGCTCGACCCGTCCGGGTACCGGGTCGTGACCGGCGTCGTCAACTGGACCGACCCCCAGCGCCAGGTGTCGGCGCTCACGCGGCTGATTCCCTACCCCAAGTTCGTCCCCGGAGAGGTGACCAAGTTCGGCGACGCCGCCCTGCTCGCCCTGACGACGCCGACGACGGCGCCGCCGATACCGATCGCGACGCACCCCAACGCCCGCTATCTGAAACTCGGTGCCCACGCCCGAGTCGCAGGATGGGGGATGACCTATTTCTCCGAACAGGCCGAAGGAGCCGAACAGATCGAACCGACCGAGTCGCTGATGTGGGCCAAGACGGTCGTCGAGGGCTCCCGCTGCGAAGGCCTCCGTGGGCGGATCTGCGCGATCGACTTCCCCAAGGCCACCTCCGGCGTCTGTCACGGGGACTCGGGCGGGCCGCTCTTCGCCTCCAACCGCAAGGGGGGCTGGGTCGAGATCGGCATCACCCAGGCCGTGTTCGGTAACTGCACGACGCAGCGCCCCCAGCTCTTCACCCGTACGGACCTGCTCTCCAAATGGATAAAGGGCCGGGTCCAGCAGATCGAAGCGCAGCCCTAGCCCGCTACAGCGGGATGTTGCCGTGCTTGCGCTTCGGCTGGGCGACGCGCTTGGATTGCAGCATGCGCAGGGCCTTGATCAGCTTCGGCCGGGTCTGGCGCGGCTCGATCACATCGTCGATGTAGCCGCGCTCGGCCGCCGAGTAGGGGTTGGCGAAGTGGGCCTTGTAGTCGTCGATCAGCTTCTGACGGCGCTCGTCGGGCGTCGGCGAAGAGGCGATGTCCTTGCGGTAGATGATGTTGACCGCGCCCTCGGGGCCCATCACCGCGACCTCGGCGGTCGGCCAGGCGACGTTGAAGTCGGCCAGCATGTGCTTGGAGTTCATCACGTCGTAGGCGCCGCCGTAGGCCTTGCGGGTGACGACCGTGAGCTTGGGCACGGTCGCCTCGGTGAAGGCGTAGAGCAGCTTGGCGCCGTGGCGGATGATCCCGTTCCACTCCTGGTCGGTGCCGGGCAGGAAGCCGGGCACGTCGGTGAAGGTGACGATCGGGACGTTGTAGGCGTCGCAGGTGCGGACGAAGCGGGCCGCCTTCTCGGAGGCCTCGATGTCGAGCACCCCGGCGAGGAAGGCGGGCTGGTTGCCGACGATGCCGATCGGGAAGCCGTCGAGGCGCGAGAAGCCGCAGACGATGTTCTTCGCGAAGTGCTCGTGGACCTCGAAGAACTCGCCGTCGTCGACGACGCGGGAGATCACCTCGCGCATGTCGTAGGGCTTGGAGGGATCGTCGGGGACCAGGGTGTCGAGGTCGGTGTCTTCGCGCTCGGGGTCGTCTGAGGGCTCGAAGCGCGGCGGCGCCTCGAGGTTGTTCGAGGGCAGGAAGCTGAGCAGGTAGCGGGCGTCCTCGAGACAGCTCTCCTCGTCCTCGGAGGCGAAGTGGGCGACGCCCGACTTCGAGTTGTGGCTCATCGCCCCGCCCAACTCCTCGAACTCGACCTCCTCGCCGGTCACCGTCTTGATCACTTCCGGGCCGGTGATGAACATGTGCGAGGTCTCCTTGACCATGAAGATGAAGTCGGTCATCGCCGGTGAGTAGACGGCGCCGCCGGCGCAGGGACCCATGATCAGGCTGATCTGGGGGATCACGCCCGAGCACTGCACGTTGCGGACGAAGACGTCGCCGTAGGCGCCGAGCGAGACGACGCCCTCCTGGATCCGGGCGCCCCCGGAGTCGTTGATGCCGATCACCGGCGCCCCGACCTGGGCGGCGAGGTCCATCACCTTGCACATCTTCTCCGCCATCACCTCGCCGAGGCTGCCACCGAAGACGGTGAAGTCCTGCGAGAAGACGAAGACCGTGCGGCCGTCGATCGTGCCGTGGCCGGTGACGACGGCGTCGCCCCAGGGCCGTTTCTTCTGCATCTCGAAGTCGTAGGTGCGGTGGCGGACGAAGACGTCGAGCTCCTCGAAGGAGCCGGGATCGAGCAGCTTCTCGACCCGCTCGCGAGCGGTCATCTTGCCCTTCGCGTGCTGCTTCTCCACCGCCTCCTCGGAGGCCGAGTGGATCGCTTCCTCACGCAGCTCGCGCAGGTAGGCGAGCTTCTCCTCGTGGGTGACCGGGTTCCGTTCGCGCATCGGGCGCGGGAGTCTATGACGGCGGATCGGCGCGTGCCGCCAAGACGGCGAAGGGCCCGCCGGAGCGGGCCCTTCGAACCTGGATTTCGCTGGCGGGCGCCTAGAGTTCGGC
This sequence comes from Solirubrobacterales bacterium, assembly GCA_035701465.1. Classification (GTDB taxonomy): domain Bacteria; phylum Actinomycetota; class Thermoleophilia; order Solirubrobacterales; family 70-9; genus VRUE01. The sequence goes on from DASSMU010000114.1 coordinate 4,753, forward strand.
GCAGACCGCGTAGGCGACGACCTGCCAGGTTTCGGCCTCTGCGGACGTCTCACGACCGCCGGCGATCCAACCGACCCGGCCGTTGTTCGAGTCGACGAGCGGGTACGACGCATTGATGGCAACGGCAACTTTGGCCGGTGAGTTGATGCGGGCACCGCCGCCGATCGTTTCCTTGCCCGCCGGACATTTGGCGGTCACGGACTTTTCTTCTTCGGAGTCGTTCGGGCTCGTTTCGGTCACGTAGGTGACGTTCCTGAGCAGCTGGGCGAGGAAGGTCGGGGCCAGCTTGCCACTGCTGACCGCGCCGGTGCCGAGCTTGGCCTCGCTGACCGCGCCGTTCTTGATCTTCGGTTCGGTGACGACCTGGCCGCCGAGCTGGCCGGAGCGGACCGAGCCGCTGGCGAGCTGGCTCGAGCCGATCGTCGCCGGGGCGATCTTCTCTCCCGTTACGCCGCCGTTGCGCAGCTTGCCGGTGGTCACCGCGCCGTTGCGAATCTTCGCTGTCGTCACCGCGCCGTTGGCGATGCTCGCCGTCTTCACGGAGTTCTTGCTTGCCGTCTTCGCTGCTACGGCGGCGCCACCCAGTGCCACGAACAGGGCGATGCAGGCGATCACGGTGGCGGGGTTCAGGTGCCTCTTCAACATCGGCTTCAACTCGTTCCTCTCCTTATGGGTTTCAGGCACTGCCGAAAGGCTGCTTGCTCGGCTCGGCCAGGTCGTTCAAGATCCGCTCCAGGTCGCTTTCGAGCAAGCCGGAGCCCTCGCTGGCGCGAAGCTCCACCCGCGTGCCGAAGCCCTTCTCGACCATCGTCACCTCGATGCCTTCGACGCTTGCGACCAGCTCGGCAAGCTCGGGCTCGGACTTCATCAGCGTCCGTGCGACCTCGATCATGGACCCCGGTTCGCGGCACTTTTCGAAAGTCCTCCAGACGGTCGACGCCGTGTAGACGCGGGACTGCAGGCCAGTCCTCGATCTGTTCCGTGCTCCGTTTGGGCTCCCATGGACACCGAAGGGAGCACGCGTCAGGTCAATTGGCGGCTAGAAGAACGCGCCGCCCTTGTACTCGCCAAAGACGTCGCGCATCGCGCCGCAGACCTCGCCGATCGAGGCGTCGGCGGCGAGGGCGGTGCGGATCGGGTGCAGGAGGTTGCCGTCGCCGCGGGCCACGTCGCGCAGCGACTCGAGCTTCCCCTCGACCCCCGCCTGATCGCGGCGCTCCTTGAAGGCTTTGAGACGGGTCAGCTGGCGCTGCTCGGCCTCGGGGTCGACGCGGAGGATGTCGACGTCGTCGACCTGGTCGGTGACGTACTTGTTGACGCCGACGATAACGTCCTGGCCGCTGCGGTAGCGCTCGTGGTAGCTGTGCGCCGACTCCTCGATCTCGCGCTGCATGAACTCCAGCGCCTCGACCGAGCCGCCCATCTCTTCGACCTTCTCCATCAGCTCCCAGGCGCGCGCTTCGACCTCGTCGGTGAGCGACTCGACGAAGTAGGAGCCGGCGAAGGGGTCGACCGTGTCGGCGACGCCGGACTCATACGCCAGCACCTGCTGGGTCCGCAGGGCGATCCGCGCCGAGCGCTCGGTCGGCAGCGCCAGGGCCTCGTCGAAGCCGTTCGTGTGCAGGCTCTGGGTGCCGCCGCAGACCGCGGCGAAGCCCTGCAGGGCGACGCGGATGATGTTGACCTCCGGCTGCTGAGCCTGGAGCGTGACGCCGCCGGTCTGCGTGTGGAAGCGGATCTTCATCGAGTTGGGGTCCTCGGCGCCGAAGCGCTCCTCGACGATCTTGGCCCACATCCGCCGCACGGCGCGGAACTTGGCGACCTCCTGGAAGACGTTGTTATGGCCGTTGAAGAAGAAGGCCAGCCGCGGCGCGAACTC
>DASSMU010000115.1:0-3108 GCA_035701465.1 Solirubrobacterales bacterium
GGACGCCACCGTCACCGCTTACGTCGAAGCTCCACTCTGCATCGGCGCCAAGCAAGAGCTTGCGAAGCAAGGCAATCGTGCGGGAGAACTTCGAGTACAAGCCATCTGCCTACCGACGCCCCGAAGCCACGACAAGCTCGAGCTCTCCACGCTCGGCGCCAATGCTCGGCGAGCTACGGAGGACTCAACTGCGGTGGCTTACCTGGAAGCTTCCAATCCCCAGTCGGCTCGGTTCACCCACCCGATTCTGGAAACCGCCGAGATCCCGTGGGTCTCTGGAAGCTCGGGCAAAGCCGCGATGGCCCGCTTGCTCAAGCTCATCGAGGCCTCAGGCTCGGGCTCTCTCCGAGCTTCGATCCGGGAAGCCTTGCACGAGATGTAGCGAGTCTCGGAGCTTTTCGAGCCGCATAGAGGGGCCGGGTGCCCCCTCCCAAAACACTCAAGCGCGGCTCCTGCCGTGCGTTTTGGGAGGGGGCACCCGGCCCCTCACCCCGCTAGAGCAAATCTTCGAGTGCCTCGTCCAACTCAGGATGCTTGAACTCATACCCAAGATCTAACGCCCGCCTAGGCAAGACACGCTGGCCACCGCGGAGAACCGCCCCAAACTCTTTGCCGTACATCAGGTCCAAAGTGATCCCGGGGACCGGCACCATGGCAGGTCGCCCCAGTGCCTTGCCCAGCGCCTTCGAGAACGTCCTGTTGGTGACCGGATTGGGCGCCGTCGAGTTGATCGCGCCGCGGACCTTCTCGTTGCCGAGCGCCCAGAGCAGGATGCCGACCTCGTCGTCGACGTGGATCCAGGAGACGTACTGGGCGCCGCCGGCGAGCGGGCCGCCCACGCCCAGCTTGAACGGCGGCAGCAGCTGGCCGAGGAAGCCGCCGCGCGGGTCGAGCACGTGTCCGGTGCGGACGACGACTAGGCGTACGCCGGTTGCATCGGCCTCGTGCGCAGCCTTCTCCCACTCGCGCACGACCTCGGCGTCGAAGCCTTCGCCCGGCTCACTGGACTCGTCGACGATCGCCTCGCCACGGTCGCCGTAGAAGCCGATCGCCGACTGATTGACCAGCACCTTTGGCTTGCGCTCGAGGCTGGCGATGGCGCCGACGAGGTTGTGCGTGCCGGTGCGGCGGCTCTCCATGATCCGCTGCTTGGCCTCGTCGGTCCAGCGCTGGTTGATCTTCTCGCCGAGCAGGTTGACGACGGCGTCGACGCCGTCGAAGGCCTTGGCCGGAGGGCGTTCCAGGGTCGGCTGCCAGGCATGCCACTCGACCCGCGGGTTGGTCTGCCGTGCCCGCTTCGGGTCGCGCGCGAGGCCGACGACGGTCTCGCCCCGTACCAGCAGCGAGTCGCAGAGGGCGGACCCGATGAAGCCGCTGGCGCCGGTGACGAGGACCTTCACGGGCTAGGTGGCCTCCACCGTGGAGAAGGTGCCGGTCTCCTCGCTGAAGCGGGCGATGCCCTCGCGCCTGGCCTCCTCGACCACGGCTTCGGCGACCTTCGGCGCAACCTCGCGGTTGAAGACGCTGGGGATGATGTAGTCCTCGGAGAGGTCCGCCTCGGAGACGGCCATCGCGATGCCCTTGGCGGCGGCGAGCTTCATCTCCTCGGTGATGCTGGGCGAGCCGGCGTCGAGGGCGCCGCGGAAGATGCCGGGAAAGGCGAGCACGTTGTTGATCTGGTTCGGGTAGTCCGAGCGCCCGGTGGCCATGATCCGCACGTAGGGGGCGGCGTCCTCGGGCATCACCTCGGGGGTCGGGTTGGCCATCGCGAAGACGATCGCGTCGTCGTTCATCTTGCCCAGCGAGGAGGCCTCGATCAGGCCGGGGCCGGAGAGGCCGATGAAGAGGTCGGTGCCCTCGATCACCTCGTTGGGACCGCCGCTCAGCTGTTCGGGGTTCGAGTTCTCCGCGTACCAGCGCTTGATCCCGCTCATCTCGCCCGACTCGTAGTCGGGGCGGCTGGTCGAGAGCGCGCCCTGGCGGTCGCAGCCGACGACGTGGGTGACGCCGGAGGCGAGCATCATCTTCGTCACCGCCACGCCGGCGGCGCCGAGTCCCACCACCACCACCCGCAGCTCCTCGATCGGCTTGCCGACGATCTTCAGCGCGTTGAACAAAGCCGCCATGGTCACGATCGCGGTGCCGTGCTGGTCGTCGTGGAAGACGGGGATGTCGAGCGACTCCTTCAGCCGGTCCTCGATCTCGAAGCAGCGCGGTGCCGAGATGTCCTCGAGGTTGATCCCGCCGAAGGTCGGCGCGATCAGTTCGACCGCCTTGATGATCTCCTCGGCGTCCTGGGTGTCGAGGCAGATCGGGAAGGCATCGACCTGGGCGAACTCCTTGAACAGCATCGCCTTGCCCTCCATCACCGGCATCGCCGCCTCGGGGCCGATGTTGCCGAGCCCGAGCACCGCGCTGCCGTCGGAGACGACGGCGACGGTGTTCTTCTTGATCGTGAACTCGAAGGCCTTGGAGCGGTCGTCGTGGATGTCCTGGCAGACGCGGGCGACGCCCGGCGTGTAAGCCATCGAAAGGTCGTCGCGCGTCTTCAGCGGGTACTTGTTCTCGACCGAGATCTTGCCGCCGCGGTGCATCTGCATCGTGCGGTCGACGTAGTCGAGAACCTTGGCGCCGCGGGTCGAGCCGATCGAGCGCAGGATCTTCTCCCAGTGCTCGCGGTCCTGGGCGTCGATCGTGAACTCACGCACCCGCTTGCCCTCGCCGCCGGCCCCGGGGACCAGGTCCACGCCCTGCAGCTGCCCGCCGGCCTCGGCGATCGACGCGGTCAGCTTGCCGAGCGGCTCCTGCCGCGCGTCGAGCTCGACCCGGATCGTGACGCTGTATTGAGCGCTGACTGCCATGGCGCTATCGAATCAGATTCGGGCCGCGCGCCTGGACGTGGGTCGGTCGCGCGCGTGGATTCGTCTCCGTTCGAGTATTGCGGCAAAGCGCATATGCTCAATCTAGGAACGTATGCGGTCTTTTTTAAAAACGTGCAGGCGGGGTGGACTGGCCGCCCTTTGCCTCGGACTGGCACTGGTTACGACTGGATGTGGGTCCAGCGACGAAGCATCGAGCACTGGGCAGGAAGCGGGACAGCGGGCGGCG
>DASSMU010000116.1:0-2622 GCA_035701465.1 Solirubrobacterales bacterium
CCGGCCACGGCGACCTCGATGCTGAAGAAGCTGGGCGAGCTCGGCCTGGTCGAGTACCGCCCCTACAAGGGCGTCACCCTGACGCCCGCCGGGGAGAAGGTCGCGCTCGAGGTGATCCGCCACCACCGGCTGATCGAGGCCTACCTCTCCGAGGCCCTGGGGATGCCCGAGGACCGCGTCCACGAGGAGGCCGAGGTGCTCGAGCACTACATCTCCGAGGAGCTGGAGCTGCTGATCGCGGCCAAGCTCGGCGAACCCAGCCACGACCCCCACGGCACGCCGATCCCCGGCCCCGACCTGCTCCCGCCGGTCGAAGAGGGGAGCGGCCGGTGAAGCCATCCCAGGTCACAGAGGCCCCGCCGGTGGACGCCGTCGCGCCCGAGGCCACGGTCGAGGACGTCCTCCCCGGCGAGGCGGCCGTCGCCCGCGCGGCGCGCCGCTCGCTGGAGGGCCATGCCCGCGGCCCCTCTCGCATCTGGCCCTTCCTCGGCCCCGCCTTCGTCGCCGCCGTCGCCTACATCGACCCCGGCAACTTCGCCACCAACATCGCCGGCGGCGCCAAGTTCGGCTACCTGCTGCTCTGGGTCGTGCTCGCGGCGAACCTGATCGCGATGGTCGTGCAGACGCAGTCGGCGAAGCTGGGGATCGCGACCGGCAAGAACCTCGCCGAGCTCTGCCGCGACAGGTTCTCGCGGCGGACCTCGATCGGCCTCTGGCTGCAGGCCGAGCTGGTGGCGATGGCCTGCGACATCGCCGAGGTGGTCGGCGCCGCGCTCGGGCTCAACCTGCTCTTCGGGATCCCGCTCTTCCCGGCCGGCGTGATCGCCGGCGCCGGCGCCTTTGGCATCCTCGCCCTGCAGCAGAAGGGCTTCCGCAGGCTCGAGGCGGGGATCACGGTCCTGGTCGGGGTCGTCGTCGCCTCGTTTGCCTTCGAGCTCTTCGACGCCAGCCCGGACGGTGGGGAAGTCGCGAAGCATCTGTTCGTCCCCGGCTTCGCCGGCACCGAGAGCATCCTGCTCGCCACGGGGATCATCGGCGCGACCGTGATGCCGCACGTCATCTACCTGCACTCGGCGCTGACCCAGCGGCGGGTCGTCGGCCGCAACGACGACGAGCGGCGAAAGATCCTCGGCTTCGAGCGGGTCGACGTCGTCATCGCCCTCTCCCTGGCCGGCGCCGTCAACCTCTCGATGATGATCGTCGCCGCCGCGCTCTTCCACGGCAGCGGCCTGACCGGCGTCGACTCGATCGACGGCGCCTTCGACGGGTTCAAGACCCTTGTCTCCGATCGTGCGGCCACCATTTTCGGCATCGCCCTGCTGGCCTCCGGCTTCGCCTCCTCCTCGGTCGGGACGATGGCGGGCCAGGTGGTGATGCAGGGTTTCATCCGCCGTCGCATCCCGATCTTCCTGCGCCGCGCGATCACCCTTGCGCCGGCCCTGATCGTGCTTGGCATTGGCCTCGATCCGACCGATGCGCTTGTCGGTAGCCAGGTGGTGCTCTCTTTCGGGATTCCGTTTGCGCTGGTGCCGCTGCTGATGTTGGCTTCGAGTCGGAAGGTGATGGGCGAGCTGGTCAATCCGCGGTGGTTGACCGGGGTTGCCGGGGTCTTGGCCGCGATGATCATCGGGCTCAATGTGTTCTTGCTGCAGCAGGTCTTCTTCGGTTGATTCGTGGCGGGGTAGGAGTGCCGGGGGGTCGCGCTCGGGGGCTGGGTTCTTCGCCGCAGGGTGGTGTGCGTTCGTTGAGGGTTAGAGGCGAAGAACATGACGCCGCCCCCGAGCGCGACCCCCCGGCACTCCTCTCCGGTACGGCTAATTCTCAGCAGGGTGGAGCAGGCTGGCTACTAGGTCCGGTAGCTCTCGGGCCATTCGGGAGCGGGGGATGATGCGGTCGATTCCGGCTGCTTCTGAAGCTTTCTTGGTTTCGACGTCTACGTGGGAGTAGAAGCCGAGGGTTGGGACCGGGGCGGCGGCTATTGCGGCTATGTCGGCGGTGTCGAGGTCGCAGACGATTGCCTCGGCTTCGATGGGGTCGGGCAGGGTTGGAACGACTGAGACCTCGTGGCCTGCTGCTTTCAGGCTCTCGCTGACCCTGCTCGCGAGCATCAGATCTGAGACGACGGCGACGATCTTCGCCACTAGCGTTTGCTCCCCACTAGAGCGAGCGGCGTTCGCGGAACTCCTCGCGAACGCTCTCGGGACGGCCCCACATCTGCACGACCTCAGCTCGTCCCTCGCGAACCTCGCGCACTGCCATCTCCCCGGCTACACCATCGGCATCGAGTTTCTTCAGAACGCCCAGCACCGTCTCGGGTGCAGCAGCGTGTCCGAAGCTGTGAGCAACAAGCAAGCGCCAGTCCCAATCCGCCTGCGAGTAAGACTGAGCATTGACCTGGCTGAGCGCCACGGCAGCATCCACATACCGGCTCTCGTCCCCAATCCGCAGATCAAGCTCCAAGTCCGTCCAGTCGGGCGGCAAAGAGTCAAGCACCTGCTGAAAGTCCTCAGCCAAGCTCACGAGCAAGAGCGTATCTCGGAAGGGCCCGGGGGTGGCCTCGCCTGCGCGCGGCGTCATGTTCTTCGCCCTATCCCCTCAGCGAATCCACCCAACGCTGCGGCG
>DASSMU010000117.1:0-4457 GCA_035701465.1 Solirubrobacterales bacterium
GTCGAGAATGCCGCCGGCGTTGCCCTCGCCGTTTTTGATGCTGATGTAGCTGCCGGTCTGGAACTGGCGCTCTTCGAAATCCCAGCCGAAGACGGCGCCGTAGAAGGCCTTGGCCGCCTCGGGGTCGCGGGTGTTGAGCTCGTTCCAGACGACGGCGTTCGACTCGTTGACGATTTTGGCGCCGACGAAGGCGCGGGGCTGCCAGATGCCGAAGACGGCGCCGGACGTGTCGATGAAGACGGCCATGCGGCCGAGGTCGAGCACGTCCATCGGCTCGGCCAGCACGCTGCCGCCGGCCTCGCGTACTTTTACCGCCGTCGCATCGGCGTCCTCGACCGAGATGTAGGTGCTCCAAGCCGGAGGCTGTCCCTCCTGCATCAGCGGCATCACCCCGGCGACGGGCTTGCCCCCCAGCGTCGCCTGCCGGTAACCACCCGTCTGCTCGGCGTTCTCGCCCTCCTCGACGCTCCAGCCGAAGAGGTCGCCGTAGAATGCCGCCGCGGCCTCGATGTCAGGGGTTCCGAGATCGACCCAGCAGGGCGTTCCCGGCGTGTAACTGGTCCTCTCGCTCATCGCATCTCCAATCGTCTGGACGAACTGCATCAACTTCTCCACCTGCCAGATAGAAAAGTTGATGCAGTTCGCGGGGGGAGGGGGTCATCTGCGATCCTCTCATGTCGCTAAAATCCGACCTACGGACTAGGAATAACGTGACGGACGGCACAACCACAACCAAGATCGAAGTCTGCGCGTCGAGCGAGCTGCAGCCTGGTCAGATGCGCCTGGTCGAGCATGAGGGCCGCAAGATCGGCGTCTTCAACTGCGAGGGCACGCTCTACGCGATCGAGGACCGCTGCTCGCACGACGACGGGCCGCTCGCCGAGGGCGAGTTCGATGCTTCGGCCTGCACCGTCGAGTGCCCGCGCCACGGCTCCCTCTTCGACCTGAGCACCGGCAGGCCGAAGACCCTCCCGGCTTTCGCCCCGGTGCAGACGTTCGCGGCGGAGATCGTGGACGACACCATCGTTCTGGAGGTCGATTGACATGGCTACACCTGAGGTCGTAGCGGAGAAACGAGAGCTCGCCGGCATCAATGCCGACTACAAGGAGAAGTTCGGCTTCCACGACCCCGAGACCGGCTACGCCTACAAGGCGCCGAAGGGCCTCTCTCGCGAGGTCGTCGAATCGATCTCCGAGTACAAGGACGAGCCGCAGTGGATGCGGGACTTCCGCCTCAAGGCGCTGCAGCACTTCGAAGATCGGCCGACGCCGACCTGGGGCGGCAACCTCGCCCAGATCGACTTCGACGACATCCACTACTTCGTCCGCGCCTCGGAAAAGAACAGCCGCGACTGGAGCGAGGTGCCGGAGGACATCAAGAACACCTTCGACCGCCTCGGCATCCCCGAGGCGGAGCGCAAATTCCTCTCCGGCGTCGGCGCCCAGTACGAGTCCGAGGTCGTCTACCACCAGGTCAACGAGAAGCTCGAGGCCCAGGGCGTGATCTTCACCGACATGGACACGGCGCTGCGCGAGCACGAGGACCTCGTCCGCGAGTACTGGGCGACGGTGATCCCGCCCAACGACAACAAGCTGGCGGCGCTGAACAGCGCCGTCTGGTCGGGCGGCTCCTTCGTCTACGTGCCCGCCGGGGTGAAAGTGGAGATGCCGCTGCAGGCCTACTTCCGGATCAACACCGAGAACATGGGCCAGTTCGAGCGCACGCTGATCATCGCCGAGGAGGGCGCCGACGTCCACTACATCGAGGGCTGCACGGCTCCGGTCTACTCGACCGACTCGTTGCACTCCGCCGTGGTCGAGATCGTCTGCAAGCCGAGCTCGCGGGTCCGCTACACGACCGTGCAGAACTGGTCGCAGAACGTCTACAACCTCGTCACCAAGCGCGCGATCGCGCAGGAGAAGGCGACGATGGAGTGGGTCGACTGCAACCTCGGCTCGAAGCTGACGATGAAGTACCCGTCGATCTACCTGCTCGGGCCCGAAGCCCACGGCGAGATCCTCTCGATCGCCTTCGCCGGGGACGGCCAGCACCAGGACGCCGGCGGCAAGATCATCCACGGCGCGCCCCGCACCTCGTCCTCGATCTTCTCCAAGTCGATCTCCAAGGACGGCGGCCGGGCGACCTACCGCGGCCTGCTCGAGATCGCCGACGGGGCCACCGAGTCGCGCTCCAAGGTCGTCTGCGACGCGCTGCTGCTCGACGAGGACTCGCGCTCGGACACCTACCCGACGATCCGCATCGACGAGAACGACGCCGACGTCGGCCACGAGGCGACGGTCTCGAAGATCGGCGACGAGCAGCTCTTCTACCTGCAGAGCCGCGGCCTCGACGAGGAGGAGGCCTCGAAGATGATCGTCAACGGCTTCATCGAGCCGGTCACCAAGGAGCTGCCGATGGAGTACGCGGTCGAGCTTAACCGGCTGATCGAATTGCAGATGGAGGGCTCCATTGGCTGAGGTCGCAACGCTGCCACCTCTTCCCGACCAGAAGGCGAAGGGGTGGGAATTCACCGACCTCTCAGGCCTCGACATCGACGCCTACGAGCCAGGAGCGGCCGTGCCCGTGGTCCAAGGGGGTGAGGGCGCTACCGTCATCTCATTCGAGGAGGCGGCCGAGTCCCACGCCGAGCTCCTCGACCGGGCCCTCGGGTCGCTGGTCGACTCCCAGGACCCGTTCGTCGCGCGTAACTACGCCTCCCCGCTCGACGGCGTCCTCGTACACGTGTCGCGGGGGACCAGGGTCGCCGACCCGATCCGGATCGAGATCCCGGTCGCCGAAAACGGTGCCGCCATCAACTGGCGCACGCTCGTCGTGCTCGAGGAAGGCGCCGAGGCCGAGGTCTGGGAGCACTGGTCCTCGCCCGGCGACGATGTCGATGCCCTGGTCAACTCAGTGGTCGAGCTCAGCGTCGGCCAGGGTGCGACGTTGCGCTACGTCAACACCCAGGACATTTCCGAGTCGGCCTGGATCTTTGCCACGCAGCGCGCCCAGGTCGAGCGCGACGGCCGCCTCGACTGGACCGCCCTCGGCTTCGGCTCGGCCCGCGGCAAGGTGCGGATGGAGACCAAGCTGGCCGGTCCCGGCTCGGAAGCGCGGGTCACCGGCGGCTACGCCGGCGGCGCCGGGCAGCACCTCGACTACGACACCACCCAGGAGCACGCAGCGCCGAACACGAACTCGGACCTCGCCTTCCGCGGCGTCCTCGCCGCCGGCGCGACCGCGGTCTGGCGCGGGATGATCAGGGTCGACCCCGGCGCCCAACAGACCGACGCCTTCCAGGAGAGCCGCAACCTGCTGCTCTCCACCGAGGCCCATGCCGACGCGATCCCCGGGCTAGAGATCGAAGCCGACGACGTCCGCTGCACCCACGCCGCCGCGGTTGCCCAGATCGACCGCGACCAGCTCTTCTACCTGACCTCGCGCGGACTCGACCCGGCCGAGGCGAAGTCGCTGATCATCGAGGGCTTCCTCGAGTCGCTGGTGGAGCGGCTCGCCGAGGGCCCTGTGCGCGACGAGGTATCGGCGGCGCTGGAGCGCCGACTCGCCGAGATCCTCTAGCCACCGGCGCTCCCGCTCCCGCGCTCGATCCAAGGTGCCCCCTGTATGTGCCGAGACCGCCAGCCTTGCGAGCGGCGGTCCCGACACAAAACAGGGAGAGGGAGAGTCAAAGTGAAATGACTCATTTCCATTAAACCAGCGTTTGCGTCTCTTTTGTATCGGTATAAAGCCGCGTTAACAGTCCGAAATACCCGCATTTCTCCCAAAACGCGGGTTCATGCGTTGGCAACCGAGAGCAGATAGAGCCCAAAACAGGTGAAGGCGACCATTACCGCCAGCATCCAGTACTGGGAGCGCGCCGCCTGGCGATAGTCGCCCCAGTACGCGGTGGCGCGGTCGTGGGCGAGGGTCAGGCCGGCGACGTGGCCGATCACCAGCGCCCCCACCTGCACGTACCAGATCGCGTTGGCGCTGAGCAACTTGAAGTCGATGCCACCCGAGGCAGTGCCGAAGAGGTCGGTCGTCGCGGTCCCCAGCGGATCGGAGAGCAGGTAGGTGAACTGGGCCTGCTCCTGGAAGACGAAGAGGCTGAAGTAGTGGGCGACGAGGTAGGCGAAGGCGATCGGGATCAGTGTGTGGGCGAAGCCCGAGCGCAGTTTCTTCAGCGGCGGTGCGCCGCGAACGGTGGCCATCCCCCGCACGCCGATCAGGTAGACGAGGCCGACTCCGGCGAAGCAGAGCAGCATGAAGATCGTGTCGGTGAGGCGCAGCGAGGTGACCAGGCTGAAACCGGCGTCGGCAAGCCATTCGAAGGTCTGCAGGATGCCGCTCTTGAAGGCGCCCTCCTGTGCCCCGTCGAAGCTGGTCGAGGCAATCGAGGCGATCACCACCGCCGCCGACCCCGGCACGGTTGCCCAGTGCGTCGACGCCGAGAGCG
>DASSMU010000118.1:0-3146 GCA_035701465.1 Solirubrobacterales bacterium
GGCGGAAAGTGCGACCGCTGAGGGTGGGGGGCGTTTACAGCAGCTCGAGCGCCAGCTCGACCGCCTCTCGCGCCGTCTCGGCCGGGACAACGCCCGGGGCGTCCTCCATCCGCTCGCGGCCGCTCATGCTCCAGCTGCGCAGGGCGATCACGGGGCGGCCCAGCGCGCGGGCGAAACCGATCTCCGAGAGCGTCCCCCACTCGCCACCGATCGCGATCACGACCTCGCCGGAGGAGACGACGGCAAGGTTGCGGGCGTGGCCGATGCCGGTCGCAACCACGTGCGTGCAGTACGGGTTCGCTTCGGCGACCGAGTTGCCGGGGACGATCCCGATCGCCACCCCGCCGGCCTCGGCCGCGCCCCGGCAGGCGGCCTCCATCACCCCGGTCAGCCCGCCGCAGACGAGCGTCACGCCGGCGCCGGCGAGCTGCTGCCCGATCTCCTCGGCCAGCAGCGCAGCCTCGGAGCCCGGCTCGCAATCCGCCCCGCCGATCACCGCCACCTGCCGCTGCCCGCTCATCGCGGGCCGGAGTCTTTCATCGAACGCATCAGCTCCAGCGCGCCCTCCTTGTGCAACGGCTCGTTGAGGTTGCCGCACTTGGGGCTCTGCACGCAGGAGGGGCAGCCGGACTCGCAGGGGCACTCGGCGATCAGCCGCTCGGCGTCGCCGAGCAGGCGCTCGAACTGCTCGTAACCGCGCAGCGTGATCCCGACTCCGCCCGGGTGCCCGTCGTAGATGAAGATCGTCGAGCGGCCGGTCTGGAAGTGGACGTTGGTCGAGAGCCCGCCGATGTCCCAGCGGTCGCACATCGCGATCAGCGGCAGCACCGCGATCTGGCCGTGCTCGGTGGCGTGCAGGGCCCCGAGCAGGACGTCGGGCGGCAGCGCCCCGCTGAGCCGGTCCGGCAGCACGTACCAGAGCGCCTGGGTGACGAAGTGCTGCTCGGGCAGCTCCAGCGAGACGATGTCGAAGGGCTCCTGGTCGGCGATCGAGACCCGCTGGTAGGCGATCACCTGCTCGGTCACCGAGACCTCGCCGAAGTGCAGCTCGACCCCCGAGGTAGAGCGCTGCTCGCGCACCCGCTCGATGTAGATCTCGGTCTCCTTCTTCGGCCGCGTGTACCAGTCACCGTCGAAGCGGGAGACGACCGCGCGCCGTCCCGCCACGTCGAGCTGCTCGACCTCGTAGGAGCGGCCGAGGTGGAGGTAGATCGCGCCCGGGTGGATCGTGGTGAAGGCGCGCTCGGACTCGACCAGGCCGAGCATCTCGCCCGAGTCGCGCTCGATCACCGCGACCGAGTCGGTCGAGGCCGAGCGCAGAGGGATCTTCGCGGCGACGAACTCGCTGCTGCGCGGCATCGTCCGGCCCCCCGCCTGGCGCAGCTCTCCCGCCGCGACCAGCCGCTCGGCCCGCTCGCGCCAGCCCGCCCCGAAGACGTCCGCGTCCTCCTCGCCCAGCGGCAGCTCGTACGCCGCCGCGACCATGTGCCGCGAGGCGATCTGCTCGTTGCCGTGGTCGAGGATCGCCGCCTCCACCGGCCGGTCGATGAACTCGTCGGGGTGGCGGCAGAAGAACTGGTCGAGCGCGTCCTGGCCGGCGACGTAGACGGCGAGGCCGCGGCGCCGGCGCCCGGCCCGGCCCCACATCTGGCGCAGGCTGGCGACCGTCCCCGGGAAGGTGACGCAGATCGCCGCGTCGAGCTCGCCGATGTCGATCCCCAGCTCGAGCGCGTCGGTGGCGACGACCGCGAGCAGCTCGCCGTCGGAGAGCCGCTGCTCGATCTCGCGCCGCTGCTGGGAGGTGTAGCCGCCGCGATAGGGGGCGATCCGCGCCGCCAGCTCCGGCTTGCCGCGCGCCTCCAGCGATTCGCGGGCGAAGCGCTGGATCAACTCGATCCCGCGGCGGCTCTTGAGGAAGCAGATCGTGCGCACGCCGTGGCTGACCAACTCGGCGAGCAGGTCCGCCGCCTCACCAAGGGCCGAGCGCCGCGTCCCGGTCGCCTTGTCGATCAGCGGCGGGTTCCACATCGCGATCTCGCGCCCGCTGCTCGGGGCGCCGTCGTCGTCGATCAGCTCGAACGGTGTCCCCACGAGCTCCTCGGCCAGCCCGACCGGGTTGGCGATCGTCGCCGAGGCGAGCAGGAAGCGCGGCTCGGAGCCGTAGGCGCGCGCGACCCGGCGCAGCCGCCGCAGCACGTTGGCGACGTGGGAGCCGAAGACGCCGCGGTAGGTGTGCGCCTCGTCGACGACGACCCAGCCGAGGTTGGCGAGGAAGTCGCCCCAGCTCTTGTGGTGGGGCAGGATGCCGACGTGCAGCATGTCGGGGTTGGTGAGGACGAGGTTGCTGCGGCGGCGGATCGCGGGGCGCTCTTCGCGCGGCGTGTCGCCATCGTAGATCGCCTCGCGCAGTCCCGGCGGCCGCAGCGCGCCAAGCTTGCGCGCCTGGTCCTGGGCCAGAGCCTTGGTCGGATAGAGGTAGAGGGCGCGGCGCTTGGAATCGCCGGCGATGCCGTCCAGCACCGGCAGGTTGAAGGCGAGGCTCTTGCCCGAGGCGGTGCCGCTGGTGATCACGAGGTTGGAGACGGCCGCCGCCTCCAGAGCCTGGCGCTGGTGCGAGTAGAGGCGCTCGATCCCGGCCCGCTTCAGCGCCTCGGCGAAGCCGGGGTCGAGCGAGCGCGGCAGGGCAACCGTTCGCGCCTTGCGCTCCTCCTCGCTCGCCTCGGCGACGATGCGACCGTCGCGCCGGGCGGGCTCGAGCGCGACCGACCACGGCGCCTCCATGAGGCTCCGGGCCATCACCCGCCTCCCGCCGACGGGACGAAATCAGGAACTATGTTCCGCATTTCGGCCCATCGGCCCCCGGTTTGGCGATGCGGCCGGCGACCCTGACTGCTTGCAGCGAGCTGCGGTCATGGATGCGGAGGACGTCGGCGCCGCCGCGCACCGCCAGCGCCACCGCGGCGACCGTGCCCCACTCGCGCTCGCCCGCCGGCAGCCGCTCCTCCCAGGACCCGCCCAGCACCGCGCCGATGAAGTCCTTGCGCGAGAGCGAGACGTAGAGCGGCAGGCCGAGCGCTGCCAGCTCGGGCAGCCGCCGCAGGATCTCAAGGTCCTGCTCGGTGCTGAGGTCGAAGTCGAGTCCCGGG
>DASSMU010000119.1:0-5799 GCA_035701465.1 Solirubrobacterales bacterium
GGCCGGCACCCCCCAGCGCCTAGCGGAGCTTCAGCATCTCCCCCGCGATCAGGATCTGCGGGTCCACTTCGGGGTTGAGCCTTTCGATGCGCGCCACCGAGACCCCGTTGTGGCGGGCGATCGAGATCAGGGTGTCGCCGCTCTGGACTTCGTAGGTAGCGGGGACCTTTCGCTTCTCGTGGCTCGTGCTCTTTGCCGAGCCGCCACCGTGCCGGTGTCCTTTCGAGCCATTCGAGTCGCCGCCGCCGAGCGCGGCGCCGATCGCGACGATCGCGACGACGAACGCCACCACGAGGGTGGTCACGGCGAGTACCCGGGCAGGGGCTGATGAGCGCTTGTTCATTGGACGATGCGGGAGATCGGATGGGCGCAGCAGATCGTATATCCGGTCAGCGGCGTTCTAGGCGGTCGAAACGTCCCAAACCGCCCTGCGCAGGCTCTCCGCCGCCGACGCCGGGTCCTCCGCCGCCGCGATCCCGCGCGAGGCGGCAACCAGGGCCGCGGCCTGCCCGGGGGCAAACGCGGCGCCCAGCCGCTCGGGCTGGCCGCCCTGGGCGCCGACCCCGGGGACGAGGAAGATCGCCCGCGGCATCAGCGACCGCAGCCGGTCGATGTGCTCGGGGGCGGTGGCACCGACCACCGCGCCGATCCCGCTCAACCCGCACTCGCCCAGCAACCGCTCGGACATCCCGTCGACCATGGAGGCGAGGTGCTCGTGCAGCGGCCGCTCGGGTGCCGGCAGGTCTTGCACGTCGGCCGCCCCCGGATTGCTGGTCCGGACCAAGGCGAAGACCCCGGCACCGGCCGTCTCGGCCGCCGCGACGAGCGGCTCCAGAGCATCGACGCCGAGCAACGGGTTGACGGTGAAGGCGTCGGCGCCAAGCCCGGGCACAGTGCCCCACGGCGTCGGGGTCTCGCCGACGAGCGCCTGCGCATAGGCCGCCGCGGTCACCGGCACGTCGCCGCGCTTGCCGTCGGCGACCACCAGCAACCCTGCCTCCCGGGCCGCCCCGCAGACCTCGGCCAGCGCCGACCAGCCCGGGGCGCCGAGGCGCTCGAAGCAGGCCAGCTGGGGCTTGACCGCGACGCAGGCCGGCCCGGCCCGCTCGATCAGCGAACGGCAGTGGGCGACGACGGCCTCCGCCGCCTGCTCGGCGGCGGAGGCTCCAGCGTCGCCGGTGGCGGCCCCGGAGAGCCTCGACGGATCGGGGTCGAGGCCGAGGCAGACCTGGCTGCGGCGCTCGTCGACGAGCGCCGCAAGCCGGTCCGCGAATGCTGCCGTCACAACCGGTCTTCGTCCAATTTCGGGCGCGAAGAATCAGATTGCGACGCGCCCGAAATTGGGCTTACCTAGCCTTTGACCTTGGTCTTCAGCGCCGAGCCGGCGGAGAAGCGGGGGACCCGGCCGCCCGGGATCGTGATCCGCTCGCCGGTGCGAGGGTTGACGCCCTGTCGGGGGCCGCGCTCGGCGACGTGGAATTTGCCGAAGCCGGTGAAGCTCACCTCGCCACCGCCGCTCAGCGTGTCGGTGATCGCGTCGAGAACAGCGTCAACCGCGTCGCTGGCGGCTTTCTTGCTGCCCAGCCGCTCGTCGCCTGCAAGTTGATCTAGAAATTCTGCCTTTGTCACGTCGGAGCTCCTCCGTCAGGGGTGGTTGAAATCGGGGCGCAATCTAACAGCGGGCACGGCGTTAAGGGGCAGCTGTTGCGCTTGGGACTCAGGATCCGGCGACCGTCATCTCGCCGATCAGCAGCGGCGGCGTGCTGACCGAGGCCCCGAACGGGACCCAGCGCGAGGCCGTGCCGACCGCTCGCACGGCCTTCAGCATCGCTACCAGGTCGCCAGCGATCGTGAACTCGCGCAGGGGCTCGGCCAGCTCGCCACCGCGGATTGCGCGCCCGGACGCGCCGATCGAGAAGGCGCCGGAGACGGGGTTGACGCCCGAGTGCAGCCCAGCCACGTCGGTGACGAAAACGCCCTCGCCCGCGTCGCGCAGCAGCTCGGCGAAGTCGAGGTCTCCCGGCGCGACGATCAGATTGGAGGCTCCTACCGAGGGCTGGGAGCGGTAGCCGCCGCGACGGGCGCTGCCGGTGGAAGCCGCTTCGCCGCGGTGGGCCGTGTAGGTGTCGAAGAGATAGGTGCGCAGGTTGCCGTCCTCGATCAGGGCGGTGCGCCGGCGAGGCACGCCCTCGCCGTCGACCGGCGAGGATGCAGAGCCATCCGGGTCCAGGCCGTCGTCGTGAAGGACGAG
This sequence comes from Solirubrobacterales bacterium, assembly GCA_035701465.1. GTDB lineage: Bacteria > Actinomycetota > Thermoleophilia > Solirubrobacterales > 70-9 > VRUE01. The sequence goes on from DASSMU010000119.1 coordinate 2,252, forward strand.
AGCCGTCCCGGCGACCTCGCTGCCGAGGAGCCCGGCGAAGGGCGAGCGACCGCGCTGCACCGCGCTGGCGCCGAGGCCGGCCCCGGCGATGCCGGCGAAGCTGGCGGCCACGGTCGGGTCGAGCAATACCGGGCAGGAGCGCGACTCCGGCTTGCGGGCGCCGATCATCGCCACCGCGCGCTCGGCGCCCTCGCGGCCGATCGCGGCGGGGTCCAGCGCGACCGGCCCGCGCCCGAGTCCGAAGCCGAGCCCGGTCTCGCGGCCGCCTTCGCCCTCGGCGAGCGCCTGCAGGTATGCGTAGCAGTCGGACCGTTCGTACTCAGCGGAGATCCCGGTGGAGGAGGCAATCGCCACCCGCTCTGCCGAGTCGGCGTAGACGGCCTGCTCGACCCCGGCGATGCGCGGGTCGGCCTCCAGAGCCGCGCGCTCCACCGCCAGGGCCAACCCGGCGACGTCGGCGGTCGGCCACTGCCCGATCGAGGGGTCACTCAGCTCGAGCTCGGCGACGGGGTCGGCGCCGGCGCGAGGCGGCCCGGCGAACTCGTCCTCGTCGGCGAGCCCCGCGACCTCGGCCGCGCGCGCGGCGAGCCTGGCGAGGCCGGCTTCGGAGAGGTCGGTGTCGTAGGCATAGCCGACCCGGTTTCCGATCCAGGCGCGGATCCCGATGCCCCGTTTGGTCGCCGCGGTGAGGCTCTCGACCTCGCCGCCGTGGACACGCACCTCGCGCCCGGTCTCCTTGGACAGGTAGGCCTCGGCATCGGACGCGCCGGCCGTCAGGGTCGCCTCGACGGCACGCCGGGCCAGCTCGATCAAACCTCCGTCCCCCCCACCGTCATCGCGCCGATCCTGACGTGGCCCTGGCCGGTGCCGACCGGCACTTTCTGGCCCGCCTTACCGCAGACGCCGGTCTTCATCTCGAAGTCGTTGGCGACCGCGTCGATCGCAGCCAGCGCCTCGAGGCAGTTGCCGATTAGGGTCGCGCCCCGGCAGGGACGGGTCACCTTGCCGGCCTCGATCAGGTAGCCCTCGGAGACGCCGAAGACGAAGTCGCCGGTGGCCGGGTCGACCTGGCCGCCGCCGAAGGAGGCGGCGTAGAAGCCGCGCTGTACCCCGGCGATCAGCTCCTCCGGCTCGGCCTCGCCGGGGGCGATGTAGGTGTTGGTCATGCGCGGGACCGGCAGGTGGCGGAAGCTCTCGCGGCGGCCGTTGCCGGTCGAGGCGACGCCGTCGCGGCGAGCCGTGAGGCCGTCGTAGAGGAACGAGGTGAGCCGCCCTTCCTCGATCACCATCGTCTTCTGGGTTGGCACCCCCTCGTCGTCGATCGAGTCGCTGCCCCACTCGTTCGGCATGCGGCCGTCGTCGTAGGCCGTGAGCAGCGGCTGGGCCACCTGCTCGCCGAGCTTGCCGGCGTAGACGCTGGCACCCTTCTGGACGTGGTCGGCCTCAAGCCCGTGGCCGGTCATCTCGTGGAAGAGGACGCCGCCGAAACCACCGCCGACGACCACCGGCATCGAGCCGGCCGGTGCCGGGCCGGCGTCGAGCAGGACCAGCGCCTTGCGCGCGGCGGTGGCGGCGATCTCGCCGGGGTCGGCGTCGAAGAGCTCGAAGCCGCGGTGGGCGCCCAGGGTCTCGGCGCCGGTCTCGACCGAGTCGCCGCGCCGCGCTACGGCCTGGGCGCCGATCCGCACCCGGGTCCGGTCGTCGCCGGTGTAGAGGCCCTCGGAGTTGGCGACGGTCACCTCGCGGCGGACCTCGGCGTAGGAGGCCATGAACTGGGCGACCTCGGAGCCGGCGCCGCGGCCGCGCTCGTCCAGCTCGCGCAGCAGCGCCGCCTTGCGCTCGGCGGGGACCTCGGCCGGGGGCTGTTCGATCGGCTGCGGCGTGCTCGCCACGGCTTGCAGCGGTCGTGGCTCGACCTGCTCGGCGCGCAGCGCCGCAGCGGCCTCGCTGGCGGCACGCTCCAGATCGCCGGGGTCGAGCCCGTCGACGTGGGCGAAGTAGGTAGTGGCCCCGCTGAGCACCCGAACCCCGGCGCCCTCCCCAGCACCGGACTGCACGGCTTCGAGTCGCGACTCGTCGATCGCCATCGTCAAACCGGCCGTGCGCTCGGCGAAGATCTCGGCGAACTCGCCGCCGCGGGCAAGCGCCAGGGAGAGGACGCGCTCGGCGACCTCGGGCTCGATCAGGCCCGGGGCGCCGCTCACGCCTTCGCCCGTTTCCCGGCGACCTCGATCAGCCGGCCCGCGGCGACGAAGAGCTCGCCGCCCGCGACCGAGTCGACCGCGTGGTCACCGGCCCGGCCCCCCGGGTAGTAGAGACGCGCGAAGGGCCGGCGCGAGACGCGGCGCCGGCGCATGTAGGCGGCTCCCTCGTCGGCGTAACCGGAGACGCGGTCGAGCAAAACCCGGTGCGGCTTAGGCGGCATCCGACCCCCGCCCGTCGCCGCCGGCAGCAAGGTCGCGCAGAACCGAGCGCATGTCGAAGAAGAGCAGCGAGGCGAGCGCGAAGCGATCGGTCACGGCGACCGCCGCCAGACCCCCGTCGCGAAGGGCGAAGACCTCACCCTGCTCGGTGGCGATGTGGACCTGTTCCACCGGCTCCGAGCCGGCGCCGTCGGCCGCGCCGAACAAGGCCGCGACGTCCTCGCGCCAGCGATCCGGGTGGCCGCTTGCGGCAAGCACGGACCCGTCGCCGCCGAGGATGGCGCCGCCCCGCAGGTCGGGCGAGAGCTCGGCCAAGTAGGCGAGCGCGCCGGCCGCTGCGCCGTCGCTGACCGCCTCTCTCGTCTCGCCGTCGGGCATCTCGGCCAAAATACCGTCCCGTGTCCCTGGCCCGAGCCTCCTGGATCGTCGTCGTCTCGATCTGCGCGATCGCCGTAGTCCTCTTCGCGCTCAGCGGCTACACCGGCTACTCGATCACCGTAGGCGCAGTGGGCCTTGCCGCAGCGGTCAATCTCCTCCCCAGTCCGTAAGGGGGAGAACCTCGCGACCTGGCGCCTTAGTCGGAATATGCCCGACTTTCGCGCCAGCCTGGACGCGCTCATTGCCGAGATTGCCGATCGCCAATACGGCGTCGTCTCGACGGGGCAACTCCGAGGCCTGGGGCTCGACAAGGACCAGATTCTCTACCGGGTTTAGAGTTGGCCGTCTGCATCGCCTGCATCGCGGCGTCTATGCGGTCGGACGACGAGGACTTCCGCAGCATGGGCGCTGGATGGCGGCCACGCTCGCGTGCGGCGAAGAAGCCGTGATCAGCCACAGAAGCGCCGCTGCGCTCTGGGGAATGCTCCCCGACCGGGCCGAGACCCGGGTAGAGATCTCCGTCCCGGGCCACGGCGGACGACGCAAGCGGCCGGGCATCCGAATACACCGCAGCGCGACCCTTGGGCCCGACCAGGTGACTCGCCGCCTAGGAATTCGGGTTACGACGCCTGAGCGCACGTTCTCGGACCTCGGGACTATGGTGTCTCCCCGTGAGCTGAGGAACACGGAGCGTCAGGCAGAGGTGCTCGGCCTGAAAATCGGAACGGATGTGACGCATGAGGGCAC
>DASSMU010000120.1:0-7982 GCA_035701465.1 Solirubrobacterales bacterium
GAGATCACGATGGCCAAGCTCTTCTCCTCGCGGATCGCCTGCGAGGTCGCCGACGACTGCATCCAGATCCTCGGCGGCTACGGCTACATGAAGGAGTACGAGATCGAGCGCGCCTACCGCGACGTCCGCCTCAACCGGATCGGCGCCGGCACCGACGAGGTCATGCTCGACGTGATCGGGAAGAGCTACGGGCTGTAGGGAGGGACGCCCGCATGGGGTCCCGGGTCGACCACATCCGCTCCTACTACGAGGCGCTGAACAGCGGCGACGCCGAGGCGGTTGCCGCTCACTTCACCGATGACGCCACCCACTACTACACGCGCCTCGGTCCCCATGAGGGCGCCGAGACGATCGGCCAGATGACGGATCTCGCGGTCAAGAGCATCGAGGCACAGTGGTTCGTCGAGAACGCGCTCGAGGGCGAGGGCGACGAAGCGGTGATCGAGTGGACGATGACCTGGCGCGACCCGAAGAGCGGCGAGAAGCGGCTGGACCGGGGCACCGAGTGGTTCGTCTTCCGCGACGGCCTGATCGCCGAGGTGCGCGCCTACCATCACGGTGGCCCCAAGAACCCGAGCGGCGATCTTCTGGGATTCGACCACCGGGGCCGCGGCTACACGATGCTGGTGGACTGAGTCAGCCGTTTGTGACGACTATCGTGGCGATCATCCCGAAAATACCGAGCATCGTGGACCCCCACAACATGAACATGAGCTGGCGCAGATCACGGACCTCCGCGCGCAGCTCGCGCAGGTCCAGGTCGAGGCGGTCGAGCCTCTGGTCCAAGCCGTCGAATCTGTCGCTCAATCGCTCGTCTGTCCACATCGATCGCTCCATGCCGGCAACGCTACCTGGCGCCGGCGCACGTGAGACGCGTTGTCTGCAACGAAAGTGTAGCCATTCATGCCCGTAATCAAGGACACCGGTACCCGCGCCACCCTCCCCCCCTTCGGCGAGGAGCACGAGGAGCTGCGGGAAACCGTCCGGCGCTTCGTCTCCAAGGAGATCGCCCCCAATGTCGACGAGTGGGAGGACGCGCGCGAATTCCCCCGTGAGCTCTACGGACGCTGCGCCGAGCTCGGCTTCCTCGGGCTGAAGTTCCCGGAGGAGCTGGGCGGCCAGGGCGGCACCCACCTGCACGACGCGGTCTGGGTCGAAGAGCTGGCCCGCAGCGGCGGCTCCGGCGGCGTCGCCGCCGGGCTCAACGCCCACACCTCGATCGCGATGCCGCCGATCTTCAACTTCGGCACCGAGGAGCAGAAGCAGCGATGGCTGGTCCCCGGGATCGCCGGCGAGAAGATCGGCGCGCTGGGGATCACCGAGCCGGGCGCCGGCTCCGACGTGGCCGGCATCTCCACCTTCGCCAGGAAGGTCGACGGCGGCTACGTCGTCAACGGCTCGAAGACCTTCATCACCAACGGCGTCCGCGCCGACTTCCTCGTCTGCGCCGTGAAGACGACGCAGGAGGGCGGCCACGGCGGCATCTCCTTCCTCGTCCTCGAGCGCGAGATGCCCGGCTACGAGGTGGCGCAGAAGCTGGAGAAGATGGGCTGGCACTCATCCGACACCGGCGAGCTTGCCTTCACCGACGTAGAGGTGCCCGACGAGAACCTGCTCGGAGGCGAAAACGAGGGCTTCAAGCTGATCATGGCCAACTTCGCCTGGGAGCGACTGCTGATGGCGATCGGCGCCGTAGGCGCGATGCAGCGCCTGATCGAGATCACGATCAGCTACGCCCAGGAGCGCGAAGCCTTCGGCCGCCCGATAGGAAAGTTCCAGGCGATCCGCCACCACGTCGCGGAGATGGCAACCAAGGCCGAGGCCGCCCGAGCCCTCACCTACAACTCCCTCCGCCTCTTCCACGAGGGTCATGACTGCATCAAAGAGGTGACGATGGCCAAGCTCGTAACCCAGCGCGCCGTCCTCGAGATAGCCGACCAATCCCTCCAGATCCACGGCGGCTACGGCTACATGAAGGAGTACGGCATAGAGCGAGCGGTCCGAGACGCTCGCCTGGGCCCTATTGGTGGCGGGACGGACGAGGTGATGAAGGAGATCCTCGGGAAATTGATGGGGTTGTGAGGATTAGCAGGGATTTTCTGCTCCTCCCCCGCCCCGTCTGAGTCGGGCGGACACGATTCGGACACATCGCGCCGCGCCTGGGCAATCTGATCCTCAGCGGACACTCGCTCGGCAACGTCGAACTCATCGAAAACGTGCGCGTAAACGTCGAGCGTCATCGTCGGTGAATGACCGGCCTGGCACGCGACCTCGATCACGCTGCGACCTTCGTGGATCAAGAGCGAGATAAAGCTGTGCCGCAAGTCGTAGGGGCGGGCCTTCTCGATGCCCGCGATGTGGCAGGCGGGATGCCAAGCGTCCCGGTGCCACGACTGCCACGCGCCGTCATTCCAGACGCCGCCGGTGCGGTTCGGAAATAGGAGTTCGTCGTGGCCATCATGGTCGCAACGAAGCCGCCACTCGGCCAGGTCTGCGGCGAGCGGCGCGAGCAGCCGCACAGTGCGCGCCTGGCCTGTCTTGGTCGTCTTGATGCCACCCTGACCGTCCGCTGCCTTATCCACGAGGATCGTCCTCTCGCGAACGTCCGACCAGCGGAGCACCTGCGCCTCCTGCGGGCGGACTCCGGCATAGGCGAGGACCGCGATCAGGGTCGCGTCGCGCGGCCCATGCTTCCGCCGCCGTCCCGCCGCCGCGACCCGCAGGCGCTCCACGGCAATCGGTGACAGCGGCCGGACCTCCCGGTAGCGGCGGACCTTCGGCTTCTTCACCGCCTTGACCGGGTTGCTGCCGATCCGCCGCCACTCTACGGCGCAGCGCAGGACACCTTGAAGCTGCACGAGCGCCCGATGCACGGTCGGCCGCCCCACCCCGTCCGCTTCAAGTTCAGCCCGGTAGCGCTCCACGACTTCGGGCGTGATCGCGTTCAGTGGCATAGAGCCGAGCCGGGGCTGTATATGGCGATCCCAGAGCTTCGCGTAGCTGAGCAGGGTGCGCGAGGCCAGGTTGGGGACCGCGTAGAGCTTCCACCACTCTTCCGCGAACTCGGCCAGCGTCTCCCGCCCGCCGGTGAGCAGATCGAGATCGCCAGTTCGCTTGCGCCGCACGACTTCGGCCTCGAACGACTCAGCGTCGCGCTTGCGACCGATCACCCTGGACCGCTCGCGCCCCTGCTCGTCGCGCCAGCGCACCCGCCAAACCGCACCGCCCTTCCGCTCGACCCTTTCGACGCTCATCGCAATCGCCGCCTATCCGTCGCTCGCCTGGTCGAGTAGAGCGCGCAAGCCGCCCCTCGGCTGCCGTCCGGGCTGCCGCGATCTTCGTGGCCGCTCGGGAAGGTCGGCGGCGAGCGTCTGAGCGACGATCCAGCGCTCCAACTCGGCGGGCTGAACCCGAAGCCGATTACAGAGCCGAGCCGCCCGCAGCTCCCCTCGGGCAATCGCGCGATAGACGGCGCGACGTGACAGACCGCAGGCGCGGGCGACATCCTCCGGCGATAGAAGCCGCTCGATCTCGTTGTCGGGGCCGTCGTGCATTCCTCTGTCTCTACTGTCAAAAGAAAGAGGCATTTGCGTCGGCCAACTTTGTTAAGAGAGATCATCTGACGTGTCCGCCTCGCTGGTCGGGCAGCCCGCAGCCGGGCCTCCATACGGGCGGCCGCCGCACGGCGAAGCCGTGCCACAATCGGCCGCCGGAGGCCCGGCCGGAGTCGATCTCCCGAGCCGCTTCAAGCCTTGCCGACCTTTGGGATCAGCAAAGTGCGGCCCAGGCATGGAACCAGGGGGTTCGTAGTGTGTCGGCTGTCGGGGCTGTGGTCGTGGGGAGGGCATCTGGGACTTCCTGGGCGGGCCTCTGTCTTTGGTCTTCTGGCTGTCTGGGTAGCTGGCCTGAGTCGTGGCTCTGACTGCTGGCTGAATGAATCTGATCTGGGCTGGCTGGCTATGGCTGGCGTTCAGCGGCTTCTCGGAGGCCGAGGCAGGGTGCGGAGCCCTCCATGCGAGTAGACGACCCCGCAACCTCCCTGTGGCCTGCGCCCCGGCCCCCGAGAAGCCGCTGAGACCCCCACCGATCCCTAGATCACCTCCCCAAGCAGCTCGTCAAAGCGCACAGCGGCCCTGCTGGGCGATACGCGGCGGCAGTCGCAGAAGATGAGGCCGTCGCGGGTCAGATCGCGCACAGCGCGCTCTACGGCGTCCTGTTCGCAGTCGCGCAGATCGCTCTCGACCCGCAGGGCCAACTCCAAGATCGTCAACTGCGCCGGGTGGAGAACGAGGACTTGCGTGAGGACCGAGCGCTGCATGGTCTCGTCCTCGTGGGCGGTCGGGAGATCGCGCCGCAGGATATCGTCGTCTTGCATGGGAGCTTCGCCTCCTGTGCCACGCCCCCGGCTGTTCGCTCAGCGCGGGGGCACTTTTTTTCGGATCACCGGAGCCTAGCAGCTACAGAGCACATATCGCTACTGTTTCGTGCCCTAGCCCATGTCGCTCGCGTCTGAAAGCGTCCCAACCGCGATGCGTCGCTCAGACCAACCTCAGCCCGCCCTAGGCGAAGCAATCCGCCAGCTTCGTCAGAAGCGCGGCATCACTCAGGAAGACCTGGCCCACGAGGCCGACATCACGACCGGCACCCTCTCCCTGATCGAGCGCGGCCAGGCCAACCCGACCTGGGGCACTGTCAAGGGCATCGCCACCGCCCTCGGCATCTCAATGGGAGAGTTGGGGCGCCTCGTTGATCGGCACACCTAGAGCTACATCCATCACAGGCGCCTGCTCAACGCTGGCTCAAGCCTGGGTAGGAATAGCAGCAGGGGATTCTGGTTTGCGTTTCCAGTGCTTCTGGAAGTCTGGGCCTTTTGAATCCGGCGGGATCACGGGTGGGGTTACGTGAATGGTCAGCGGGATCGGGAACTCGACCCCCAGCAGCAGAGCTTGGCCGGGAACCAGCGCTGGCAGGAACTCGGCCGCCGCTCGATCCAGGTCTCCCGCAGCCCTCCCCACCATTTCTCGGTCGCGGTCATTCGTCAACCGATGAACAAGAAGGGTCCCCATTTGGCCGATGACAGCGTCGGGAATATCGCGCGGACGCTGAGTAGCAAGGCAAATACTGAGGGAGTACTTACGGCCTTCCTTGGCAATCAGGTCGAAGGCATCAAGTGAGTAGCGACTGAATTCATCGCCGAGCTCCTTGTTGAGAAACTGATGGGCCTCGTCAACACAAACGACAAGGGGAAGCTCGCGGAATCGTCCCTCACGGGCGAACCGCAAGAAACTGCGGCCGATCCCATTGGCGACCATCTCGCGGACATTTCGGTCGAAAGCAAGGTGGCGAAGCGAGATTCGGAGTACCGAGAGAGCCTCATTGGCGAGGAACCCCTCGATCGTGTCGAGGAGCGAGGGGGACGTGCCCGGATGCAAGAGCGGGGCAAACTGCGGCGAGGAGAGATCGCTTTCGATACGGGCGATCATCGTCGTGCACATACTGAAGTCGCCCTCGTGAGGATCACCCCACTTAGTGAAGTCGCGTTCGCCTGTACGGGTTCCCCAGCCTGATGGCCATACGCACTCATACTCGATCTGCTTGACCAACTTGCTGATATCGAAGTTGGCTTTTGGCTCTTCGAGGGATGCCGAGTGGAGGGCATAGGCGTCGTCAAATGGCTTCTTTTCCCGTCCTGCCTTTGGGATACACCCCGCCTCGACAAGAGGATCGGAATCGCCGAGGAGCCGGGCGAGCTTTAGGCTCTTAATCGCTTCGCGCAGACGCGGCCCCTGGATCTTGCCCGCAGGCTGGAAGAGAGCGAAAAGGTCACGCTCCTCCAAATCGGTGTATGGGAAGGCGTTATCGTCGCACTCTGAAGGCTCATCTTTGCCGCCGATGGAAACGTGGGCAACCTTGTCGGTCAGCGCGTGGTACTCGCCGGTTGGGTCGAGCAGGATGACCTTGGCGTCGAACTTGGAAAGCCGTTCGATAATACGCGCCAGGGACCAGCTCTTACCGCTGCCGGTTGCCCCAAGGACAGCACAATGACGACCGAGAAGCCGCTCGGGGGTGACCCGAACCTTGGCGGACACGGTCCCGGGGAGGTACGCGAGATCAAGCAACAAGGCAGCCTCCTCGGCGTCCGCGTCGCTAACACGTTCGACGATCCAGGCGACCAGCGACGGGTCCAGGGAATAAACACGGGCACCGACCAGAGGAAAGCGGGTGACCCCCCGCTCGACAGGCGTTCCACTGAGCGGAACCGAGGTCAGGAGCTGCACCGTGCCAATCGGGTGCACTGGCTTTGATGTGCCGGTCCGGGGTTCGACGCTTAGGCGGTCGCGCTCCGGAAGCCTGACCTCGGTCAGCCGTGCGAGAACAGCCACTTCCCCAGCGTCGAGGGCCAGAAACTCACCGACGGCGCCTCCCCCCGGACGATCACCATGGTGGAGATCACCATCAAGCTTGGCCGCCTGCGGCAGATTTACCCGAGCACGGTTCGGACCTATTTCTACGACCGTCCCGACGTAGCGACTAGGCTCGAAAGGATAGGCCGGTAGCTGGTCAGCCATCACCGATTGACTGGACCCGTTTGGCGTGAACCTCCTCTTCCATCGGGGCTACCAGATCGGGCAGGGACTTAACGACGTTCTCGAAAGAGCCAGCGACAAGAGCGATCCGACGATCCCCCTCCTCGATCAGCTTCTTCAGGGCACCAATGATGCCCTTGTCCTTGTCTTTGTCCTTGAGACTGCGGGCTACGACAACTATGCGAATCCCAACATTGCCGCGAACGGCTGCCATAACCGGCTCAGCGATATGACGATCCTCAAATCCCGAACCAGCAATCAGCAGACCAGTCCCTGAGCGCCGCAAAGACGACTGGAAGCGGGACATCAGTTCCAGAAAAGGCTGCTGGTAGGAAACCTCGAACTTGCTTGCTCGGGGATAGACGATTATCGGCCTCGCGCTCGGGCGACCACGGTGGACAGCCCCATCGCTGTTGGTCCAATCAATCGAGCCGTGGAGCTTGTGGATCTGCACTACGTTGGGGACCCAATCGAGCGGGGCGGTTGCCTCACTCGCCTCGCGATGGGCCTGATCACGGTCGAACGCGGTTGGATCAAAGCGCGCGGGGCTCGAGGCTGTGAAGCCATCAATGACCGCAAAGCCGATCCTCGCCGCCGCCACCTCAAAAGCAAGGTCGTAATTGGTGGTGAATATCTGGGTTCGAGGAAGCTTGGTCGAGCGACGAGCGACCTTGCGCAGAAATGATTCGTGGATCCCGAGATCAGACTTGTCGTCGATGAAGTTGCAAGAGGTCGCAATCGCTTCCTCGCCCTTCTCGATGAAGGTGGCCAACTCAGCATCCGGCCTCAACTCCTGCTGCATTTGGCAATGGGAGAGCAAAAGCTCGACGTTTTCAACGTCCGATTTCCAGTTGATCTGCTTGAGGACTTTGACAAAACGTTTCTTGTTTGCCGACTCCACGGCGGCCCAGAGGTCCGCCATCGTCGGAGCCAACACCTCTCCGTCCGAATTTTTGATGCAACGGCTCGTGCCAAGCCCGGAGAGCACAGCCAGATTGCGACTGGTGAACACCTGGGTGAAAAAGGCATCGAAGTCCGTCTTGTGATCAGCGTCGATGCCTTGCCAGCCCTCGCTTTCAGATGTGAGGAATTGAAGCTCTGGCGTTGTGTCTGTCATTGAACGATTCGGCTGTTAATACGTGGAGGGTTCGTGCTGGCGTCCGCTTTAATCGGAGATATTAGGTCAATATCGGTGAAGCAGCTCAGCGACCTGCTCTAGACGCCGGACAGAATCTCGCGCAGGAAAAGGACCATACCGGTCACCGCCCGCTCCAAGTCCTCGTCGGTGACTTTAACGCGATAGCTGTGATTTGCCGTATCGCCGATCCACTTTGCGGACGTGACGCGCCCCATGACTTGACCAGAAACCCCACACACCTCCTTGCACTTCCGGAG
>DASSMU010000121.1:0-5623 GCA_035701465.1 Solirubrobacterales bacterium
TAGTTGGGGGCGCCGCGGCCGCCGCGCAGGATCACGTGGCCGTCGGGGTTGCCGGTCGTGTAGAGGATCGCCGGCGCGCCGGCGTCGTCGATCCCGGCGAAGGCGTGCGGCGCCGCGGCGGCGCGAACGGCGTCGACCGCAACCTGGATGTCGCCGTCGGTGCGGTTCTTGAAGCCGATCGGCATCGAGAGACCGGAGCCGAGCTGGCGGTGGATCTGGCTCTCGGTCGTGCGCGCCCCGATCGCCCCCCAGGAGATCGCGTCGGCGATGTACTGCGGCGTGATCGGGTCGAGGAACTCGGTGCCCACCGGCAGGCCGAGGTCGAGCACTTCCAGCAGGAGCTGGCGCGCCATCCGCAGGCCGGTGTTGACGTCGAGCGAGCCGTCGAGGTGCGGGTCGTTGATCAGCCCCTTCCAGCCGGTCGTCGTCCGCGGCTTCTCGAAGTAGACGCGCATCGCGATCAGCACGTCCTTGCTCAGCTTGCGGGAGAGTTCGGCCAGGCGGCCGGCGTAGTCCAGCGCCGCCTCGGGGTCGTGGACGCTGCACGGCCCGACCACGATCAGCACCCGGTCGTCGGTGCCGTCGAGCACGTTGCCGACTTCGCCGCGGCCGCGCACGACCGCCTTTTCCCGCTCCTCGCCCAAGGGCAGTTCCTCCAGCAGCTTCGCCGGCGAGACCAGCTCCTCGATCCGCTCGATCCGCTGGTCCCTGACCCGGTCCCGAGTCTCGCCCTGCGTCCCGATCATCATTTTGCCTTCACCTTCCTCCACGCTCAAAAGCCTACTTCCGGGTTGGCCTCGGCGCACCGGATTGCTGCGCCCGAGGCGGAATCTGTCCGACGCCCGGCCAAAACGCTTATGTCTCGCGGCTCTCGCCGCAGGGCCGGACGCCTAGCTAAATCGCCAGAAATAGACGAAGCGAGCAGGAGGGGACACGACGGCACCGCAGGCGCTGCGGGTGCGCATCGTGTCGGCAGAACGCTTCATCACCAGACTTTGTAGCAGGCCGTGACGGCAGAGACAAGGACAAACCCCCCAGGCAAGACCGCCGTCAAACGCGGACGAAGGAGAATTTCGGAACAATCGCCTCGTTGAATACCTTCCCCGGCGACTCGTCATCGACGAGCGCTTTGTAGACCTTCTTGGGGACGTCGAAGTACTGATAGCGCGAGCCGTCCACAAGCTCCAGCTCGAGAATCTTCGGACCCGCCAGGTAAGCGGCTGAGGAGATAACCGATGACTTGAGCTTCTTGCGCATCACCTGCCGCCTTTCAGAGGGCCCCCAGCGAGCGACGATGGTCGAGAAGACGGCGCGGTTGCAATCGCGCAGCCCGGACAGGTCTGGGTCGACTCGAGCCCATCTCGCCAGTCGTTCGCGACGATCGCTCGACGAGTCCGATAGAGCGCGTTCGAGCTGAGCGGCCGCACTCGAGATGAATGAGTCCCTTGCCTTCTTGTCTTTTCTGTCGTCGGCCTCCGCTCCCAGCCGCGAGAGAAAGCAGGCAAAGCTGTAGCGAGCGCGCGGTGCCGGATCGAGGGGGGCGCGGTACTGCGTGCGCCCGAGGCGAGCCACGACTTGAGCATGGCGGCGGGTATCCACCTGCTGGTCCGCCAGACACCCGCTCATGTAGTCCAGCGCCCACTGGTCGGGGTCAGCACTCGTAAGGGCACGGCGGTCCACCGGCCGATGGTCGCCGCCGCTTCGCTCCAGTATCGCGGCTCTGAAGCGCTTGTAATTTTTTTGGCCGTCCTCGGCGAGCCAGGCCGCGCAATAGAGCGTCACCGCGGCCGGCTCGACCACTTGACTGAGAAAGCGGGTCAGCTTCTCGTCCCCTGCCACCGGCCGCGTTTTATACTTCCTTCTCGCGAGTCTTCGAGACTGGGAGCCAAGCCTTTTCGCCCAGGAGAGATATCTGGGCGGCTTGCGGCCAACCCAATGCCAACCCGCGTCGTCCAACACTGACGCGACCGTTACGAGCAATTCACTTGCGCGTGTCTTCGCCGCGGCGAGGGCCTCCTTCGGGGATTGCACAGGGCTCTGGTCTTCGAAGAGGCCGATAAGCAACTCCTGGGTCTCAGAGCTGAATTTACCTTTCCAGGCCCCCTTGCCGTTTACGGACATGTTCCTCGGCCAGCCCGCGGCCTTGCCCTCACCGCTCGTGTCGGCCATTGCGATCTGCAGGCACCTCACCGCCTGCGCATAACAGACCCGGTACCAGGTGGGATCTCGCAACTGCCCATCCTCCCCATCCCCTAAGAACGCCGGGCTCCCCGACCCGTGCCGGTCGGCAAGGGCCTCAGTGGCCCGCACGAGCAGCAGAGCGGCCGGCGCGTACAGGCCATGCTCCCGGGCCAGCAGCTGGGCCAGGTTGAACAGCGCGGCAACGTTGTCGGGGTCGTGCGCAAGAGCGCTGGAATAGGCCGCTCCCGCGTCACGAACGTGACGCTGTCGTTCGCGAGCGAGGCCAATGCCTACCAGCGAGAAGCTTGGCGCGCTATTCGTCACAAGAGAGACGTTCGAGTCGAGCACCCGGGCCGCCTCGTACTGGACCCACCACGCCACCGGTGCAGCCAGACCGTAGTGCGACGAGGGAGACTCCCCGCCAGAAGGCAGCGTGAGCTTCTCTGACTTCTCCGACTTTGCCTGCTTGGCGCTTACCCCTTCCCTGGGGAACCACATGTTCACTTCGTCTTCCCACAGCGAACTGCGCGCCGTCAGGCGATTGCCCTGATACAAGGCAATCGAGACGCCTGCCCCGTCAGCTCCAGCCGGCAGTAGTTCTCCTGCTGCCGAGAGTCCCCGCGAGGGAAGAAGACGTTCCATCAGGCTCACCACAGCCACCACGATCTTGAGCTGGGGAACATCTGCCAAGCGCTCCATTGCCTTGGCCAAATCGTTGTCCTCGGCGAGCAGCTCGATGTCGATGGCAGCCTGGTCAAGGTCATACCCATCGTCCACCCGACCCTTCCGGCGCAGCGCGCCAACTAGGCGCTCCTCCACCAATGACGCCACCCCAGGACCTACTTTCACACCGACCGCGCCATCCAGAAATGGTCGCACCACCAAGGACGCCCGCATTATGCGTCGCGACATAGTCACTACAAGCATTACGAGGGCGATAACCACACAGCCCGAGATAAGCAAAACCGCGGCAGCCTCTACCATCCGCGGCACGATCTGCGCCGCGTTATTGATCAGGTCACCGAGGTCCTTTCCACCGCCACCCGACGACCCCGGGACGCTAGTACCACCATTTGCGGCTGCGACCCACCACCCCGAGCTTGCAAAAGGCATGCTTGGTTACTTTATATATTAAAAATCCTGTTCATACTCACGGGTTCGCCACAGTCCTAAACGACGCGCCTGCGGACGGGCCTAGAGCAGCTCGGCGATAGCCGCGAGGAAGCGCGCGTTCTCCTCGGCGGTGCCGTAGGAAACGCGGATGTGTCCGGGGTCGCCGAGGGGCGTGCCAGGACGGACGGCTATCGAGCGCTCGGCCAGACCGGCGACGACATCCGCCTCGGCCGCGTCGCCGAGGTCGATCCAGGAGAAGTTGGCGTGGGTGTCGGAAGTCTGGAGCCCGAGCGCGCGCAGGCCCCCCTCGACGCGCAGGCGCTCGGTGATCGTGGCCTCGACCCGGCGGGTCACGTCGTCGGAGTGCAGGATCGCCTCGGCGCCCGCCGCCTGGGCGAGCGCGTTGACGCTGAACGGCTGGCGCACGGCGTCGACCGCGGCACGGAACCTCGGTGCGCCCAGCGCGTAGCCGACCCGCAGCCCGGCCAGCCCGTAGACCTTGCTGAAGGTGCGCAGGACGACCAGGTTGGGCAGCTCGGCGAGCAGATCGACGGTCGCGTCGGGATCGTCGTGCGTCTGGAACTCGACGTAGGCCTCGTCGAGGACGACGGTGACGTGAGACGGCAGGGCCTCGCAGAAGGCCGCCACCTCGGCCGCGGGGCGGTGGGTGCCGGTCGGGTTGTTGGGGTTGCAGACGAGGACGAGCTGGGTCGCCGCGGTGACCTCCGCCGCCATCGCGTCGAGGTCGTGGACGTCGCCCTCGGCAAGCGGCACCCGCACCTCGCGCGCCCCGGTCAGCGCCGGCAGGTACGGATACATCGAGAAGGCCGGCCAGGAGTAGAGGATCTCGGCGCCGGGCTCGCAGAGCGCCTCGGCTGCGGCGAGGAGGATCTCGCAGGAGCCGTTGCCGACGGCGACCCGGGAGGGGTCGGTGTCGTAGCGCTCGGCGATCCGTTTCCTCAGGAGGGTCGCATCGGGGTCCGGGTAGCGGTTCATCGCCGCGGCGGCGGCGGCGACCACCTCGACCACCTTCGGGTGCGGCGGGGAGGGCGACTCGTTGGAGGCGAGCTGGGCGATCCCCCCGGCCGCGATCGCCTCGGGTGCCTGCCCGGTCGGCACGCCGGCCTGGTAGCCCGGCATGCGGGCGAGCTTCTCGGCGAAAGTGACGCTCATCGCCTCATTGTGCCGAAGGAGTCCTTACTGGGCCGCGTGAAGATCGGCGCGGAGCTCCTGCGTCGCTCCTAAATACACGTGCGCGGGCCGGTGGCCGATGGGCGCGTAGTAGTGGACCATCGCCCGGATCACCCGTGGCATCGCCCCGGGGACGTCTATCTCGCGGGCGCAGATCAGCGGCACGGAGTCGAGTCCGAGGCGCCGGGCGGCGACGGCCGGAAACTCGGCGTCGAGGTCATCGGTGGTGGTGAAGAGGCAGCTGACCATCGCCTCCGGAGACAGCCCGTTGCGGTCGACCAGGTCTCGCAACAGGGTCTCGGTCGCGATGAGAATCGCCTCGGCCTCGTTGACCTCGGCCTGGACGGCGCCGCGAACCGCGAAGAGTCGCTCCTCACCCATCGGTACCGGCATCTTCCCAGAGGCGGGCGATGTCCTCCTCGCCGAGCCTGCGCCCCTGTCCCTGCGGCAGCGATCCGAGCTCGATCGGACCAAAGCGTACGCGGCACAGCGAGACGACCTCATTGCCCACGGCCTCCGCCATGCGGCGCACCTGCCGGTTGCGCCCCTCGCGCAGTACAAGCTCAATCTCCCGCTCACCGACCCGCCTAACCTCAGCCGGCGCAGTTCGCCCATCGTCCAGCTCCACCCCACTCGCGAGCTTGCGCAAATCGGCCTCCGAAGGCGGCCTACCCAGCTCCGCCCTATAGGCCTTGGCAACCCCGTACCGAGGATGAGTGAGCCGGTTGGCCAACTCCCCATCGTTCGTAAGCAACAGCAGCCCGGTCGAGTCGGCATCGAGCCTTCCCACCGGATAAAGCCGAGCGGTCGAGGCAACCAGCGAAACCACAGCAGGCCGCTTCCCTGGCTCCCGCGCGGTCGACACCACACCGACCGGCTTGTTCACAGCCCAAACCTCCCGAGGCTCGGTCCCGACCGGACTCCCATCCACCCTCACATCGTCCCCAGCTCCAACGTCCCTGGCTGGGTCAGTCACAACCTCCCCACCCACCGTAACCCGCCCTTTACCGATGATCACCTCAGCTTTCCGCCGCGAAGCGACACCGCCATGCGCGAGGAACTTGGCGAGCCTCACGACGGCGCAAGAGGGGCCGGGGGAGGGCTCGACGGAGCCTCCCCGCTTTTGCTCCGGCGAGCC
>DASSMU010000122.1:0-2362 GCA_035701465.1 Solirubrobacterales bacterium
CGCTCGCTCAACTGCGAGCGCGGCGGGCCGACCGGCACCCCCTGCGGCGAATGCGAGAGCTGCGTGACGATCGCCACCGGCACCTCGATCGACGTGATCGAGATGGACGCCGCCTCCAACCGCTCCGTCGACGACGTCCGCGACCTGCGCGAGCGGGTCGCCTACGCGCCAACCGGCGGGCGCTGGAAGGTCTACATCCTCGACGAGGCCCACATGCTCACCAAGGAGGCCTGGAACGCCTTTCTCAAGACGCTCGAGGAGCCGCCGCCGAACACGGTCTTCGTCCTCGCCACGACCGAGGCCCACAAGGTGATGGCGACGATCGCCGACCGCTGCCAGCGCTTCGATTTCCAGCGACCCTCTCTGGAGCAGATCTCCGAGGTGCTGAAGCGGGTGGCGGCGACCGAGGGGATCGAGGCCGACGACGCCGCGATCGCGATGATCGCCCGCTCCGCTTCGGGCAGCTTCCGCGACGCGCTCGGCACGCTCGACCAGCTGGTCGCCTTCGGCGGCGAGCGGGTGGACCTCGACACGGTGCTGGAGTTGCTCGGCGCCGCCGACGCCGAGCTGCTCTTCGAAGCGGTGGACGCGGTCGTCGCCGAAGACCCGCGCGGCGTCCTGCTCGGGGTCGAGAAGATGGCGCGCTCCGGCCGCGACCCCGCCCAGTTCGCCCGCGACCTGCTCGCCCACCTGCGCCACCTGCTCGTCACGCAGACCGTCGGCGAGGTCCCGAACACGTTCGTGGTCACGGCGACCGATGGCGATCGGCTCGCAGCGCAGGCCCGCGCGGTCGGCCCGGCGACTCTCGTCCGCACGATCGACGAGCTCGCCAATGCCCTGGCCAACGTCCGCGAGGGCGACGACGCGCGCATGGCCGTGGAGATCGCGCTCTTGAAGGCGGCGCGTCCCGATCTGGACCCGTCGACAGAGGGATTGCTGCGGCGCATCGAGCGGCTCGAGCAGGGGACGAATCCGTCTCCGGCCGCGGGTCCTGTCGCCGCAGGGGACCCCCCGCCCCCTGCGGTCGCCGAAGCGTCCTCGGGGGCGGTCCCCCCTGCGACGCCACCCGCGGCAGAGGCCGAGTCAGCTCCCCCGGAGACTCCCGTGGCCGACGAGCCCTCGACGGGGCCAGGTCCGACATCGTCAGCTCCAGGCGATTCTCCCGCGGCAGGACCCGCGGGCGGGATCGACCTCGAGAAGGTAAAGCGGGTCTGGCCCGCGATCCTGGACAAGCTTCGTGAGACCAGCCCGGCATTGGCGGCGACCTTCGACGGGGCGAGGCCGGTTGGGCTCGACGAGGAGGGGCTGACGGTCGGGTTTCCGGCCGATTCGACCTTCAACAAGAAGAAGGCCGAGGCGCCCGACAAGCGCGAGCTGCTCGCCGACGCGATCGAGGCGGTGGCGGGGGAGAGGCTGCGGCCCTCTTACGTCCTGCTCGACGGCGAGCCCGCCGCGGAGCCGGCGCCGCCGGCCGAGGACGAGATCGATCACGATGCGCTGATGGAGAAGCTGAAGAGCGAGTTCGACGCGAAGGAGGTCGGCTAGTGGCCAGGGGGGGAATGCCGGGAGGCTTCGACGTGAACGCCTTGATGAAGCAGGCGCAGAAGATGCAGAGCGAGATGCTCGAGGCGCAGGAGAAGCTCAAAGACGAGGTGGTCGAGGCCAGCGCCGGAGGCGGCATGGTCAAGGTCAAGATGGGCGGCGACCTGACCCTGCGCGAGATCGCGATCGACCCGGAGGCGATCGACCCGGAGGAGGCCGATCTGCTCGCCGAGATGGTCCAGGCGGCCGTCAACGAGGCCCTGCGCGCCGCGCAGGAGCTGGCCAACTCAAAGCTGGGCGGGATCACCGGCGGGCTCGGCCTGCCGGGGATGTAGGGCGTTGAGCGCCGAAGGCCCGGCGCCGCTCGCGCGCCTCGTCTCCGAGCTCTCGCGTCTGCCCGGAATCGGCCAGCGCACGGCGCAGCGGCTCGCCTTCCACATCCTCCGCGCCCCCGACGAGGAGGCGGCGGCGCTGGCGGCGGCGATCGTCGAGGTGAAGGAGAAGGTCGGCCTCTGCGAGCAGTGCTTCAACCTCTCCGAGGGGCCGCTCTGCCGCATCTGCTCCGATCCCGGCCGGGACCGCTCGACGATCTGCGTGGTCGAGGAGCCGGCCGACGTGATCCCGATCGAGCGGACGGGCGAGTACCGCGGCATCTATCACGTGCTGGGCGGCGCCCTCTCCCCGATCGACGGCGTCGACGCCGAGGACCTGAAGATCGCCGAGCTGCTGCGCCGGGTCGAGGGCGGCGAGGTGCGCGAGGTCGTCCTCGCCACCAACCCGACCACGACTGGAGAGGCGACCGCGCTGCACATCGCCGATC
>DASSMU010000123.1:0-4087 GCA_035701465.1 Solirubrobacterales bacterium
GGCAAGACCGCCGTGGTCGAGGGGCTGGCCGCCCGCATCAACAAGGGCGAGGTCCCCGAGCTGCTCAAGAACAAGCAGATCTACACGCTCGATCTGGCCGCCCTGGTCGCCGGCTCGAAGTACCGCGGCGAGTTCGAGGAGCGGCTGAAGAAGGTGATGAAGGAGATCACCCAGCGCGGCGACATCATCCTCTTCATCGACGAGCTCCACAACCTGGTCGGCGCCGGCGCCGCCGAGGGCGCGATCGACGCCGCCTCGATCCTCAAGCCGGCCCTCGCCCGCGGCGAGCTGCAGACGATCGGCGCGACCACGCTCGACGAGTACCGCAAGTACCTCGAGCGCGACTCGGCGCTGGAGCGCCGCTTCGCCCAGATCAAGGTCGACCAGCCCTCGGTCGAGGACACGGTGAAGATCCTCGAAGGGTTGCGCGAGCGCTACGAGCAGCACCATCGCGTCAACATCACCGACGACGCGCTGTCCGCGGCCGCCGAACTCGCCGACCGCTACATCTCCGACCGCTTCCTGCCCGACAAGGCGATCGACCTGATCGACGAGGCCGCTTCGCGGATGCGGATCAAGTCGATGAGCTCGCCGCCGGTCTACCGCGACCTCGAGGAGGAAATCGAGACGACGCGGCGCGACAAGGAGGCCGCGATCGAAGCGCAGGAGTTCGAGAAAGCGGCGAACCTGCGCGACACCGAGCGCCAGCTCACCACCCGCAAGCGCCAGCTCGAGGACGAGTGGTCAGAAGGCGAAGACGGCGAGCGGCCCGACGTGGGCGAAGAGGAGATCGCCGACATCGTCTCGATGTGGACCGGGATCCCGGTCTTCAAACTGACCGAGGCCGAGACCAAGAAGCTGATCCGGATGGAGGAGGAGCTGCACAAGAGGGTGATCGGCCAGGAGGTCGCGATCACCGCCGTCTCCAAGGCGATCCGCCGCTCGCGGGCTGGGATCAAGGATCCCAAGCGCCCGGCCGGCTCGTTCATCTTCCTCGGCCCCTCCGGGGTCGGCAAGACCGAGCTCGCCCGCACCCTGGCCGAGTTCCTCTTCGGCGACGAGGAGTCGATGATCCGGATCGACATGTCCGCGTACATGGAGAAGCACGCGGTCAGCCGCCTGGTCGGCTCGCCGCCGGGCTACATCGGCTATGACGAGGGCGGCCAGCTGACCGAGGCCGTGCGGCGCAAGCCCTACAGCGTGCTGCTGCTCGACGAGATCGAGAAGGCCCACCCCGACGTCTTCAACATCCTGCTGCAGATCCTCGAGGACGGGCGGCTCACCGACGCCCAGGGGCGCACGGTCGACTTCCGCAACGCGATCGTGATCATGACCTCGAACATCGGCGCCTCCGAGATCGCCAAGAACACCTCGATCGGCTTCACTGTTGCCGACGAGACCGGCATGTCCTACGACGACATGAAGAACCGGATCATGAGCGACCTGAAGAAAGTCTTCCGGCCCGAGTTCCTCAACCGGATCGACGAGGTGATCGTCTTCCACAAGCTCGCCAAGGAGGAGGTCAAGGAGATCATCGACCTGATGATCAACCGCGTCCGCGTCCAGGTGGCCGAGCACGAGCTGCAGCTGGAGCTGACCGACGAGGCCAAGGATCTGCTGGTCGAGAAAGGCTGGGACCCCTCGATGGGAGCCCGGCCGCTGCGCCGCGCGATCCAGCGCTACATCGAGGACCCGCTCGCCGACGAAGTTCTGCGCCAGGGCCCGATGACTCCCGGCTCGACCGTGATGGTCAAGCGCGATCCCTCCGGCGACGAGGAGGATCACCCGCTCAGCCTGACGATCGTCAAGCCGAAGAAGCCGGCCCGGGCTAAGAAAGTCAAGCCGGAGCCGGAGAAGGTCGGGGTCGGGGCCAAGAAGGACGAGGGCATCGAGGGTGGCGACGACCAAGAGCCCGATTCCGGCGATTCCAAGCCCGAGGTCGATTAGCCCGTAGCTGTTGGCGCGCGAGCTGCGGCCTTATGGTTCGTTGCATGCGTGAGCTTGGTCGTATGGCGATCGGTACCTGGAGCGGCGGGAGGTACCTGCGCTTTGGGGAAGAGATCGACGAGGCTCGGCTAGAAAGTTTGCTGCTGCCCAACAATGGAATCGACACGGTGCTCAGTGCCGATACGTATGGCCAGGGCGAGGCCGACTCGGTGCTTGGACGGGCACTGGCTGGGGTGCCGCGCAATTCTTACTGTCTCGTCGGCGCCGTTGGACATGACTTCTATGAGGGGGAGCGGGATGGGCCTCGGGGGTTTCCTCGCTTCACCGATCCGCGATTGCGGGGCGAGGGCGAGTACGCGGGGTACCTGCGGATGGCCGCCGAGCGCAGTCTGGAGCGGCTTGGGGTCGACTCGTTCGATCTGTTGCTGCTGCACAACCCGGACCGGGTCGGTTACTCGAGCGAGGCGGTCTGGGACGGGATGGCGGCGTTGCGCGAGGCGGGGCTGGCGGCCGGGATCGGGGTTGCGCCCGGACCGGCGAACGGGTTCACACTCGACTTGATCTCCTGTCTGGAGCGCTTCGGCGACCGGATCGATTGGGCGATGATCATCCTCAACCCGTTCGAGCCGTGGCCGGGCGAGCTCTGTCTCGACGCCGCCGAGCGGCACGGGGTCAAGGTGGTCACCCGGGTCGTCGACTACGGCGGTCTTTTCTGGGGCGACCTGCGGCCGGGGATGGAGTTGGCCAAGGGCGATCACCGTGCCTTCCGCCCCGAGGGCTGGATCGAGGCCGGGCTGGAGAAGCTGGAGCGGTTGGCGCCCCTTCGTGAGCGCACCGGTCTCAGTCCGATGCACCTCGCCTGCCAGTGGAACCTCGCCCACCCGGCAGTGGAGTGTGTGGTGCCGACTCTCATCCAAGAGGCCGGGCCGAATGCCAGGCCGATCGAGGACAAGCGCGCCGAGCTGGCGGCGCTGCCCGCCGAGCAGGTGCTCGGCGCCGAGGACGTCGCCGCGATCCGCGCGATCGGCGACAACACGGGCTGCATGGCGCTGAAGGGCGCCAGCCCTGAACACGAGGGCGATGAGCGGCCGGACCGCTGGCCGCTCAGCGAGGACCTAGCCGCTGTTGGCGGCCGCTGGGGTATCGACCCGGCGCGCGATCTCACCCACGCCTGACACAACCCGAACTGCATCGACTTATAGGTCTGCTGGACTTATAAGTCGATGCAGTTCGGCATCCGTGCGCGCCGGTAGCGTCGCGCCGCGATGTTGCGGATCGACGAGAGCAGCCGGCCCTGGTGGACCCTGATCGGAGCCTGTTCCGGCCTCTTCATCCTGATGCTCGACTCCACCGTCGTCGCCCTGGCGTTGCCCAGCATCAGGCACGACATCGGCGCCAGCGCCGAGGGCCTGCAGTGGGCGATGAACGGCTACCTGCTCGCGATCACGATCCTGGTCGTCACCGCGGGGCGGCTCGGCGACATGTTCGGTCGCAAGCGGCTGTTTCTCGCCGGGATGGTCGTCTTCGCCGCCGGTTCGGTGCTCTCCGCCTGCGCGGGAGACCAGCAGACGCTGATCGCGGGCCGGGTGCTACAGGGCATCGGCGCGGCGCCGATGCTGCCCCTCTCGCTGGCGATCGTCTGCAACGTCTTCCCCGCCGGCAAGCAGGCTCGCGCGCTGGGCATCTGGGCGGCGATCTCGGCCCTGGCGCTGGCGATCGGGCCGCTCGCCGGCGGTCTCCTGGTCGAAGTCGACTGGCGGGCGATCTTCTGGATCAACCTGCCGATCGCAGCCGCCGGGATCGCGATCATGGCGCTGGCCGCACCCGAGTCCACCGACCCCGGCTCGGGGCGCCACGTCGACGTCCCCGGCCTGCTCGCGCTCAGCTTCGGCCTCACCGCGGTGATCCTGGCGCTGATTCAGAGCCAGGCCTGGAGCGGCGCCGCCGCTGTAACGCTGGCGCTCGTCGGCCTGGCGGCGCTCTGGGCCTTCTGGCGGATCGAGCACCGCTCGCGCGAACCGATCGTCGAGTTCACGCTGTTTCGCAACGGGCCCTACTTCGGCGCCTGCGCGGCGGCCTTCGCCCTGGTCGGCTCCTACTGGGCGGTGATGTTCTTCCAGCCCCAGTACCTGCAGGACGC
>DASSMU010000124.1:0-22508 GCA_035701465.1 Solirubrobacterales bacterium
CGCGCGCCCGCGCGTCCTCGACGATCTCATCCGCCGCCCGCTCGGCCTGCTTGGTGACCTCCTCGTCGGAGATCAGGCGGGCCTGCTGCTCGCGCGCCTCGCGCACGATCCGCTCGGCCTCGCGCTTGGCCTCCGCCAGCATCTCCTGGCGCTCCTTGACGATCCAGCGCGCCTGCTTGATCTCCTCGGGGATCGTCGCCCGCATCTGGTCGAGCAGGTCGTAGATCTCCTCGCGATCGACGCGCACCTGGTCCGTCAGCGGCACCGGGCGCGCGTTGTGAACCACATCGTCGAGCTTGTCTATGAGAACGAGAACGTCCATCAGCAGGTCGTAAGCCTACGTGTAAGAGGGATTTTCGGTGAGGAAGCCGTTATTTCCTCGCCTTTTTGCAAGCTCTCGCCCACTCCCCTCAGCACCGGAAAAGCCTACCTGTCGCCGAGCCGCTCTGCCATCGCGGCTGCGACCGGCCCGGGAACGAGGTCGGAAACGTCGCCCCCGAAGGTCGCCATTTCCTTGACGCCTGTGGAGGAGAGAAAGCTGTAATGAGCCGAGGCGATCACGTACATGCTCTCGATTCCGGGGTCCAGCTTGCGGTTGAGCTGGGCCATCTCGAACTCGTACTCGAAGTCGGAGATCGCCCGCAGACCCTTGACCACGGCTTTGGCGCCCAGTTCGCGGGCGAACTCGACCAGCAGGTTGGAGAAGATCCTGACCTCGACGTTGTCGAGGTGCGAGGTCGCCTCGACGATGAATGCCTGGCGCTCCTCGGCGGTGAAGAGGGTCTTCTCCTTGCGGATCGGGTTGTTGACGACGCCGACCACGATCCGCTCGAAGACCGCGGCGGTGCGGGTGATGATGTCGAGGTGGCCGTTGGTGACCGGGTCATAGCTCCCCGGGCAGACGACAGTGCCGTCGCGCTCGGCCATCAGCCCTCATCCCCATAGAGGGAGACGTCGGCGGCGCCGTAGCGGCGCTGCCGCAGCCGCGGCAGCGAGTCGATGCGCAGCGGCCGGCGCGCGCCGCTCTCGACGATCGCCCGCCCCCCCGGATTGAGAAGGCGCGGCAGATGAGTATCCAGTTCCTGCCCCACGCGGTCGGCGAGTCTATAGGGGGCGTCGACGAAGACGAGGTCGAAGCGGGGAGCGTCCTCGCCCCCGGGCAGGCCGGACAGCCAGCGCGTGACGTCGGCGCGGACCAGTTCGACCCGCTCGCCCAGGCCGAGATTCTCGACGTTGCCGAGGGCTGCGCGGGTGTCGCGGTCGACCAGCGTGGCGCGGGCCGCGCCGCGGGAGAGCGCCTCGATCGCCAGCGCACCGGTGCCGCAGAAGAGATCGAGCACGGCGGCCCCCTCGACCCTCGCGCCGAGAACGGAAAAGATCGCCTCCCGCGCCCGGTCCGACGTCGGTCGCACCTTCCACCCCCGCGGCGCCACCAGCCTCCGTCCCCCCAGCTCCCCGGCAATCACCCGCATCGACAAGCCATTTCCAGGGGGGTGTCTGAGTTTACGGGGTCATATACACCCCTAAGCTCAGACACGCCTCGGGGTGGGGTGCATCTGGGAGGGCTCGGGGCGGGCACGACTCAGAGTGGTATCGGGTCGGCGGCGCCGGTGCCGAAGCGGCGGCGGGCTGCCTCGATCAGGGGGCCCAGCTCGGGGGCTTCGAGGGAGCCGTGGTGGCGCAGGAGGGCCAGAACCTCGTCGCGGGCCGCGATCAGGGTCGGCGTGTCCTCGGGCAGTTCGGCCACGGCGAAGCGCGGCAGGCCGTGCTGACGGGTGCCGAGCACCTCGCCCTCCCCACGCAGACTGAGATCGACCTCGGCCAGCTTGAAGCCGTCGCTCTCGCGCTCGACTGCCTTGAGGCGGCGACGAGCCAGCTCGCCGGGGTCTTCGGGAAAGAGCAGGCAGACCGAGTCGTGCTCACCGCGGCCGACCCGGCCGCGCAGCTGGTGCAGCTGGGAGACGCCGTAGCGCTCAGCGCCCTCGATCACCATCACAGTCGCGTTCGGCACGTCGATCCCGACCTCGATCACCGTCGTCGCGACCAACACATCGGTCTCGCCGGAGGAGAAGGTCTCCATGGCGGCTGCCTTGTCCACGGATCGCATCTGGCCGTGGATCGTGCCGACCGAGAAGTCGCTCAGCTCCCCCGCCGCGAGCCGCTGCGCCTCGGCCTCGGCGGCCCGGCCCTGCATCTTCTCGGACTCCTCCACCAACGGGCAGACGACGTAGGCCTGACGCCCCTCGCGCAGCTGGCTGCGGACGAACTCGTAGGCACCGGGCCTTTCGTCCTCCTCGACCAACCGGGTCCCCACCGGCCGGCGGCCGGCTGGCAGCTGGTGCAGTGCCGTCGTATCGAGGTCGCCATATGCGGTCAGTGCCAGCGTCCGTGGGATCGGCGTCGCGGTCATGTGCAGCACGTGCGGAGCCATGCCCTCCACGCCCTTGGAGTCCAGAGCCTTGCGCTGTTGCACCCCGAACCGGTGCTGCTCGTCGACAACGCAAAGGCCGAGCCGGGCGAACTTCACCGTCGGCTCGATCAGTGCGTGGGTGCCGACGATCAACCCCAGCTCCCCGGTCGCCAACCGCTCCAGGGCTTCCTTGCGCCGTGGCGCCGGCGTCGACCCGGTCAACAACGCAAACGGGGTCGCCTCTTCGGCCAGCAGCTTCCCCAGCGTCACCGCGTGTTGCTCGGCAAGCGTCTCCGTAGGCGCCATCAGCACCGCCTGGAACCCGGCTTCCAACGCCCGCAACATCGAATACACCGCGACCACGGTCTTCCCCGAACCCACCTCGCCCATCAACAGCCGCTGCATCGGCTCCCCGGAATCGAGGTCCCCATCGATCTCATCGAACGCCTTCAACTGATCCCGCGTCGGCTCGAAAGGCAGCGATTCCACCCACCGCCCGACCGTCTCCCCTGGTCTCCCCAACCTCGGCGCCGGCCTCGCCACCCGGTGAGCCCGCTTCCGCGTAGCCAGGACCGCCTGGTACAGAAAAAGCTCTTCGAACCGCAACCGCTCACGTGCCGCTTCCGCTTCCTCAATCGCCCTGGGGAAATGCATCGCCTTGACCGCATCGGCAACGCCGGCGAGCTCATGCCGCACCCGCACAGCCGCCGGTACCCCATCGATCAGATTCGGCGCCAGCTCAATCGCCTGCTCCAACCACCCCCGCACCTGCTTTGCCCGCAACCCCTCGGTCAGCGGATGCACGGGCACCAGCCCCGCCTCTCCCGCGGGTCCTGTCGGAGGGTGAGGGGGGTCGAGGACAGCCCGTGGACTGCCCGCAGCGCCCCCATCACCCTCCGACAGGACCCGCGGGCCAGCCCCGATGAACTCGTATTCGGAAACCACGAACCCCCGTTTGCCAAACGTCCCACTAAGCAGCAGCTGCGCCCCCGGCACAAGCTTGGCGGAAACCCATGGCTGGTTGAACCAGGTAGCCCGAACCGTGCCCGAATCGTCCCCGACTTTGACTCCGACGATACTCAACCCGCGGCGCCGGAACGGTCGTGGCGTATTGCCGAGTACCTCGACCTGGATCGTCGCCTGCTGTTTGTCCTCCAAGCTCGCCACCGGGACGACCGTTCGGTCCCGATGCTTGCGCGGGAAGCGCAGGAGCAGGTCACCGACGGTGGCGACACCGGCGCTCGCCGCGGCCTCGGCCGTCTTCGGCCCAACACCCTCCAACGACTGCAGCGACGCATCGAGCACACTCGGCCGCAGCCAGTGGACCGGGGCGCCACGCAGCTGTGCAGGGGTCAGCTCGTCAGTGCTCGCGAATGCCCGCACTACTGGGCGGCCAGCAGCCACCACCAGCTTGGCTGGCCGCCCTCGTGGGTCTCGATCTCGACGCCGTCGGGGACGTGCGTGTCGATCTCCTCGAGCGCGATCGGGGCACCGTCGCCGGCGATCACGGTGACGATCTCGGCCCCCGCGGCGAGCTTCTCGATCGTCTCGGCCAGGGTTGACCCCGCCCCGCCCCAGGCGACGATCTCGTCACTGACGAAGCCGACCGCGTCGCCCTGGCGGAAGCGACCCTGGGCGTCGTCGCGGGCGGCGGGAGCGACCCCACCGCTGGCGATGTCGGCAAGCGCCGCCTCCAGGCGCCCCGCGTTCTCCTCCGCCGGCGCCGCCGGATCGAGTTCGACCAGCGTCAGCAGGCTTTCCTGTAGCGAGGTCGCGGGCACCACCCGGGCCGGCTTCTCGGAGAGCTCGCAGGCACGCTCCGCCGCCATCACTACGTTGGAAGAGCTGGGGAAGACGAGCACTTCCTCGGAGGGGACCTCGTGGATGCCGGCGAGCAGCTCGTAGGTCGATGGGTTGAGGGTCTCGCCGCCGGGGACGACGTGGGCGCCGAGCTCGGCGAAGAGGCGCTCCAGGCCCTCGCCGGCGGCCACCGCCAGGGCGCCGGTGCGGCCGCCGTTCAGCCGCGCGCGCCGCTCGGCGATCTGCTCGCGCATGTCGGCAACGTCGAGGTTGGTCACCTTGCCGGCGTCCTCGAAGAGGGCGACCGCGGCCTCCGGCTCGTCGGTGTGGACGTGGACCTTCAGCGTCACCTCGTCGCCAACGACGAGCACCGAGTCGCCGAGTCCCTCCAGGCGGGGGAGGAAGTCGCGCCCGCTCAGTCCCGTCCCGGAAACGATGAAATTCGTGCAGTAGCGGAAGCGGCTGTCCTCGTGGTGCGGACGGCTGAGCCGCGGCGCCTCCTGGTGGGAGACCTCGGGGACGGCGGCGCCGTCGCCGCGCAGGCCCGCGACGACGCCGGCGAGGATCAGCACCAGGCCATAGCCGCCGGCGTCGACGACACCGGACTCGCGCAGGACGTCGAGCTGCTCGGGCGTGCGTTCGACCGCGCGCTGGCCGTCGGCGATCGCCCGCTCCAGCACCTCGGCGAGGATCGCGTCCTGCTCCTCTTCGGCGACGCCGCGATCGAGCCGCTGTTTCTCCGCGTCGAGGCGCGAGAGCTGGCGGGCGATCGAGTGCGCCATCTCGCGGAAGACGGTCAGCATCGTTCCCTCGGCCGGCTCGCGGACGGAGTCGTAGGCGGCGTCGGCGGCGCTGGCGAAGGCCGAGGCGACCAGGACCGGGTCGATCAGCTCTCCCGGGCGGCTGGAAAGCTCCTCGGCGGCGCCGCGGACGATCTGGCTGAGGATGACGCCGGAGTTGCCGCGTGCGCCCATCAGCGCCGCCCGCGCCAGTGCCTGCACCAGATGGGTTCGCCCAACCTCGTCGACCTCGAGGCCGTCGAGGCGGTCGAGCTCCTCCATCACGGCCCTCATGGTCATCGCCATGTTGTCGCCGGTATCGCCGTCGGCGACCGGGAAGACGTTGAGGTCGTTCACCTCCTGGCGGCGGGCCTCCAGGTTGGCGTAGGCGGAACCGATGACGCGCCGGAAGCGGACGATCGAGGGATCGGGCATCAATCCGAAATCTAGCTGCCGGGGCCGGATGGGCCGCCGCGGAAAAGCCCGACAGCCCGGTTCGCTACGGTGCCACGCTCGATGAAACGCTTCGCCACCTGGACCACCGGCCACCGCAAGACCCTGATCATCGGCTGGATCGTGGCCCTGATCGGGTTCGGCATGATCGCCAGCTCGGCGGGGTCCAACTTCACCGAAGAATTCAGCCTGCCCAGCTCCGACTCCAAGGACGCCCTCGACCTGCTCGAAAACCGCTTCCCCGCGCAGGCGGGCGATGTGGTGCAAATCGTCTACAAGGCCGAATCCGGCGTCGAGTCGCCGGCGATCGAAAAGAAGATGGAGGGCGTCTTCGCACGGGTCGAAGCCCTGCCCCACGTGAGTGAAGTCTCCAGCCCCTACGAAAAGGGCGGCGCCGGCGCGGTCAGCGAAGACGGCAAGATCGCCTACGCGACCGCCCAGTTCAACGTCACCACCGACAAGCTGAACGACGGCGAAGTCAAGGAGATCATGGACACCGCCCGGGCGGCTGGGGGCGACGGACTCCGGGTCGAGACTGGCGGCTCCCCGGCCGAGGAAGTCCGGGGAAAAGAAGAAGAAAACAACTCCTCGGAGGGGATCGGAATCCTCGCCGCGGTGGTAGTGCTGCTGATCAGCTTCGGCTCGGTCGTCGCGATGGGGCTGCCGCTGCTCACAGCGCTGTTCGCGCTCGGCGTCGGGATCAGTGGGATCACGCTCTTCACCCATGTCTTCGACACGGCGGAATTCGCACCGCAGCTGGCGTTCATGATCGGGCTCGGCGTCGGGGTCGACTACGCCCTCTTCATCCTCACCCGCTTCCGCAACGGGCTCGACGAGGGGCTCGACAAGAGAGAGGCGGCGATCGCCGCCGTTGACACCGCCGGGCGGGCGGTGCTCTTCGCCGGAATCACGGTGATCATCTCGCTGATGGGGATGCTGCTGCTCGGCCTCCCCTTCCTCTATGGGGTGGCGACCGCGGCGGCGATCGCGGTGCTCTGCACGATGGTCGCGGCGCTCACCCTGCTACCGGCGATGCTGTCGCTTGTCGGCAACTGGGTCAACCGGCTGCGCATTCCCTTCTTCGGCAGCGGCGCCCGCAGCATCGACGAAAGCAGCTGGTGGTTCCGCTGGAGCGGTCGGATCCAGCGCCGGCCGTGGGTGGCGGCGCTGCTCTCCGGCGGCCTGCTGATCGTCCTCTGCATCCCCACCCTCTCGCTGCGCCTCGGCACCAATGACGCCGGCACCGATCCGGCGGGAACGACCACGCGCGAAGCCTACGACCTGCTCGCCGAAGGCTTCGGCCCGGGCTTCAACGGACCGTTCGTGCTCGCCGCCGAACTTCCCGAAAAGGGGAATGACGAAGCGTTGAAAGAGCTGCGCACGCAATTGAAGGGCGAAGAAGGGGTCGAAGAAGTCACGGACGTCACCCTCAACCCCAACAAGACCGTCGGCGTCTTCCAGCTCTACCCGACCACTTCACCGCAGAGCGCGGCCACGACCGACCTGCTCGACCACATCCGGGGCGACGTTATCCCGCCGATCGAGGAAAAAACGGGGGCCCAGGTCCACGTCGGCGGCATCAACGCGATATTCGAGGACTTCGGCAACGCGATCGCCGAAAAGCTGCCGCTCTTCATCGGCGTCGTCGTTCTGCTCTCGGCGCTGCTGCTGATGATCGTCTTCCGCTCGCTGCTGGTGCCGCTGAAGGCGGTGCTGATGAACCTGCTCTCGATCGGCGCCGCCTTCGGCCTGATCGTCGCCGTCTTTCAGTGGGGCTGGGGCGCGAGCCTGATCGGGGTCGACGCCACCGGGCCGATCATCTCCTTCTTCCCGATCTTCCTCTTCTCGATCGTCTTCGGGCTCTCGATGGACTACGAGGTCTTCCTGATGTCGCGGATCCACGAGGAGTGGGAACACAGCAAGGACGCGAGCGAGGCGGTCCATCGCGGCCTCGCCCTCACCGGTCGGGTGATCACGGCCGCGGCGGCGATCATGGTCGCCGTCTTCGCCTCCTTCATGCTCGGCGACGACCGGATCATCAAGCTCTTCGGCCTCGGCCTCGCCTCTGCGGTCTTCATCGACGCGGTGATCATCCGCTCGGTCCTCGTCCCGGCGATCATGCAGCTGCTGGGCAAGCGCGCGTGGTACTTCCCAGGCTGGCTCGACCGCTCCTGCCCCAAGCTCCACGTAGAGCCCGCCGAGGGCGATCCGGCTCCGACCGGTGAGCACCCCGTGGTCGCATCGGCTGACTGAGCATTTCGGGAGGGGCTCAAGCGGGAGGTGCCGGTGACCCTTCTCCGGAATTGACGTCGCACGCCCGCTTCGCGGGCTTAGCGACAATTTGAGAGCGCGGCTACGCCGCGCTTCGAATCACGAGTGCAGCGGCTGCCTTCGGCAACATTCCGGAGAAGGGCCACCGGCACCTCCCAACCCAGCGTCTCGGGAAGCTCAGTCAGCCGACACGAGACGGATAGAGCTCGCTGGATAGGGATGCTCGCGTGAGCGCGGAACTCGGAGCCGAGAGGGAGCCCGGTGGGTCTCTGGGCGAATGTCGCCGAAGGCGGCCGCTGCACTCGTGTCTCTAGGCGCGGCGCAGCCGCGCTGGCAGATTGTCGCTAAGCGCCGCAGGCGCGTGCGATATCAATTCGCCCAGAGACCCGCCGGGCTCCCGCCACCTTCGAGATCAGCGAATTACGCCGCCTTAGTAACTTTGTTGGCCTTTAGACAGCGCGTGCAGACGTAGGTCCGCAGGCGGCGGCCGTCCTCGACGATCCGCACCTTCTGCAGGTTCGGGTCGAAGCGCCGCTTGGTGGCGACCATCGAGTGGCTGCGGGACTGGCCGAACGCCGGTCCCTTGCCGCAGCTGTGGCATACCTTGGCCATCGGGTCGGGCATGCTACCGTGATCTCAAGTTAGCTAAGTAGCCTAACGGGAAATTCTTGCAATCTTCGCCCAGAGGGGGAGAGAAATGGCCGCTGAGGACTTGGACGCGGTGAACATGCACGAGGCGAAGACACAGCTCTCAAAGCTGGTCGCCCGGGTCGAGGGCGGCGAGCAGATCGTGATCACCCGGGCTGGCAAGCCGGCGGCGAAGCTGGTGCCGGTGGCTCAGGCGAAGCCCGGCCCGCGCAAACTCGGTGGCTGGGAGGGCAAGATGCAGATGCCCACTGACGCGGAGTGGGAGGAGATGGACAGGGAAATAGAGGAGCTCTTCGAGCAGAGTGAGATTTTCCCCACTGGCGACAACCTCTGGACCGGGGATTGAGACTCCTTCTTGACACGCAAGTGCTGATCTGGTCCCTGCTGACCCCCGATCGCCTCCTCGATACGACCCGCAAGGCGATCCAAGACGGAGCCAACGACGTCTTCGTCAGCATTGCAAGCCCGTGGGAGATCGCGATAAAGAAATCGCGCGGCAACCTCGATCCGCCGGACGATCTCGACGCCCAGCTCACCGAGAAGCGCTTTTCCCTACTGCCGATCTCCCTCGCGCACACCCGGGCAATCGAGTCGCTACCCCACCACCACGGTGACCCCTTCGACCGCATGCTCGTGGCGCAGGCGCAGACGGACGGGATGACAATCGTGACCTCCGATCACAAGATCGCCCGATACCGGGTGGCCGTGATGCAGGCTAACCGTCGCGGACCTGCCAGCGATACGGGTTGACCGCCTGTTTGAGCAGAGCCATGCGGGCGACGGTAAGGGCCGCGTTGCGGCCCTGATCGCGCTTGCCGCCGCCGGCCCGGGCCAGGGCCTGCTCCATCGTGTCGCAGGTGATCACGCCGAAGGCGCAGGGCACACCCGTGGCCAGCTGCACGTCCTGGATGCCGCGGGCGGCCTCGGCGCAGACGAAGTCGTAGTGGTCGGTCTCGCCGCGGATGACGACGCCGAGGCAGGCGATGCCCGCGAAGCGTTCGGTGGTCGCGTGCAGCTTGGCTGCAAAGGGCAGCTCGTAGGCGCCGGGGACGGAGACCTCGCTGACCGACGACGCCGGCACGCCGGCCAGCTCGAAGCCTTCGCGGGCACCGCTGAGCAGCCGTTCGGCGAGGTCCTCGTAGAAGCGACCGACGCAGACGGCGAACTCCTTGCCGGAAAGAGCCTCCTGCTCCTCCTCGCTGAACGCCTCGAGGAAGGCGGTCGACTCAGCCACCCGCCGCCTCGCTCTCGCCGGCGGCGTCGCGCTCGTCCTCGTCGCGGATCATCTCCTCGTCGAGGGCGAGGCCCTGGTGGTGCAGCGAGTGGCCCATTTTGTCGCGCTTGGCCCGCAGGTAGGCCTCGTTGTGGGCGTTGGGCGAGGACTCGATCGGCACCTGCTCGCTGACCGAGAGGCCATAGCCCTCGAGGCCGACGATCTTCTTCGGATTGTTGGTGAGGATGCGGATGCTGGTCAGGCCAAGGTCGCCGAGGATCTGGGCGCCGATCCCGTAGTCGCGCAGGTCGGCGGGCAGGCCGAGCTTGAGGTTGGCCTCGACCGTATCGGCCCCCTCCTCCTGCAGCTTGTAGGCGCGCAGCTTGTTGAGCAGGCCGATCCCGCGTCCCTCCTGGGAGAGGTAGAGGAGGACGCCGCGGCCCTCGTTCTCGATCTGGGTCAGGGCCGCGACCAACTGCTCGCCGCAGTCGCAGCGCATGCTGTGGAAGACGTCGCCGGTGAGGCACTCGCTATGGACGCGGACGAGCACGTCCTCGACCCCGTCAACGTCGCCCTTGACCATCGCCACGTGGTGCTTGTCGTCGACCAGGGAGCGGTAGCCGACCGCGGTGAAGTCGCCGAACTCGGTCGGCAGGGCGGTGTCGACGACCCGTTCGACCAGCTTCTCGGTGCGGCGGCGGTAGGCGATCAGGTCGGCGACGGTGATCATCTTCAGCCCGTGGCGCTCGCAGTAGGGGATCAGGTCCGGAACGCGGGCCATCGTGCCGTCGTCGTTCATCACCTCGCAGATCACCCCGGCGGGCGTCAGCCCGGCGAGGCGAGCGAGGTCGACGCTGGCCTCGGTGTGGCCGGTGCGCTCGAGCACGCCGCCCTCCTTGGCCCGCAGCGGGAACATGTGGCCGGGGACGACGATGTCGCGCGGGCCGGAGTTGGGGTCGATCGCGACCTGGATCGTGTGGGCGCGGTCGTGGGCGGAGATGCCGGTGCTGACCCCGCCGGCCGCCTCGATCGTGACCGTGAAGGCGGTCTGCAGCGGCGCCTCGTTCTTCGCCGCCATCAGGTTGAGGCCGAGCTTCTCGCAGCGCTCCGCGGTCAGCGCCAGGCAGATCAGGCCGCGTGCCTCCTTGGCCATGAAGTTGACCGCCTCGGGGGTGGCGAACTGGGCCGCCATCACCAGGTCGCCCTCGTTCTCGCGGTCCTCGCCGTCGCAGACGACGATCATGCGGCCGCGGCGGATCTCCTCGATCCCCTCCTCGATCGTCGAGAACGGGCTCCCCCCCGTTCCCCGACCCGCTCCGTCTGTCCGCTGCGTCTCCGTCATCTGGCTCACGTCCGCTCCTCTCACGCGAATGGTGTCATCAATCGCTCCACGTACTTCGCCACCACGTCACACTCGACGTTGATCCGGTCGCCGGCGGCAACCTCACCGAAGGTGGTCCTCTCCAGGGTCTCGGGTATCAGGGAAACTTCTGCCCAAGAATCGCCCAAACCCGCGATCGTCAGGCTGACGCCGTTCAGCGTGATCGAGCCCTTGGCTATCACGTAGCGCAGCAGCTCCGGGGCAAGCTTTACGCGCATGCGGTGGGCGAATCCATCCTGCTCGACCGAGATCACCTCGCCGACGCCATCGACGTGCCCCTGGACGATATGGCCTCCGAGACGGTCGGAAGCCTTCATCGCCAGCTCCAGGTTGACCCGGTCACCAACCTCCAGGCTGCCCAGCGCCGTTACGGCCAGCGTTTGATTCATGGCCTCAGTCTCAAAACCTCCCGGCACTCGCCCATTTGCCGTCAGGCACACACCATTCACGGCAACGGAATCCCCAGGAGCCATCTCATCCCGCAGTGGGGTCTCTACATACAGGCGGGCGCCATCGGTATCCCGCTCTATCGAATGGATACGGCCAACGTTCTGGATCAGACCCGTGAACACCTCACCACTCCTTGAACCTGGCCGTCACGAGCACATCATCTCCAACTGTCTCGACCTCTCTGCTCAAGGCGGTCTCTCGCGCGGGTGGCGCCGTAGGGGGAACCGCCCCCGAGGACGCTTTAGCGACCGCAGGGGGTGGTGAGTCCCCTGCGGCGACAGGACCCGCGCGCCGACCACTCCCGAGCAGAACGGGAGCGATGAACGTCCGGACCTCGTCGACCTGATCCACGGTCTGGAAGGCCGCAGCGAGGGTCGGACCGCCCTCGAGGAAGAGGCTGGTGACGTTGCGGGTGCCGAGCTCGGCGAGGACCGGGCGGATGCCGGTGGCGACGATGATCTCGGCACCGGCATCGCGCAGTGCCGAAGCGTCGGCTTCGGGGGAGACCACGACCACGACCGGGGACTCGTCGAGCGTTTTGAGCAACTGGGAATCGAGCGGCAGCCGGGCTTGGCGGTCGAAGACAATCCGAGCCGGCTGCCGCAAATCCGCTCCGGTGCGCTTTATGTGCTCATGGATGGCATAAGGCGCACCGGAAGGTTGGGGGCGGGCGGTTAGGAGGGGGTCGTCGGCTTGGACTGTGCCGATGCCCACCGCGATCGCGTCGGATTCGGCTCGCCACTGGTGGACGAGGGCGCGGGACTGCTCTCCGGAGATCCAGGGTGAGTCGCCGGGGGCGGTCGAGGTGCGGCCGTCCAGCGACATCGCCAGCTTCAGCGTCACCAGCGGCAAGCCGGTGCGGACGTGCTTGCGGAAGGGTTGGTTGAGCAGCCGCGCCGCGGTCGCCTCCTCTCCTGCCGCGAACTCGACCTCGACCCCACCGTCGCGAAGGATCCCCGGCCCCCGCCCGGCAGCCTTCTCGCTGGGGTCCTCGGAGCCAATGACGACCCTCACGATTCCGGCCTCAAGAATCGCCTCCGTGCAAGGCGGCTGCCTGCCCGTGTGCGCGCAAGGCTCAAGCGTCACGTACATCGTCGCCCCGCGCGGATCCTCCCCTCGCTGACGGCAATCCGCCAGAGCAGCCCGCTCGGCGTGCAAGCCACCCAATCCAGCGTGGAAGCCCTCCCCGATCACCTCGCCGTCCCGAACCACGACAGCTCCGACAAGAGGATTGGGACTGACTCGCCCACACCCGCCCTCGGCAAGCTCCAGCGCCCGCGCAAGATGGCCCCGATCCGTGCCTGTCAGCTGCGAATTCATAGAACCGATTGACGAGTCAATCAATACAAGCTTACTCCCCCACGATCAGGGTTCCGCGAAGCACGTCACACGCCCCTCGCGCGGGTGGCGCAGGGTGAGGGGGGCCGAGGACAGCCCGTGGACTGCCCGCAGCGCCCCCCTCACCCTGTGACAGGACCCGCGCGCCGGCAGCAGTCGGGCCGACCCCCCGGATACCCTGACCCCGCTCCATGAAGCTGATAGTCCAGATCCCATGCCTCAACGAGGAGGCAACCCTCCCCGCGACGATCGCCGACATCCCACGCCAGATCGAGGGGATCGACACGGTCGAGCTCCTGGTCGTCGACGACGGCTCGACCGACCGCACGGTCGAGGTCGCCCGCGAAAACGGCATCGAGCACATCGTCCGCCTAACCAACAACAAGGGTCTCGCAGCGGGGTTTCAGGCGGGACTCGACGCCTGCCTCAAGCTCGGCGCCGACCTGATCGTCAACACCGACGCCGACAACCAGTACCGCGGCACCGACATCCCGAAGCTGGTGGCGCCGATCCTCGCCGGCGATGCCGACATAGTCGTCGGCGACCGCCAGGTCGCCCAGATCGAGCACTTCTCCGGCTCCAAGAAAGCCCTGCAGAAGCTCGGCAGCTGGGTGGTCAGCCGCCTGGCCGGGACCGAGATCGCCGACACCACCTCGGGCTTCCGCGCCTACAACCGCGAGGCGGCGCTGGGGCTGCTCGTCGTCGACAACTTCACCTACACGCTGGAGAGCCTGATCCAGGCCGGCAAGATGCTGGTCGCTGTCGAGGGGGTCGAGATCGGCACCAACCCGCAGACGCGCGAGTCGCGCCTCTTCGACTCGACCGGCGGCTACGTGCGGCGCAACGCGCTCTCGATCCTGCGCATCTACGCCCGCTACGAGCCGCTGCGCGTCTTCGCCACCGCCGGCCTCCTCGTCGCGATCCTCGCCCTCGCCGCCTGGATGCCGTTCCTGTTCGATTGGATCGTCAACGGCGACAGCACCGGCCACATCCAGTCGCTGATCCTCGGCGCCGTCCTCTTCATCGCCGCGATCCAGCTGCTGGCGCTCGGCGTGATCGGCGATCTGCTCGCCGGGCAGCGGGTGATGACCCAGCGTGTCTTCGAGCGGGTTCGCCGGGTGGAGCTGGCGCTCGACGTGCCGCCCTCGCACTACGAGCCCGGCCAGTGAGCGTCCCGAGATCGCCGAACGGCAGTCCGCCGAGCGCGGGCAGGGGCACCGAGAGCACGGCCGACTATGGCAAGACGGCGAGCTTCCTCGCGATCGGGGTCGGCCTCACCGGTCTGATCACTTACGTCTACTTCTTCATCGCCTCGCACGTCCTTTCCAAGCCCGACTACGGGCAGATCACCGTGCTCTGGTCGGCCGTCTTCATCACCATCTCGACCCTCTACCGACCGATCGAACAGCTGCTCTCGCGGAACATCGCCCAGCACACGGTCAAGGGAGAGCCGCTCGGCTCCACGATGCGAGTCGCCTCGACGATCCAGCTCGGCCTCTCGCTCACCTTCGCCGTCGTTGCGCTTGCGCTGTGCGGCCCGATCCAGAACGGCGTGCTGGAGGGCAACGAAACGCTCTACTGGGTCTTCTTCTCGGCCGTCCTCTTCTATGCCGCCAGCTATTTCGCCCGCGGCTTCCTCGCCGGCAACAAGCGCTTCGGCCTCTTCGTCGCGCTGATCCTCTCCGAATCGTGCTTCCGCACGATCTTCGCGGTGCTCGTCGCGGTCAGCATCCTCAGCGGCCAGTCAGCCGTGGCGATCGGGATCGTCGCGGCGCCGGCGCTCTCCCTGATGGTCGTCCCTTTTGCCTTCGCCCGCCGCGCCAAGCGCGAGGGAGAGGTGGAGCAACCCGAAAGCGACGAGGAGGCTTCCGTATCGATGGTCAAGGGCGGCGGCTTCGCCGCGGCTGTGCTCGTGATCATGTTCAGCGAACAGGCATTCCTCAATGCCGGGCCGCTGGTTATCCGCGGGCTGCAGGGCGCCGCCGCCGCCGGATTCATCTTCAACGTGCTGATGATCGCCCGGGCGCCGTTGCAGCTCTTCCAGGCCGTCTCGACCAGCATCCTCCCCCACCTGACCAGCCTTCACGCCAGCGAAGAGCCGGGAAGCGAGGACGAGTTCCACCGCTCGGTGCGCATGGTCCTGCTCGGCCTGGCCGCCTTCACCGCGGTCGCCCTCCTCTTCATGGTCGCGGTCGGCCCCACCGCGATGCAGATCGCCTTCAGCAAGAAGTTCACCTATGACCGCGAGGGCCTGCTCCTGGTGACCCTCGGCATGGGCCTCTACCTCGCCTCGGTCACGGTCAACCAGGCCTGCGTCGCACAGGGGCAGGTGCGGCGGGCGGCGCTGCGCTGGATCGGCTGCGCGGCGCTCTTCATCGGCTGGAACTTCGTGCCCCTGGTCAGCAACGAGTTCCGCCGGGTCGAGATCGGCTTCCTGCTCGCAGCCGGCGTCCTCTTCTCGCTCCTCTACTACGTCTACCGCCGCCCGCACGAGCGAGCCGAGGACGTGCCCGAGCCGGGATCGGCAGAGGAGCTGGAGGCACGCCTGGCGATGATCGACGAGAACGTCTAGTCAGGTCCCTGGGCCGGTTAATTAGGGTCCGTCGATGGGTGGACACGACGCCGAGCTGATCCTGGCCGCCGGCGCCCTGCTCGCCGCCGGAATCGTCGGCGGTCTGCTCGCCGACCGGATGAGGATCCCCGGCCTGCTGCTCTTCCTCGGCCTGGGGATGCTGGCGGGATCGGAGGGGGTCGGCGGGATCGAGTTCGACAACGCGGAGTTGGCCCGGACGCTGGGCACCGTCGCGCTCGTCCTGATCGTCTTCGAGGGCGGCCTCACCGCGGGCTGGTCGGAGATCCGTCCCGTGCTCGGCACGGCGGCGTCGCTGGCGACGCTGGGAACGATCCTCACGGCGCTGATCGCGGGCTTCGCCGCGAAGCTGATCTTCGGACTCGGCACGCTGGAGGGGATGCTCGTCGGCGGCGCGGTCGCCGCCACCGACTCGGCCGCGATCTTCGCCGTCCTGCGCCGCTCGAAGCTGGAGAGGAAGCTCGCCCGCTCACTCGAGGGCGAGTCGGGGATGAACGACCCGGTCGCGCTGCTGCTAGTCGTCGGCTTCGTCGAATGGATCCAGCAGCCCGGCTACGGCGCCGCCGACATGGTGGGATTGCTGGCGCTGAAGCTGGCGGTCGGGGCGGCGATCGGGCTCGCCCTCGGCTGGCTCGCCGTGCGCGCCTTGAACGCGGTTCGCCTGCCCACCGACGGCATCTACCCGGTGGCGACGATCGCGATCGCCGGCATCGCCTTCGGCGTGGCGGAAGTCGCACACGGGTCCGGCCTGCTCTCGGTCTACCTGACCGCGCTGGCGCTCGGCTCGGGCAACGTGCCCGCCCGGCGCACGATCGCCGCCTTCCACGAGGGTCTCGGCGAGGTCGCTCAGATCGGGCTCTTCGTCCTGCTAGGCCTGCTCGTCTTCCCCAGCACGCTAGGCAACGTCGCGCTCGAAGGCCTGGCCCTCTCGGCGGTGCTGATCCTGATCGCCCGCCCGCTCGCCGCCCTCGTCGCCACCGCCCTCTCCCCCTTCGACCTGCGCGAGCGGGCGATGCTCGGCTGGGCCGGCCTGCGGGGGGCGACACCGATCTGGCTCGCCACCTTCCCGGTCGTCGCCGGGGTGGCCGGCGGCCACCAGCTCTTCGCGATCGTCTTCTTCGTCGTCGTCACCTCAACCCTGGTCCAAGGGGCGACCTTCGAGCCGCTAGCGAACCGACTCGGCCTGACCACGAACGAGCCGGCGCTGCCGCGGCGGCTGCTCGAGTCGGGCCGGATCCGCCGCATGGGGGGCGACGTCGTCTCCTACCGGTTGCGCCCGGGCGCCGCGGCGGCGGGCCACCTGGTCCGCGAACTGGGGCTGCCGCGGGAGGCGCTGCTCAACGTGATCGTCCGCGACGGCCACGCGATCCCGCCGCGCGGCTCGACCGAGGTGCGCGAGGGGGACGAGCTGCACATCCTCGTCCGCGGCGAGCTTCGCGAGGAGGTCGAGGAGCTGACGAAGCGCTGGCACGACGGCCCGGTCGGCGCACCGCCGCCCCCCCGCCTGCCCCAGCGCGGCGCCCCGCAGATCTTCTCGGTCGGGCCGGGCGGGGAGATCGAGGATCCGTCGGCGCCGATGGAGGTCAACGGCATCGCGGTCGCCTCGGTGCTGCGCAGCCGGCGCGACCGCTCCACCGCCCTGGTCGCCCTGGCCGATGGCCGCTACGCGGTCACCTCAGAGGCAGCGGTGGCCGTGGGGGACCGCCGCTCCCTGGCGCGCTGGTGCGAGCGACGCGCCCAACGCGTTGGCGACGACCCGGCCGAGCGAGCCTGGTGGCAGGAGGTCATCGGCGCCCTGATTGCCCGAGGGTGAGTCTGGCCTCAGACGGCTAGCCGCAGACCCAGGCGCTTGAGCCTGAATCGGCCCAGATTTCCGAAGCTATGCGGTCCTGTTCTGACTTCGGGGCGTTCTGGGGTTCACCCTGGCCGCCGTAGAGTTCCCAGGTCGAGGGGAGAATCTGGTACGCGCCCCCGGCTCCGCTTGAAGAGTTGAGGGCGGAGTAGTTGCCTCCGGACTCGCACATAACGATGTAAGCCGGGATCGAGTAGGGGCCGCCCAGCCAGCGTTCTACAGTGCTTTCGGCTTCGGCTCGGCTGGCGGCTTCAGCGGCTTCTATGTCGCTTACCCAGCTGCCGATCTTCGACTTCAGGGTCGCGAGGGCGGCTGAGCGAGAAGCGGTGACGGAGTCGAGGTGGGCGGCTGCGGCTTCGGCGCTGGCGCGTACGTCAGCTATTTCCGAGCGGGCCGCTGCGAGGCGTTCGTTGTAGGCGTCGACGCGATCCTTGAGCGCAGCCACGCGTTTAAGCGCAGAGGCAACCGAGTGGCGCACCTGGGCTACCCGGGCGGCGAGGTCGGAGTCGGATTGCTCGATCCGGTCGAGGTATTCGGTTCGGGTGGTGAGTTCGTCGTAGCTGGTCGAGGCGAGGATGACGCTGGCGGTGCTCGGCGTGCCGCTCTCGTAGATCGCGACGAGGCGTTCGGAGAGAGCGGTTCGGGCCCGATGCAGCCTCCTCTTCTCCGACGCGAGGTGGCGCTGGGTGCGGCGCACGTCGGCGGCCAGCCGGGCTGCCCGTTCCTCGCCGGTTGCAAGCAGGCCGGTCAGCTCGTCCTCGCGGGCGCTCGCGGCGTCGGCTTCTTCCTGGGCCGCGGCGAGTTCACCCTGGGCGGCCTGCAGCTGCGAGGCAAGCGAGCCGGCTTCTTCGCGTGCTGTGGAGACCTTTGCCTGTAGGGCTCCGATGTCGGTCGCGCCAGCCGAGCCGGCCAGCGCCATCGCGACCGCCAAGGTCGCGCAGGCGAGCGCGAGCAAGCGCCCGCGGCTTCCGGCCATTGTCGCGAGTGCTCGCGCCACGAAGGCGGCCGAGGGTAGCGGACTTTGTTAGCGAACCCTCACAAGTTGACGATAACCCGCAACGGATCTTGCGACCGAAGCCCCTCCACTCGTTCCGGTGCGCCTTTGCTCGTTATGGCGGGGGAAAAGCGCACCGGAAGCTCGGCTGCGCCCCTGTCAGCCCTCGGGAACGTTGCGGCTGGCTACATAGGCGGCGACTGCCACGCCGGCGGCGGCGATGCCGAGGCCGATCCTGATCTGTCGGCGGTAGCGCCGGCGCGCGTACCTGACCCCAAAGCGGATCGCGGCCTTGCCGAAGCGGTCGTAGGTCATCGCTATCCCTCTTCCCTGCGCTGGCGAATTCGATGCGCCATCCGCGACTGCAGCGACCAGAGCTCGATGAAGCCGGGCGAGGCGGCCTGCGAGAAGAGGCCGCCCGACTCGGCGAAGGAGGCAAGGTCGGCGTCGTAGACGGCGTTGGGCGAGGAGCGAGTGACGACGCGGACGCCGCCCTTGAAGAGCTTCAGTCCGATGGTCCCGGTGACCTGGGCGTTGACCGCGTCCATGTAGACGTCGAGGTCGGTGCGCAGCGGCTCCCACCAGAGCCCGGCGTAGACGAGGTAGGCCCACTTCTGGTCGAGCGAGGGCTTGAACTGGTTCTGGTGGATCGTGCCGACCAGCTTCTCCAGCTCCTGGTGGGCCGGGAGCAGGATCGCCGCCGCCGGCACCTCGTAGATGTCGCGCACCTTGAGCCCGACGATGCGATCCTCGATGTGGTCGACGATCCCGACGCCGTGCCGGCAGCCGATCTCGGCGGCGCGTTCGAGCAGGTCGACCAGCCCGAGCCGCTCGCCGTTCAGCCCGACCGGAACCCCGGCCTCGAACTCGACCTCGACCGTCTCGGCCTCGTCCGGCGCCTGCTCGGGACGGGTGACGAGCTGGAAGACGTCGTCCTCGGGCGCGTGGTCGAGTTCCTCGATCCAGCGCCCCTCCGAGGAGCGACCCCAGAGGTTGTCGTCGATCGAGTAGGGAGCCACCTCGGTGCCGCCCTTGACCGGGATGCCGTGCTCGCGGGCGTAGGCGATCTCCTCCTCGCGGCCCATCTGCCAGGAGCGCACCGGTGCGATCGTCCTCAGCTCCGGCGCCAGCGTCGCCACCGTCGCCTCGATCCGCACCTGGTCATTGCCCTTGCCGGTGCAGCCGTGGGCGATCGTGTCGCACCCGGTCTTTCGCGCGTACTCGACCGCGAGCTTGGCGATCAGCGGCCGGCCGAGCGCGGTGAAGAGCGGATAGCCGCCGCCGTAGAGGGCGTTGGCCCTGATCGCCGGGAGAACGTAGTCGGCGGCGAACTCCTCGCGGGCGTCGACGACGTGGCACTCGAGCGCACCCAGCCGCTTCGCCTTGTCCTCGATCACGGCGTAGTCCTCGCCGGGCTGGCCGAGGTTGACCGTGAGGCAGACCACCTCGGGGTCGTAGGAGTCCTGAATCCACTTCAGCATCACGCTCGTGTCGAGACCGCCCGAGTAGAGCAGGAGGACGCGCCGCACCTCGGCGGGATCAGCCTCGTAGGAGGCGGTCCGGACCTGTGCGGGAGGGTCGGGCGCCACTACGGAGCGCCGATGCCACCGCTGCCGTTTTCTTCTTCGGACGGCGGCGTGGTGGTCGTCGGGGTGGATTCGGTCGTTGTCGGGGTGGTGGGGGTCGTCGGGGTCGTTTCGGTGGTGGTCGATCCCGTCGTCGTCGATCCGGTCGTCGTCGATCCCGTCGTCGTCGCGGTCGTCGAGCTCGTTTCGCTGGGCGTCGCCGTCACGGTCGTATCGCTTCCCCCGCTGCCGGCGATCACGACGACGGCGACCAGCAGGCCGACGATCACGGCAACCAGGCCGGCGATGAGAAGGCGCATGTTGCCGTGGGGTTTGTGCTCATCGGGCTGGCGCATCATCCGGGTCGGGTCCTCGTGCATGGTCTACTCCTCCTCCGGTCCGAGTATCGCGTCGAGTATCTCGCTGGTGTCCTCGATGTCGAATCCGCTCCGCAGTCGCTGCTCAATCTCCTCGCGGCTGCTGCCGGAGACGGCCATCTGGGTGGCGAGGAGGCGGGCGCCGGCCGAGGTCGAGCGCGGGCCGGGCGCCGGCTCCGCTTCCGGCTCGACCGGTCTCAGATGGTTCTCGCGGCGCGGCGAAGAGGGCGGGTCGAGCTCGTCGGCGAGCTCGCGCAGGCGCTCGGCGACGATCCGGTCGGCGCGGGCGCTGGCTTCGCCGAGCTCCCGGCGAGCCTGCTCCTCGGCGTCGTCGATCACCTTCGATGCGGCTTGCTCGGCGGCCTCGACGATCGCCGCCAGGCGCTCTGCCGTGCTGCTGGTGAGCGCACGCGGCTCCGTGGGTCGCTTCTTCGAGCTCATTGGGCTGCGTAGCTTAGGAGTGTGGCGCCGATCGAGGCGACGGCGCGAT
The DNA here is from genome assembly GCA_035701465.1 of Solirubrobacterales bacterium. Classification (GTDB taxonomy): domain Bacteria; phylum Actinomycetota; class Thermoleophilia; order Solirubrobacterales; family 70-9; genus VRUE01. The sequence continues at coordinate 20,612 of DASSMU010000124.1, forward strand.
CGATCTGGTCCGGATCTACCGTCAGCGGCGGCAACAGTCGCAGCGTGCCGGGCTCCGGCACGTTTACGATCAGGCCGCGCTCGAGTAGGTCGACGCCGATGACTGCAGCGTCGATCCCCTCCTCGAGACCGACCCCGGTCATCAAGCCGCGGCCACGAACCTCGCGCACGCCGTTGAGGGCAAGGAGGTCCTCGCGGAGAGTCGCGCCCAGATCGCGCACCCGGCGCAGCAACCCCGGATCGTCGACGATCTCGAGCACGGCAAGCGCGGCTGCGCAGGCGACGGGCCCGCCGGCAAAGGTCGAGCCGTGGTCGCCGGGCTCGAGCACCTCACCAGCCTCGGGCGAGGTCACGCAAGCGCCGATCGGCATCCCGCCGCCGAGCGCCTTGGCGCTGGTCAGAACGTCGGGGCGGACCGGGGTCTGCTCGTAGGCCCAGAGCGAGCCGGTCCGTCCCATCCCGGTCTGGATCTCGTCGAAGATCAGCAGCGCGCCGGCCGCGTCGCAGGCCTCACGGGCCGCGAGCAGCGACTCCTCGCCAAGGGGGTAGACGCCGGCCTCGCCCTGGATCGGCTCGATCAGAACGGCGGCGGTGCTCTCCCCCACCGCCTCGCGCAGCGCCGTCGCGTCGTCGAACGGCACCGAGCGGAAGCCGGGCAGCATCGGCGCCAGGTCGGGGTTTGCAGCAAGCGCCGGCGTGGCCGAGAGCGAGCCGTAGGTGCGACCGTGGAAGTCGCGCTCGAAGCTGACGATCTCCGGCGCCTCGATGCCGCGCCGGTGGGCGCGCTTGCGGGCGATCTTGATCGCGCATTCGTTGGCCTCGGTACCCGAGTTGGCGAAGAAGACGCGGCCGCCGAGGCTCGACTCGGAGAGGCGCTCGGCGAGGCGCACCATCGGCTCGGTGTAGAAGAGGTTGGAGGTGTGCATCAACCGGCCTGCCTGCTCGCGCACGGCCTCGACCACCTCGGGGTTGCAGTGGCCGACCGAGCAGACCGAGATGCCGGCGAGGAAGTCGAGGTACTCCTTGCCCTCGGCGTCCCAGAGCAGGGACCCCTCGCCGCGGACGAACTCGACCGGGGCGCGCTTGTAGGTGCGCATCAGGTAGCGCTCCTCGAGCGCCTGCAGGTCGGTCAGGTTCACGGTGTCACCATCGTTCCGATGCCGGCGTCGGTGAAGAGCTCGAGCAACAGCGAGTGGGGCTTGCGACCGTCGATGATGTGGGCTGACTGAGCGCCGCCGCGGATCGCGTCGACGCAGGCGCCAAGCTTGGGGCGCATACCGCCGTCGATCCCGGGCAGCCGCTCCTCGACCTCCGCAACGGTTGCGCGGGAGATCAATGACCCGGCCTCGTCGGGGTCGGCGAGCCAGCCCTCGACGTCGGTGAGGAAGATCGCCTTGTGGGCGCCGAGCGCGGCGGCGACCTTGCCGGCAGCCTCGTCGGCGTTGACGTTGTAGGACTGGCCGGCGCGGTCGGAGGCCGAGGAGGCAACGACGGGGATGTAATCGGCAGCGATGTGGTTGAGGACGTCGACGTCGACCCGCTCGACCGAGCCGACGAAGCCGACCTGCTCGGCGTTGGCCACCGGCGCCACCTCGAACATCGAGCCGTCGCTGCCGGAGAGGCCGACCGCGGGCTGGCCGTGGCGGTTGAGCCGCTGGACGATGTCGGAGTTGAGCTTGCCGAGCAGGACCATCTGCGCGACCTCGACCGTCTCCGCGTCGGAGACGCGGAGGCCCTCGTGGAAGCGCACCTCCATGCCGAGCCGGTCCATGTACTCGGTGATCTCGGGGCCACCGCCGTGGACGACGATCGGGTTCAGCCCGACGTACTTGAGCAGGACGACGTCGGTGGCGAAGGCCTCCCGCAGCTCCTCCTCGCGCATCGCCGCGCCGCCGTAC
>DASSMU010000125.1:0-7371 GCA_035701465.1 Solirubrobacterales bacterium
TAACGATCGAACCCGAGGGAGGACCATCCAATAGCCGAAATTAGGAGCGAAATGAGCCAGAAGACAGAGAAGGTCACCAAGTCCGACGCGGAGTGGCGCGACGAGCTGACTCCGGAGCAGTATCAGGTAACCCGCAACGCAGCCACCGAGCGCCCCTTCACCGGCCCCTACGTAGACGAGAAAACCGAGGGCATGTACACCTGCGTCTGCTGCGGCACAGAGCTGTTCTCCTCGGACACCAAGTTCGACTCCGGCACCGGCTGGCCCAGCTTCACCGAGCCGGCCAACCTCGAGCACGTCGAGCTGCGGCCCGACAACAGCCTCTTCATGCGCCGCACCGAGGTCGTCTGCAGGCACTGCGACGCCCACCTCGGCCACGTCTTCGACGACGGCCCCGGCGAGGGCGGCCAGCGCTACTGCATCAACGGCTGCGCCCTGGAGCTGAAGCCGGCCACGCAGGCCGAGGGCGACGGTTAGGCCTTGCCGCCGGCGCCCAGGTAGCTGAACTTCACCGCCAGGGCGACCGCCTCTGTTCGGGTGTCCACCTCGAGCTTGGCGATCGCGTTGCGCACGTGGGTGTGCACGGTCGCCGGGCTGAGCTGCAGCCGCTCGGCGATCTCTTTCACCCGCAGGCCCTCGGCGAGCAGCTCGAGGATCTGGCGCTCGCGTGGTGAGAGGGTGAGCAGCTTCTCGACCTCGGAAGGCTTGCCGCCGGCGAAGTCGCCGCCGAGGAAGGTGCCGCCGCCGGTGACCGCTTTCACGGCGCGGGCGATGTCCTCGGCCGGCGCCGACTTGAGCACGTAGCCCGAGGCGCCGGCGCGCAGGGCCAGGGCGAGCAGGTCGGGCTGGGCGTGAGCGGTGAAGATGATGACTTTGGTCCGCGGGCGGGCCTTCAGCACCTCCTTGGTCGCCTCGATCCCGTCGCGCTTGGGCAGCTCGACGTCGATGATTAGGACGTCGGGCTCCAGTTCCTTGACGACCTCGACGACGTCGCGGCCGTCACTGGCCTCGCCGACGATCTCGACCGTGTTCGAATTCGCCATCCGCGACTTGATCGCCTCGCGGACGATCTCGTGGTCATCGCATAGAACGACGCGCTTGGCGTCCCGCACCCCTGTGCTCATGGTGCCGCGATCCTCTCAGGCGCACCGTAGGAATGCAAAATAGTGGGTAGCGTGAACCCGCCGTCCCGCTCCTGTCGGTTCTCGATCAGCGCGATCATCGTCCGTCCCACGGCCACCGCCGTCCCATTCAGCGTGTGCACCGCCTCCGGTGATTCGCCGTCTCCGGGCCGATACCTACAACTGAGGCGCCGCGCCTGATAGTCGGTCGTGTTGGAGCACGAGGTCAGCTCGCGGTAACGGCCCTGGCTGGGGATCCAGGCCTCGCAGTCATACTTCTTCGCCGCCGGCGCGCCGAGGTCCCCGGCGGCGACGTTGACGACGCGGTAGGGGATCTCCAGCTCGGCGAGGATGCGCTCCTCGATCGCCAGCAGCCGCTCGTGCTCGGCGGCCGACTGCGAGGGCTCGACGAACGAGAACATCTCGACCTTGTCGAACTGGTGGACACGGAAGATGCCGCGGGTGTCGCGGCCGGCGGCACCCGCCTCGCGGCGGAAGCAGGTCGAGAAGCCCGCGTAGCGGATCGGCAGCCGCTCGGCCTCGAGGATCTCGCCGGCGTGGAGGGCGGCGAGCGGGACCTCCGAGGTGCCGACGAGGAAGAGCTCGTCCTTGGGCACCTCGTAGATCTGGTCGCGGTCGCCGGGCAGGAAGCCGGTCCCGACCAGCGCCTCTTCGCGGACCAGCACCGGTGGGACCACCGGCTCGTGGCCCTCGCCGCGAACCAGGTCGAGTGCGAAGCGGACCAGGGCCAGCTCGAGCATGACGAGGTCGCCCTTGACGTAGGCGAAGCGGGAACCGGAGACTCGCGCCCCGGCCTCCATGTCGATCAGCCCCAACTCGGAGCCGATCTCGAGGTGGTCGCGCGGCTCGAAATCGAAGCTCGGCAGCTCCCCTTCCTCGCGCACGACGACCGCGTCCTCCTCGGTCATCCCGTCGGGGGCGTCGGGGTCGGGCAGGTTGGGAAGGGCGGCGCCGACCTTCTCCAGTTCCGCTTCGACCTTCTCGAGCTCGGCCTTGCCGGACTCGATCGTCTCCTTCAGGGCCTGGACCGCCTGCATCTGCTCGGCCGCCTCCTCGCCCCGCTGCTTCGCCTCGCCGATCTCCTTGGAGAGCGACTTGCGCTCGGCCTGCGCCCCCTCGATCCGTGGCAGCAGCTCGCGCCGGCGGGAGTCGAGGCCGAGCAGCTCGTCGATCTGCTCGGCCGCCCCGCGGCGGGCAAGGGCCGCCTTGACCCGCTCGGGTTCGGAGCGGATCAGCTTCAGGTCGAGCATGGCTCGGAAAGGTTAGGGCGAGGTCTCGCCGGGGCGAGGCGAGGTTTCGGCTTCTTCGCCCGCGTACTTGGCGACGAAGCGGGCGACGGCTTCGGCTTCGTCGCCGACAACGATGTTCTGGGGCATGATCGCGCCGGAGAAACCGCCGTTCTGGATCGCGAAGAGCGCGTCTTCATATGTCTCCGTTCGCCCATTCAGGTTCGGCCCCTGCGTGCGCTGGCCGCGGTTGCCGCTCCCCTGGGTTCCGGCGGCGCTGAGCGTGTGGCAGCCGGAGCAGTGCGTGGCGAAGAGCGTCGCCCCCGTGTAGTTGGGGTCGTCTTTGGAGACCGAGACCCCTTCTTCGCCGAAACCGCAGGCGGCAAGCCCGAGGGCGGCGAGGAGGGCCGTTGCTGTGATCAGTGCCAGGCGCACGCGGCGGCATCATATTGTCCCGTCCAGCCATGAGTCCGCTCGACCCCGCTCGCTTCCGCGCCGCGATGGCGATGCTGCCCACCGGCGTCACCGTCGTCAGCGCCGCCGGACCCGACGGCCCGGCCGGGGCGACCGCCAACGCCGTCTGCTCGCTCTCGATCGAGCCGATGCTGATGCTGGCCTGTCTCGACCGGGGCTCTCGCACCCTGCTCGCCGTCCAGGCGGCCAACCGATTCGGGATCAGCGTCCTGCACGCGGGCCAGGAGCAGACCGCCCGCGCCTTCGCCACCAAGGCCCCGGTGGCCGAGAAGTGGGACGGGGTTGCCTGGAGCGAGCGCGACGGCATCCCCGCGATCGACGACGCCCTCGCCTGGATCGCCTGCGACCTGCGTGACGTGATCGCCGGCGGAGACCACGTGATCGTCACCGGCGAGGTCCGCGACCTGGCAACCGGCGAGGGCGACCCGCTCGTCTTCAGCGGCGGCGAGTACCGGCCGCTGGGCTGAGACGCCCGATCGCCGCATCCGACATTCACCCCACCAGGGTGTGGTCAATGTCGGATGCGCGTCCGATCGCAGGCGGGTACCCTGCGGCGCCATGGAGGCGACAACCGCTCCACGAACTCAGTGGACGTTTGCCCAATGGGGGATCGTGGTTCTCGCGGCCCTGCAGCTGGCCTGGGCGACGGCGGGGTTGATAGCCGAGCCGAGCTTCCACTTCGGCGAGGGCGCGCCGACCAAGGTCGTGCTCGGCGTCGACTTCAACGGCGTCCACGCCCTCTCCGGCTTCCTCCTCTTTGGCCCCGCCTTCTTCTTCGCGCTGAAGCCCCGCTGGGCGTTGCTCTACGCGATCTTCGTCGCCGCCGTCCTGATCCTCACCGGCATCTGGGCGGCCTTCTCGACCAGCCCCGCCGGGATCTTCGCCTTCCCCGACAACACGGCCGACGCGATCCTCCATCTCACCACCGGCGCCCTCTTCGCCGCCGTCGCCGCGATCCAGATCGGACTGGACCGACAACACGGAAACTGAAACTGACGCTATCGCGAGGCGCCGTGGTGAGAGACCCGGCGGACACGCCAGTCGTTCGAACGGGTCCTGTTGCGATCCCGACGCCGAATGACCAACCAGGCGATCGTCAGGGTGATCCCCCAGCCAATCAAGTTGAAAGGCGGCTCGAGAAGGCGACCGATCAGAAAAGTGGGGATGACGATCAGAACAGCGACCCAAGAAAGGGCAAGGAGGAAATCGGGTAGGCGATGTTTTGTCTGCACGTCGTCAATATAGCCCAGTCAACAGGCCGAACAGGTAGATCGCCGACCCGAGACCGAAACCAGCCAGCCCACCGACGACCGCCAATCGCTCCACAGACTCCCTCGACCGCCCCAAGCAGGATCCGACAACAACCCAGGCAAACGCTGCAGCGGCCGAGCAGAGAGTTGGGAATTCGGGCGCACCGGGATTTGGGGGCGTAGCGGCAAGCACGCCCGAAACGCTTGCCCATCGTGGCGCGCGCGTGGCGCGCACAAAGTCATGAAAGCGTCAAAACGCCCCGCTTGTTGTTGCAGCGCGGAGGGCGAGGAAGAGGATCACTCCGCAGCTGACGGCCATGATGCCCATCTCGCGGCGGACTATCGCCAGAGCCAGCGACTGTTGCGAGTCGGCTGGGAGGGATTCGAAGTCGACGTCACCCAGCTCGCGTTCGGCGGCGCCGGCGCGGGCGCCCTCGGCGATCAGGGAGACGACGAGGGGGAGGATCCCGTAGAGGTAATGGAGGCTTTCGCCGGGCTTGTGGCCGGTGAAGACGAGCAGGCCGCCAAGCATCGCCTGCAGAAAGACCGCGGCCTGAGCGGCGCGGAGCAGGTACCAGAAGTGGACCGAGGGGCGGTCGCGATACCAGGCCACACCGCCGATCGCAAAGGCGACCAGGTTGAGCACTATCACGAGGCAGCCGACGACGACGTGGACGGCGACCATCGCTATTTCCTCCTAAGAGGGTCGGGATTCGGCTTGCTGATGCGGAAAATCACTATGTAGCAATTTGTCACAAGGTAGGTGTATAAAGGCGGCTGCAGGCGGTGGGGCATCGAAGCGACGGCGCCCCGGGCCGCCGAGCCTAAACGGACCACCAGTGCTGAAGAGCTACCTGCCGATTCTCGTCTTCGCCTTCCTCGGCGTCACCGTCGGGGGGGCTTTCGCGATGCTCAACCACGTGATCGGGCCGAAGCGCCCGAAGCGCCCGACCGCGGCGAGCCGGCGCCAGCTCGAGCCGTACGAGTCGGGCATCCCGGTCGAGTCCTCGCACGGGCTGCGCTTCGGCGTCAGCTTCTACCTGATCGCGATGCTCTTCATCCTCTTCGACATCGAGGTCGTCTTCCTCTACCCGATCGGGGTCATCCTCAAGGGAGCCGACAGCGTCTTCGTGCTCGGCGAGCTGGTCACCTTCGTCGCCCTGCTGCTGGTCGCCTTCGTCTACGTCTGGCGAAAGGGTGCGTTGGATTGGAGATAGAGCGCCAGACGATGCGCGAGCGCCAGCTGCGCGCCCGCGACATGCTGCGCGGCGACCTCGAGGGCGAGGAGCTGGAGCGCTACGTCGAGCAGAAGGTCGTGATGACCAACTTCGAGAAGATGCTCGGCTGGGCGCGCTCGAACTCGATCTTCCCGCTCACCTTCGGCCTCGCCTGCTGCGCGATCGAGGCGCCGATCTCGATCGTCACCGCCCGCTACGACCTCGCCCGCTTCGGCGCCGAGGCACTGCGGGCCTCGCCGCGCCAGGCCGACATGATCATCCTCTCGGGCCGGGTCTCGATCAAGATGGCGCCGGTCGTCCGGCGCCTCTACGACCAGATGCTGGAGCCGAAGTGGGCGATCTCGATGGGCGCCTGCTCCTCCAGCGGCGGGATGTTCTCCAACTACGCCGTGGTCCAGGGGGCGGACAAGTTCATGCCGATCGATCTCCACATCCCCGGCTGCCCGCCGCGGCCGGAGGCGGTTCTCTACGGCTTCACCAAGCTGCAGCGCAAGATTCAGGGCAACCCCGACCAGGGCTGGCGGGCGCGCTACAACGCACGGGGCACCGAGGAGTGGGCCCGAGGCGGACCGCGCAGCGAACCGAGCACCGAGGCAGCGGAGGCCTACCTCGCTGCCAGGGAGCTGATCGGTGCCTGACGCCCCCGGACTGGAGCTGATCCGGGGGGAGATCGAGAGCGAGCACCCCGGCGCGATCCTCGACAGCGGCTTCGAGCACGGCTGCGCGAGCCTCTCGATCGATCCCGAGCAGGTGCTCGCAGTGCTCGGATGGCTGCGCGATGCCCCAAGCCAGGGCTACCGCTTCCTGTCGAGCCTGCACGCGGCCGACTACCTGCCGGCGGAACCGCGCTTTGCCGTCCACTACGAGCTACTCAACCGCGATCGGGTGGAGCGGATCCGGGTCAAGGCCCTTTTGGCCGACACCGCCTCGTCCGCGGGTCCTGTCACTGCAGGGGACCCACCACCCCCTGCGGTCGCTAAAGCGTCCTCGGGGGTGGTCCCCCCTACAGTGCCACCCGCGGAAGGAGCGCTTCCGGAAATCGACTCTTGCTGTGGGCTCTTCCCGACTGCCGAGTTCCAGGAGCGCGAAGCTTTTGACTTCTTCGGGATCGTCTTCCGCGGCCACCCAGACCTGCGGCGAATCTTGCTTCCCGACGACTACGTCGGCTGGCCACAGAGAAGGGACTTCCCGGTCGGCGGAGAGCCCGTCACCTTCACGTACAACGAGCGCAACTATGGCTGAGGCGGCTGAGATCAAAGCATCAGGAGCAAACGTCTCTCCCGCGGGTGGCGTCGCAGGGGGGACCGCCCCTGAGGACGCTTTAGCGACCGGAAGGGGCGGTGGGTCCCCTGCGGCGACAGGACCCGCGGGCCTGACGTCTGAGGTGATGACGGTCAACATCGGACCCCACCACCCGGCTACGCACGGCGTCTTGCGCTTGGTCGTGGACCTGGAAGGCGAGGTGGTTCGAGACCTGAAGCCGGTCATCGGCTACGTCCACACGGGGATCGAAAAGTCCTGCGAGGACAAGAGCTACTGGAAGGTCATCCCCTTCGTCGAGCGGATGGACTACGTCTCCTACTTCTTCCAGATGGAGGCCTTCTGCGGCGCGGTCGAGCGGCTGATCGAGCTGGAGATCCCGCCGCGGGCCAAGTACCTGCGGACGATCTTCCTCGAGCTCAACCGGATCCACTCCCACCTGGTATGGCTGGGGACGACGGCGCTCGACCTCGGCGCGATCTCGATGCTCTGGTACTGCTTCCGCGAGCGCGAGCGCATCCTCCATCTCTTCGAGATGGCGGCGGGGCAGCGGATGCACACGCGCTACTTCCAGGTCGGCGGCGTGATCGAGGACATCCCCGTCGGCTTCGAGGCCAAGTGCCGCAAGTTCGCCGAGGAAATGCCGGTCCGGGTCGGCCAGTACCAGGACCTGCTCGACCGCAACGAGGTCTTCCTCTCGCGCACCAAGGGCACCGGCATCGTCTCCCGCGAGCGCCTGCTCGAACTCGGCGTCACCGGGCCGCTGCTGCGCGCCGCCGGC
>DASSMU010000126.1:0-11017 GCA_035701465.1 Solirubrobacterales bacterium
CAGGCTCCGGATTTCGGCCCGTCGGCTGGGGATCACTAACCTTCGCTGCATGCCCGCCCAGGCCTATGCCGGCAAGGAGTGCGTCTGCCAGTTGCGCAAGGGAATCTGCGACCAGTCCTGCGTGCGCGACATGCTGGAGACGCCCTTCTACATCGCCTGCCTGAAGCTGAAGGGGCGGCGCTGCCTGGTCGTTGGCGGCGGTGACATCGGCCTCGAGAAGGTCGAGGGGTTGCTCGCCTGCGACGCCGACGTGACCCTGATCGCGCCGGTCGCCCACCCCGAGCTGGAGAGCCTCGCGGCGGATGGATCGATCGAGTGGGAGAAGCGGGTCTACGCCGGCGCCGCCGACCTCGACGGCGTCTTCATGGTCATCGCCGCCACCGACGACAGCGAGGTCAACATCGGCGTCTTCGACGACGCCGAGAAGCGGGCGATGCTGGTCAACGTGGTCGACGTGCCGCCGCTGTGCAACTTCATCCTGCCGGCGATCGTGCGCACCGGCCCGCTGGCGATCGCGATCTCGACCGCCGGCGCCTCCCCCGCCCTGGCGAAGCGGATGAAGCGCGAGATCTCCGAGCTCTTCGGCGAGGAGTACGCCCGCCTCGCGGTGATCCTCAACGACGCCCGCGGCTGGGCCAAGGGAACGCTGCCGACCTACCAGGACCGCAAGGAGTTCTTCGAGGGGATCGTCAACGGCGACCCCGACCCGGTCGAGTTGATCCGCGAGGACCGCGAGGCCGAGCTGCTGGCCTTGATCGAGGCCGCGAAAGAGCGCGCCTCGGCGGCGCTCGCCTGAGCTACTCGGTGCCGCAGGCTGAGACCCGGACTCGCTCCAGTGTCTCGCGCAGAGCGTCGGCTTCGGCGCCGCTGAGCTTCGCCGCGAAGGCGACCTTGAGCTCGGCGACGACGACGGGGCGCATCTCCTCGAGTAGGTCGTGGCCCGCCGGCATCAGGGTCGCGTAGCTGACGCGGCGATCGGTCTCGCAGAAGGTCCGCTCCAGCAGGCCGGCCTTGATCAGCCGATCGACCAGCTTGGTCAAACCGCCTCGGGTAATCACCAAGGCCTCGGCTAGGTCCCCCATCTTCATCCGCTGCTCGGGGGAATCGGCGAGCGTGGCGAGCACCTCGTACCAGGGCAGCGGCGGGAAGTCGGCCGCGGCAAGGGCTTCCTGCAGCCGACCCGTGATCGCAGCGTGCGTACGGGTGAGCGAGCCCCAGGCCTCGCCATGGGCGGTGCGGGTGGGCTTGGTCGCTGTTGCCTGCTTGCTCACTCTCCCATCATCGCAGATGAATGTTGACCTGACAATAGTTGTAGATACAATCTTTTCTGCTAAGATTGTTTCTGTGTCAATCATTTACCAGACAACTACAGGAGGAAGACGATGAGCACACAGACGATCGAGCAGCAGGTTCCGGCAGGCACGTACGCGGTGGATCCGATCCACTCGTCGATCAGCTTCGCCATCGCCCACAACGGCGTCGCGACCTTCCGCAGCGGCTTCGGCTCCTACGAGGCCAGGCTCAGCGGCGGCGAGGCGCCGCGGCTCGAGGGCAGCGTCGACGTCGGCAGCGTCAGGGTCGAGGAGGAGCAGCTCAAGGGCCACCTCCTCTCCCCCGACTTCTTCGACGCCGGGCGCTACCCGCGGCTGCGCTTCGAGTCGACCGAGCTGAGCGTCGAGAACGACGGCTCAGTGGGGCTGCGCGGCGAGCTCGAGATCCGCGGCGAGCGCCACGAGGTCGAGGCGAGCGGCAGGTTCGGCCGGATCGGCGAGGACCTCGCCGGCAACGCCCGCGTCGGGCTCTCGCTGGCGGCGACCGTCGACCGTCGCAGCTTCGGGCTCGACTGGAACGCCGAGCTGCCGAGCGGCGGCGAGGTCCTCGACTACGAGGTCGCGATCGCGGTCGAGCTGGAGCTGGTCGAGGAGGCCGAGTAGCGATGCGGGTCCTGGGCATCTCCGGAAGCCTGCGCCGGGACTCGCTGAACAGCGCCCTGCTGCGGGCCGCCGCCGAGCGGCTGCCCGCGGGGGTGGAGCTGGTCGAGTTCGACCGCCTTCGCGAGGTGCCGCCCTACGACGAGGACGACGAAATGGCCGGCACGCCCATCGTCGTCGAGGAACTGCGCGCGGCGGTCCGCGAGGCCGACGCGGTCCTGATCGCGACGCCGGAGTACAACAGCTCGATCCCGGGCCAACTGAAGAACGCCCTGGACTGGGTCTCCCGCCCGGCGGGACAGAGCGCGCTCAACGGCAAGCCGGCGGCGGTCATCGGCGCCTCGACCGGCATGTTCGGCGCGGTCTGGGCCCAAGCCGAGCTACGCAAGGTCCTCGGCGCGATGGGCGGCCGGGCGATCGAGGCCGAGCTGCCGGTCGGCCACGCCAGGGAGCTCTTGGTCGGCAACCGCCTTGAGCTCTCCCCCGAGCAGTCGCAGCACCTGGAGGAGATCCTCGCCGAGCTGATCGCGCAAGCCGAGATCGAGTCCGAGTTGGCAGTCGCAGCCTAAGGAACTACTCGCTCCACTGACGACATCCGATCGATCGCCTTGTCGAAGGAGGCGATCGATTCGACATCGGTGAACTCAGCAGCGGCGACCAGATAAGCCTCGGCGAAGTCAAGGCGGTCGAGCTCATAAATCTCAAGGGCGCGGAGGAGGAGCTCTGTGTCGGCTGAAACCATCGGCATTGCCAACGCGGCTCGCATCATCTCGGCAACGGCTCGTCGGTCCACGTTGTAGACCGACTGAAGCACGTAAACGCACTCCGCCAGCACCACATCGACAAGGACCAACTCGGCGTTTGCGGCCAAGAACCGCGTTGCCCGTCTTGCCATCTCCGGGGGATCACCGGTCAAATGGCGGATTACGACGTTCGTGTCGAGGAGGACGGTCAATCTTGTTCTTTCAATCTCTTGCCGCGTGCCCGCCACGCCTCCCGTCGAATCTCCTCCCATGAAGCGCCGCGCTTGTCGGGCGGCACCGGAACCGATCCGGCGAGGTCGAGGAAGTCCGGGGTGCGGGCGAGAGTCGCCCGTCCACCTTCCAAGCGAAAAAGCACCTGATCGCCAGGCTCCAACTCCAGCCTGTCGCGCACGGCCTTAGGAACTGTGATCTGACCCTTGGAAGTCAATTTTGCCGCTACATCCACCCTGATTCCTTACTTTCGAAGTGAAGTAAGGATAGCGAGATTATGCAGCCGGCAACGCAAAAAAAGCTACGGCGGCGAAGTGGGCTGCCGCTGCCGCGATGACGAGAGCGTGGAAGACCTCGTGGTAGCCGAAGACTCGGGGGTTGGGGTTAGGACGCTGGGTCGCGTAGACGACTGCGCCCGCGGTGTAGAGGAGGCCACCGGCGGCGACCAGCAGGGTGCCGGCGACGCCCATGTCGCTCCAGAGCTGGGGGAAGGCGACGGCGGCGACCCAGCCGAGCGACATGTAGATCAAGGCCGCGACCCACTTCGGGTGCTCGATCCAGACCATCTCGACGATCGCGCCGGCGATCGCGCCGGCCCAGACCACGACCAGGATCGCGTCGGCGAGTGGGCCTTTGAGCACGAGCAGGGCGAAGGGCGTGTAGGTGCCGGCGATGAGAAAGAAGATCATCGAGTGATCGAGCCGTCGCATCCAGCGGCGCACGTTGGGCCGGGTCCAGTTGACCCGGTGGTAGAGGGCGCTGGTGCCGAGCAGGGCGGAGAGACTGACCGCGTAGATCGCGACGGCAAGGGTCGCTTTCGGCGTTTTCGCGGCGACGATCAGCCCGGCGCCGAGGAAGAGCGAGACGAAGAAGGCCCACTCGTGGGAGACGCCGCGCAGCTTCGGCTTGACCGCGGCGATCGCCTCGGTCGCGGCCCCCTTCGCCGCGACGGCGCGCTCCTCGACCGCACCGCGTGCCGCGGTGGCGCGCTCGCCCATCGCCTCTCTGGCGGCGGTCGCCCGCTCGCTTACCGCATCACGTGCAACTTTTCGCCCACTGGCCACCCTTGTCACCATACATAGGAAGCAAGCGAAATCTGCGGGATTTGCGGGGTTGGGCGCAACAAAGTACGTCCGACTCGACAACGATCCTGCTCAGTTACCCCTGAAAGTCGCTGCGAGAGGAGAAGTTTGATGTCCCAGACCGCCACCAGTGCCCCGAAGACCGGTCTCAAGGGCCTCTCGGTCGAACGCCGTTTTTCCTCTCCCGGGACCCATCCCTTCGACGAGATCGAGTGGGAGATCCGCGATGCGGTTATCGGCAACCCCGAGAGCCCGGCCTTCGAGCAGCGCGGGGTCGAGTTCCCGAAGGGCTGGTCTCAGAACGCGACCAACATCGTCGCCCAGAAGTACTTCCGCGGGCAGCTCGGCAGCGAGAAAAGGGAGTCCTCGGTCAAACAGATGATCGGCCGCGTCGCCGGGACGATCTCCGACTGGGGGCGCGAGGGCGGCTACTTCGCCTCCGGCGAGGACGCCGACGCCTTCGAGGCCGAGCTGACCTCGATCCTGCTCAACCAGAAGGCGGCCTTCAACTCGCCGGTCTGGTTCAACGTCGGCTTCGAGGAGCGCCCGCAGTGCTCGGCCTGCTTCATCCTCAGCGTCGAGGACAACATGGACTCGATCCTCGCCTGGAACACCAAGGAGGGCAAGATCTTCCGTGGCGGCTCCGGCTCGGGGATCAACCTCTCCAACATCCGCGGCTCGATGGAGCAGCTGGCCAAGGGGGGCACCGCGAGCGGCCCGGTCAGCTTCATGCGCGGCGCCGACGCCTGGGCGGGGACGATCAAGTCCGGCGGCAAGACGCGGCGGGCGGCGAAGATGGTCGTCCTCGACGTCGACCATCCGGACATCGAGCACTTCATCTGGTGCAAGGCCGACGAGGAGAAGAAGGCCGAAGCGCTGCGCGAGGCCGGCTTCGACATGTCGATCGACGGCGAGGGCTTCACCTCGATCCAGTACCAGAACGCCAACAACTCGGTCCGGGTCAGCGACGAGTTCATGGAGGCGGTCGAGGCCGGCGAGGAGTGGCACCTGACCGCGCGCACCGACGGCGAGACGGTGAAGACGCTCGACGCGCGCGAGCTGATGAACCAGATCTCCGACGCCGCCTGGCGCTGCGCCGACCCCGGCGTCCAGTACGACACGATCATCAACCGCTGGCACACCTGCCCGGAGTCGGGCCGGATCAACGCCTCCAACCCCTGCAGCGAGTACATGCACGTCGACGACTCGGCCTGCAACCTGGCCTCGCTCAACCTGATGAAATTCCGCCGCCCCGACGGCAGCTTCGACGCCGAGGAGTTCGAGCACGCGGTCGACATCGTCTTCCTCGCCCAGGAGATCGTCGTCGGCTTCTCCAGCTACCCGACCGAGGAGATCACCGAGAACGCCAACAAGTTCCGCCAGCTCGGCCTCGGCTACGCCAACCTCGGCGCCCTGCTGATGTCCGACGGCCTGCCCTACGACTCGGTCGAGGGACGCAACGTTGCCGCCGCGATCACGGCGCTGATGACTGGCCGCGCCTATCGCCAGTCGGCGCTGATCGCAGCCGGGGCGACCGGGCCCTACGAGGAGTACGAGCGTAACCGCGAGCCGCACAACGGCGTGATGCGGATGCACCGCGACGCCTCCTACGACATCGACGAGACCGGGATCAAGGGCGAGCTGCTCGAGGCCGCACAGCGGGCCTGGGACGAAGCAGTCGAGCTCGGCGAGGAGCACGGCTACCGCAACGCCCAGGCGACGGTGCTGGCGCCGACCGGAACGATCAGCTTCCTGATGGACTGCGACACGACCGGGATCGAGCCCGACTTCTCCCTGGTCAAGTTCAAGGAGCTGGTCGGCGGCGGGCAGATGACGATCGTCAACAAATCGGTGCCGCTGGCGCTGCGCACGCTCGGGTACGCCGAGCCTCAGGTCGAGCAGATCGACGCCTACATCGCCGAGAACAGCACGATCGTCGGCGCCCCCGACCTGAAGGACGAGCACCTGCCCATCTTCGACGTCGCGGTCGGCGAGCGGGCGATCTCCCACACCGGTCACATCGACATGATGGCCGCGACCCAGCCCTTCATCTCCGGTGCGATCTCCAAGACCGTCAACCTGCCGCAGACGGCGACGATCGAGGACATCGCCGACGCCTACACGCGCGGCTGGAAGGGCGGCCTCAAGGCGCTGGCGATCTACCGCGACGGTTCAAAGACCGCACAGGCCTTGCGCACCGACGCGCAGGAGGAGAAGGGGGCCGAAGTCGACGAGCCGGCCCCCGTCCCGGTGCGCAAGAAGATGCCGCGCGAGCGCGAGTCGATCACCCACAAGTTCTCGATCGCCGGCCACGAGGGCTACATCACCGCCGGCAAGTACGAGGACGGCAACGTCGGCGAGATCTTCCTCACCGACATCGGCAAGGAGGGCTCGACGATGCGAGGGCTGCTCAACGCCTTCGCCACGGCGATCTCGATCGGCCTCCAGTACGGGGTGCCACTGGAGACCTTCGTCCGCAAGTTCAGCTACATGCGCTTCGAGCCGGAGGGCATCACCGGCAACCCGGAGATCCCCTTCGCCAAATCGCTGCCCGACTACATCATGCGCTGGGTCGCGAGCCGCTTCATCGAGGACACCGAAACGCTCGAGGACCTCGGCATCCTCACCGCGGAGGTGCGCGCCAAACGGGACGCCGAGACGACCCAGCTCGGCCTCGGGATCGACACCAGCGGCGGTAGCGCGGGCCCGGCCAACGGTGGCAACGGCCACTCCAAGCCGGGCAACGGCACCGAGAAGGCCAAGGCAAGCGCCGGCCAGGCCGTCCCGGCCTCATCGGCCTTCACCGAAACCCCGCCCGTGGTCCCGGCCAAGATGTCCGGCCTCGACCTCGGCCCGGCCTGCGAGCAGTGCGGCGGCATGATGCAACGCACGGGGTCGTGTTACACGTGCAGCAGCTGCGGCAACAACACCGGCTGCGGCTGAAACGCCTGGTATCCGCATCCGACTTCTACCCCACTGGAGGTGGGTAAAAGTCGGATGCGCGGTCCGTGCAGCGGCGGTGGTCGATGCTCAGAAGTGCGCGGGCATCGTCCAGGCGTATGAGCAACGGAACGCCGAACCGCCGGCGTGGACCAGGACGCTCGCCACACGTGCGTAGTAGACGGCGGCGATGAAGCTTCCTTCGATCTCCCAGGCGCCTGAGGCATCCGTCTTCGCGGTGCCGACGACGGTGCCGGCGGCGCGCGCGGACCCGGCTTCCATGTAGAGCTTCACGGTCCGGTTCGCGCGGCACTGTTTCTTGGGCGAGCTGACCTTGCCTTTGAACTCGGTTCCCTCCCCAGAGGTGATTTTCACCGTCGTCTTCACCGTCGGCACGGACGCCACCGCCGAGCCAACGACCGGCGACATCGCTCCCAGTGCGACCAAAGCCGAGACCAGCACCGACCTCTTCATCTCACGACCTCCTCCAGTTATCGACCGATGTGGGAGGAGCCTATGCCCGGCGCGCGCGGCGAGCAACCGGGGTTCTCAAGATTCAGCCGAGGATGACCTCGGCGTCGTGTCGCGGGGTCTCGGTTATGGCGCGGCGGAAGACCCGCTCGGACTTGGGTTTCGCCGGGCGGATCTCATGGCGCCGGACCAACTCCCTGAGGACGACGGCCATCTCGAACTGGGCGAAGGCGGCGCCGAGGCAGCGGCGGACGCCGCCGCCGAAGGGGATCCAAGTGTAGGTGCCGGGCGGGTTGTCGAGGAAGCGCTCGGGGAGGAAGCGCTCGGGTTCGGGATAGACCTCGGGGTTGCGGTGGGCGAGGTAGACGCAGGGCGCCACCGAGACGCCAGCCGGCAACTCGTAGCCACCGATCTCGACCGGCTCGGTGAGCTTGCGCAGGACCACGGAGATGACCGGGCGCAGGCGCAGCGTCTCCTGGATCGTCGCTGTCAGATACTCCTCGCGCCCTTCGCCCACCTCGGCCCGCAGGCGCTCCAGCTTCTCTGGGTGGCGGACCAGGCGCTCGACCGCCCAGGAAAGCGAGGTCGCCGTCGTCTCGTGACCGGCGACCAGCAGGGTGAGGAGCTCGTCGCGCATCTCCTCCTCGCTCATCGGGCTGCCGTCCTCATGGCGGGCCGCGACCAGCATCGAGAGGATGTCGTCGCGCTCCTCGACGTCCCCCGCGCGGCGTCGCTCGGCGATCTCGCGATAGATCAGCTCGTCGACCCGCTCCATGCGGCGGCGGAAGGGGCCGAGCCTGCGGATCCGGTCTGGACCGACGAGCAGCAGCGGCAGGAGGAACTGGGGGTTGGTCGTGATGTCGAGGAACTCGCGCAACGTGGTGCGCAGCTCGCTCATCCGCGCACCGTCGCGAACGCCGAAGACCGTCTGCAGGATGATCTCGAGGGTCATCGCCTGCATGTGCGGACGCAGCTTGTAGGGGGTGCCGGTCGGCCAGCTCGCGATCTCGCGCTCGGCGATCTCGCTCATCGTCGCCTCGTAGCCCTGCATCCGGCCGCCGTGGAAGGGCGGCAGCAACAGCTTGCGCTGGCGCATGTGGGGCTTCTCGTCGAGGACGAGGACCGAGTTCTGGCCGAGGACGGTGGCCAGGATCTGGTTGCCCTCGCCGGCGTGGAAGACCTTCGGGTCGCCGGTGAAGACCTGCTTGATCGCCTCCGGGTCGGCGAGGATCACCCACGTCCCTTCGTAGGCGATGCGGAGCGTGAACATGTCCCCGTAGCGGTCCTGGCAGGCGTAGAGCACGCGCCGCGCCTGGCGCGACCACAGCGCCGTCTGGACCGGCCTGGGGAACGGCATGCCGGGCGGCAGCCGTCGCTCGGGCGCCCGGGGGACCGGCCGCGGAGCGGTTGTGGTCACTGCCTCCATCGCCTCTGTCCAGGCTAGCGACCGAGGGTGTAGATCCCGTTAGCTTCGTCACACTCCGATCGCGTAGCCTGCCGAGCGACTTGGCGCCGCCGCAGCCTCCACCCCGGGTACAGCACTGGATCGCTCGGCGCGCCTGCGGGCTGCGCCCGCGCACGCTGCGCAGGCTGCTCGGGCCGCCGCCGCGCCTCGATGGGCAGGAGCTGGCGCCCGACATCCAGATGCTGCTGCGGCTGGCGGCGCTGGAGGGGGAGTTCTCACTGGTCGAGGGCCGCACGGTCGAGCAGGCCCGCGCCGAGAACCTGGCGGGAGTCCCCGTTGTCAGCGGGCCGCCGCGGCCGATGGGGCGGATCGAAAACATGGCGATCCCGGGGCCGGCGGGCCAGATCCCGGCACGGCTCTACGTCTCCCTCGATGCACCCGGCCCCCCGCAACCGCTGATCGTCTATTACCACGGCGGCGGCTGGGTGATCGGCGACTTGGAGACGCACGACGGCCTCTGCCGCTTCCTCGCCGAGCACAGCGGTTGCCGGGTGCTCTCGGTCGACTACCGCCTCGCGCCCGAGCATCCCTTCCCCGTCCCGGTCGAAGACGCGGTCGCGGCGTTTGCCTGGGCCTCGGAGCACGCCGACCGGCTCGGCGCCGACCCGTCCCGGATCGCCGTGGCCGGGGACAGCGCCGGCGGCAACCTCGCCGCGGTGGTCTGCCTCCAGGTGCGAGACGCCGGCGGATCGCAGCCGGCGATGCAGGTTCTGCTCTACCCCGTCGCCGACTCCGTGGGCGGCCAGGCCTCCCGCGACACCTTCGCCAAGGGCTTCCTGCTGACCCGCAACGACATGGACTGGTTCGAAGGCCACTACCTACCCGACGGCTGCGAGCACGGTGACCCCCGCGTCTCGATCATGCGCACCCCCGACGTCTCCAACCTCCCCCCCGCCTACGTCGCCACCGCCGGCTTCGACCCGCTGCGCGACGAGGGCGAGACCTACGCCACCCGGATGCGCGAGGCCGGCGTCAAGGTGGCGCTGCAGCGCCACCCGGGCCTGATCCACGGCTTCGCCAACCTGACCGCGATCTGCCCCAGCGCCCGCTCCGCGATGTTCGAGGTAGCCGGCGCGATCCGCATGGGCCTCGGCTGACCTTCCGAAACGACTGGCATATACCCCCAGGGGGTACACTGGACTCATGAGCGAGTCGGCGATCCACGGCTACACCGAAAACCGCGAGGCGGTGCTGAAGCGACTGCGGCGGATCGAGGGACAGGTCCGCGGGGTCGAGCGGATGGTCGAGGAGAACCGCTACTGCATCGACGTCGTCACCCAGGTGACCGCGATCCAGGCGGCGCTCGACAAGGTCGCCCTGGAGCTGCTTTCAGATCACGCTGCGCACTGCGTCGCCGGTGCCGAGGGTGCCACGCAGGCGGAGCGCACCGAAGAGCTGATGGCGGCGGTCAAGCGCCTGCTCAGGCGCGGCTGACCCTTACTCGTACTGAAGCGATTCGAGAACATCGAGTCTCGATGCGCGGCGGGCCGGGGGTATCGCTGCGAGCACGCCGAGCAGGGCGGCCAGCACCAGCAGCACGACCAGCGAGCCGACCGGGTAGGAGAGGGTGAAGCCTTCGTCCTTGAGCGGCTGGGCGATCAGCGCCGCAAAGACGAGGCCGAGCACCATGCCGAGGATCGCCCCGATCAGGGCGGTGATCACGGCCTCGTAGCGGATCATCGTCCGCACCTGGCTGCGCGACATGCCGATCGCCCGCAGCATCCCAAGCTCCCGGGTGCGTTCGTGGATCGAGAGCGCCAGGGTGTTGGCGATCCCGAAGAGCGAGATCAGGATGGCGAGGAAAAGCAGGGCGTAGACGAGGTTGACCAGCTGATCGACCTGTTCTTCGCGGCTTTCCTTCAGTTCCTGCTGGTTGAGCACCTCGGCGACCGGGAAGGCGGCTTCGACCCCCCTGGTGAGGATCGCCTGGACCTCGGCTGGATCGGCGCCCTGCCTCACCTGAACGAAATCGATCGTGTCCTGGGTCTGGCCGAACTCGCGGGCCATCGCCGCCTGTGTGACCAGGACGCTGCCGAGGACGTCTAGCTTCGAGTCGAACTCGCCGGCTACTTCGAAGCTCGGCCTGTGGCGGGTCTGGCTGAGCAGCCGGAAGCGATCTCCCGGTTCGAGGCCGTGATCGGCTGCGAACCCGGC
>DASSMU010000127.1:0-5537 GCA_035701465.1 Solirubrobacterales bacterium
TGGAGCCTGTCGCAGCTTCAACGTCAGATGGCATACGACCGGCTGCTCGAGCGGCTGTACCTCGTAGACGAAGGATGGATCGTCAAGGGCGCGACCGCACTTCTGGCGCGCGATCTGGGGGTGCGCGCGACCATCGGCATCGACGTGTACCGCGGCATCGCCGCCGAGGTCGCCGAGCGTGAGCTGCGCGACGCTGCGGCTATGGACATCGGCGACTGGTACCGTTTCGAGGTCGGACCGGCGCAGGCGGTGCGCGACGCCGCCGCCCGCATCCGACTTCCGGTCACAGCGTATGTCGGAGCGACTGAGTGGGCGCGGTTCCATGCCGATCTGGTCGGGTTGGACGTGACGATCACCGGTGAACCCGAAGAGATGCCGGCGCTGGCTCGCGTGGCCATGCCCGACATCGAGCAGCATGGGTACCGGGTGTACCCGCTCGTCGACCACATCGCCGACAAGGTGGCTGCGACCTTCGACCGGTACGGGCGCAGCGAAGCTCCGTCGACTCGCTACAAAGATCTCGTCGATCAGGTCGCGATCGTGACTGAGGCGTCGGTGGAGGCGAAGGCGCAGATGGCCGCACTGGGATCAGAGGCGAAACGTCGCCAAATTGCTCTCCCCAAGCGGTTTAGCGTTCCGGCGCGCGATCTGTGGAAGCCAGGCTACGCGGCCGAGGCCGCGCGCTCGTTGCTTCCGGTCGGTCGAACGCTGGACGAGGCGCTCGAGGTAGTCGCCCCCTTCCTGGATCCACTGCTCGATGGAAGCGCCGCTGGGAACTGGGGACCCACTCAAGGGCGATGGTTGCCCTGACGAGGCGGCAGCGGACCATCGTCTTCGCGCAGCCGCTCGTAGACCTTCCGGGCATAGAACTCCCCGAGGGCTCAGGCTCGGCGGCGGCTGAGGGCCCTGGCCAGGTCCAGGACCTGATCGAGGTCGGCAAGGCGGACCTCGACCGAGATCTCCCCTCCCCTCGGGCGCACCTTCACCTCGTGGCCGAGAGCCGACTCGAGCTTGTCTGCCGCCTCACGCATCGCCGCGGCCTCCTCCGGTGCAAGGCGGGTTTGCGAGCTTCTCCTTTTTGGCTGGCCAGCCAGCTTGACCCTGTTCTCGGTCTCGCGTACCGACCATCCCCCCCGCACGGCGTCGCGAGCGAGGCGGCGGCGGACGTCGTTGCCGTCGACGGCAAGCAGGGCACGGCCATGGCCCTCGCTGAGCTCACCGGACTCAAGTAGGGCGAGAGTCTCGTCGGGAAGGTCGAGCAGGCGGATCAGGTTGGAGACCGCCGGGCGGCTGCGGCCGACACGTCGCGCCAGATCCTCCTTTGTGAGGCCGAGGTTGTCGACGAGAGCCGCACAGGCCCTCGCCTCGTCGACCGGGTTGAGGTCCTCGCGAACCATGTTCTCGATCAGCGCCACCTGCAGGCGCTCGGCCAGCTCCTGGTCGCGGACCACCGCCGGCACCTTGGCCAGGCCGGCCGCCTGGGCCGCGCGCCAGCGTCGCTCACCGGCGATCAACTCGTAGCTGCCGTCGGGGAGGGGGCGGACGAGCAGCGGCTGGACGACCCCGTTGGCCTCGATCGAGGAGGCGAGGCCGCCGAGCGCCTTGGCGTCGATCTTGGTGCGCGGCTGATTCGGGTTCGGCTTGATCAACTCGATCGGCAGCTCGCGCAGCTCGCCGACATCCTCCGCGACCGCCTCGGGCAGGATCGCAGCGAGACCGCTGCCGAGGCCGCGGCGGGTCGCCTTAGCCACGGGCGACCAGCTCCCGGGCGAGAGCACGGTAGGCGGTGGATCCGCGCGAGCTCGGCGAGTGCTCGGTCACGGGGAGGCCGTAGCTGGGCGCCTCGGCGACTCTGACGCTGCGCGGTATGACCGTCTCGAAGACCATCTCGGGGAAGTGCTGGCGCAGTTCCCGCTCGACGTCCTGTGCCAGGCGGGTGCGCTCGTCGTGCATGGTGACGAGCAGGCCCGACACCTCCAGCGCCGGATTGAGCTCGCGGCGGATCGTCGCCAGGGTGTCGAGAAACTGGACCAGCCCCTCGAGCGCCAGGTACTCGGCCTGCACCGGGACGATCACCCGATCCGCGGCGGTCAGGGCGTTGACGCTGACCGGGCCCAACGAGGGAGGGCAGTCGAGCAGCGTGTAGGCAAAGCGCTCGCGGACGGGGCCCAGCCGCTCGCGCAGGCGCGTCTCGGAGCCCTCGATGCGCGGCAGCTCGACCGCGGCCCCGGCGAGATCGCGGTTGGCTGGCACCAGCCAGAGGTTGTCGGGACCGGCCGGCCGGGCCGCCTCGGCGACCGAGACGTTGCCGGTCAGGCAGTCGTAGGAGGAGGGGTGCATGTCGCGCTCGCCCCCCAGCGCCACGGTCGCGTTGCATTGGGGGTCGAGGTCGACGAGCAGCGTCTGGGCACCGCTGGCGGCGACGCAGGCGGCGACGTTGACCGCGGTCGTCGTCTTGCCGACGCCGCCCTTCTGGTTGGAGATCGCGTAGACGACGCCCCTGGCGGCGGAGACTAGCCGCGCGGTCGCTTCTTGGCGATGCCCGGGCGACGGGGGAGGTTGCCCGGGGTGGGGCCGGACTTGCGCAGGACGTGCAGGTGCCGGTGCTCGCTGCCCGCATAGGGGCCGACGTGGCGGATCTCTTCGGGGCGCATCGCCAGCGCTTCGGCCGCGTTGGCCATCTGCTCCTCCTCCTCGGCGTCGCGCTTTCCCTTCCAGGCAACGAGCACCCCGCCCTCCTCGAGCAAGGGCGAAGCGAGCTCGGCCAAGGTCGAGAGCCGGCCCACGGCCCGAGCCGTCACCGCCGCGTAAGCCTCACGCCCCTCCCCTTCCGCCAGCTCCTCCGAACGGGCATTGACCACCCGGGCGTTGGGAATCCCGGCCTCCTCGATCGCACGACGGATGAAGTCGCACTTGCGGCCGACAGACTCGACCAGATCGACGGTGGAGTCAGGCAGGGCGACTGCTAGGACAAGACCCGGAAACCCAGCCCCAGAGCCAACATCAGCGATCTTAGGGGCCTCGCGCAGTGCGGGAATATCGAGGCCGGTGAGGCTGTCGGCAACATGGACCTTCCAGGCTCGCGCTGGGTCAGTAACGGAACTGACCGACGCTCGCTCCTCTTCCAAAAGCTCCAGGACAACCGCGATCGTCGCCCTCTGAGCCTCGTCAAGAGAGCGGCCTGGCGGGGGTGGAGCGTCTTGTACTTTTTGGCAAGTAGGTAGTCGCGACACGTACATTTCTGCATCCCTTCCGGCCTAGCCTTTCGGCATCAGAAATCAAGTGCCGCCCGCGCTGTTTGAGGCAGCCGGGCGGCGTGGCACCGAAAGGCGGTACCTCTCGATGCACGACAAGGCTATTCCGCGCACAGATCGCGGGGTGCAACGAGCCGTGCTGGCGCTTGCGCTGGAGGCTCACCCAAATGCCCTCACGATCCCCGACCTGGCCGCTGAGATCGACAAAGGCGACGCTGTAGAGCGCGCCTGTCGCGATCTCGTCGGCGTCGGCCTACTCGACTGCGAGGGGGTCTCGATTCGCCCTAGCGCCGCCGCCGTCCACTTCGAGCGGCTGGAACTACCATGAACGTCGCGGAGCGCTTCGGGGACAACCTCAAACGTCAGCGCAAGCTGGCCGACCTCTCGCAGGACGATCTGGCCTTCCGGGCCTCGTTGCATCGGACCGAGATAAGCCAGCTTGAGCGCGGGCTGAGGCACGCTCGCGTCGATACCGTCGCCAAGCTGGCCGGGGCAATCGAAATCGATCCGGGGAAGCTGTTCGAGGGGATCGCTTGGGAGCCGGGGGACTTGCGGCGTGGTCGGTTCAAGCCCGAGAGGAGTGAGGGGCCGCTTCCCTAGAAGTTCTTGGCGTGGCGGGAAGCGGCCCCGGTGAGCAACAGGAAGCGTCGTAGATATACCGCCGTGACCGGAGGCGAAAAGTCGTGTCCGCGCCGGTTCCTAAATTTTCCCTCACAAGGTCCCAAAGTCGTCCATTGGCGTGGCGCGGCTGGGGCGCAAGAGCAACAGAAGGAGGGCCATGTGGCCTCTTTTCAGATTGTCGCCGTTCGTACCGACTGGTCCACTGACGGATCGCACGAGCACATCTCTGAGGTAAAGACCAGCGGAGGTAGTACATGGAGTCGTGCCACCGTCGTCAAAGACATCCGCGAAGGAGACGACTCCTACTACACCGAAGTCGATGGCTCCAAAGCAGACGTGATCGTCGTGGAATGTCCCAACTGCACCTTTGGCGACTACATCAAGACCACGGCTGACAGCACGACCGCCGACAACCTCTTGAGCCTGCCGAGGTTCTAGTCGCGCACAGCCACAATCTCGTGGCAGCGCCGTGGACTCGGATACGGCCTTCGCTCTGGCAGGGGCATATCGCCTCGCGGGTGGGCGCCGTATCCGAGGGCCACGGCTATTGCATCCGAGATGAACGGCAGCAACCGCTCGGCTTCGTCAGTCGTCAAGTCCACGCCAAGCCGCCGATCCAAGGTCAAGGTGATCCGATCTTCCTCCTTCGGATGAGCCTCAAGGAACGGGACACGCCAGCCATGCACGACGACATCGTGGTGCTTGAACGGCCCTGGGAAGTTGACGCGAAAGCCATCTTGGGGCTGGCACTCCTGGGACATAGCGGTCCTTTCGACCCCGGGGGGCCGCTATGTCTGCCGCCACCCGATATACGTGTATCTGGTATCATTTAGCAGATGGCAGCCAGGAACCGAAACTCAGTAGCGCCGTCGCCGTCGAGCGAATCGCAGATGACCTACTCGCGGTTCCTGGAGCTGTTCCCGGACAACGACGCTTGCCTGGAGTACTTGAAGGGCCGGTTCTTCGAGGACGGGACCGAGTGCCCGAAGTGCGGCAAGGCGAGCAAGTTCCACCGGATCAAGGGCCGCTCCGCCTACTCCTGCCAGTTCTGCGGGAACCACGTCTACCCGACTGCCGGCACGATCTTCCACAAGTCCACCGTCAGCCTCCAGCTTTGGTTCTACGCGATCTACCTAATGAGCAGCACCCGCTGCGGGATCAGCGCCAAGCAGCTTGAGCGCGAAATCGGCGTGACCTACAAGACTGCGCACCGGATGTTCAAGCAGATCCGCACGCTGCTCTCTGACAACGGGGAGGGGCCGCTGTGCGGCAAAGTCGAGATTGACGAGACCTTCTACGGCGGCAAACCGCGAGCCGCTGAGAAACGCAACAAACGCGGGCACCTACGCCGCAAGTACCGCCCGAGCGTCGTCGGCGCGGTCGAACGGGGCGGCGAGATTCGCACCCGCGTCGTCGGGGACGCGACGCATTCGACGCTCTCCAAGGTCGTCAAGGAGTTCGTCCTGCCGGAGTCGATGATCTTCACCGACGAGTGGCACGCGTACAAGGCCATCGGTCGCGAATTCAAGAGCCACCGCCGCATCCGGCACCGCTCGAAAATCTACGTCGAAGGCGACAACTACACGAACACGATCGAGGGGTTCTTCGGGCTGTTCAAGAACGGCGTCAGGGGCGTCTACCACGCGATCAGCGCCGAGTACT
>DASSMU010000128.1:0-25789 GCA_035701465.1 Solirubrobacterales bacterium
CAGGTAGAAGACGTCGCCGGGGTAGGCCTCGCGACCCGGCGGGCGCCGCAGCAGCAGCGACATCTGGCGGTAGGCGTAGGCGTGCTTGGTGAGGTCGTCGTAGACGCAGAGCGCGGCCTTGCCGTTGTAGAGGAAGTGCTCACCCATCGCGCAGCCGGCGTAGGGGGCGATGAACTTGATCGGCGCCGCCTCGTCGGCGGGGGCGGCGACGATGATGGTGTTGTCCATCGCGCCCGCCTCCTTGAGCGTCTCCATGAGCTGGACGACCGTCGACATCTTCTGCCCGATCGCGACGTAGATGCAGACCATGTCCTTGTCGCGGTTGTTGATGATCGTGTCGATCGCGATCGCCGTCTTGCCGGTCTGGCGGTCGCCGATGATCAGCTCTCGCTGGCCGCGGCCGACCGGGATCATCCCGTCGATCGACATCAGCCCGGTCTGGACCGGTTCGGTCACCGGCTGACGCTGGACCACGCCGGGGGCCTTGAACTCGGCCGGGCGGGTCTGCGTCGTCGCCACGTCACCCTTGTCGTCGAGCGGACGACCGAGCGGGTCGACCATGCGGCCGAGCAGCTCGTCGCCGACGGGAATCCGCAGCAGGTGGCCGGTGCGTTTGACCGTGTCGCCCTCGACGATCTTGTCCCACTCGCCGAAGAGCACCGCGCCGACGTTGTCGGCCTCGAGGTTGAGGGCGAGGCCGGTGACGCCGTGAGGAAGCTCCAGCATCTCCAGGGCCATGCAGCGCTCGAGGCCGTGGATGCGGGCGATCCCGTCGGCGACCGAGAGCACCGTGCCCACCTCGGAGAGGTCGGCGCTGCCGGTGTCCAGTCCCTCGATCCTCTCGCGGAGGATTGATGCGATCTCGTCGGGCTTGATTTCCATTGGGGTGCTCTATGCCTCCTTACGCCGCCTGGGCGACGCTCTTTCGAAGTTTCTCCAAGCGAGCGCGGATGCTCGCGTCGAGGACCATGTTTCCCACCTGCAGGACGATGCCGCCGAGGATCTCGCCGTCGACGCGACTGGCCAGCTCGACCTTCTGGCCGGTCTGGCGCTCGATCTCCTCGCCCACCTTCTCCACCGCCGCGCGGTCGAGCTCGACCGCGCTGGTCACGGTCACGTCGATGCGCCGGTTCTCATGCTTCCAGAGCTCGTCGAGCTGGCGCCGGATGCGGAACACTTCCGGCATCCGCCCCTTCTCGATCAACAGCTCGAGGAAGTTGAGCAGCTCTTGGTTGGCGCCGCTGACGGCGCGCTGCAACCCCGCCGCCTTCTCGGCCGAGGAGAAGTAGGGGCTGAAGAAGAAGACCTGCAGCTCGCGGTCACCGTCGAGGGCGTCGGCGAACTGGCCCAGCTCGTCGCGGATCGCGTCGAGCTTGCCCTTCTCCCTGGCCACCTCGAAGAGGGCCTCAGCGTAGACG
This sequence comes from Solirubrobacterales bacterium, assembly GCA_035701465.1. Taxonomy (GTDB): domain Bacteria; phylum Actinomycetota; class Thermoleophilia; order Solirubrobacterales; family 70-9; genus VRUE01. The sequence goes on from DASSMU010000128.1 coordinate 1,419, forward strand.
CGGGCCGCATCGGGCATGGCTAGCTCTCCGCCCCCGAGAGGCTGGAGAAGTCGACCTCGCTGAGCGCCTCCTCGACGAGGCGGCGCTGGTCCTCCTCGCCCAGCGACTTGCGGGTGACCTTCTCGGTCGCCAGCACGGTGAGGTCGGCGACCTCCTTGCGGATCTGCTGCAGCGAGCGCCGCGTCTCGGCTTCGATGTCGCGCGTCGCCGCGGCGACCAGCTCCTCGCGCTTCTCCTTGCCGGCCGCCGTCGCCTCGGATTCCGCCGTCTCGGCCGCCTTGCGGGCGCGGGCCATGATGTCGTCGGCCTGCTCGCGTGCCTCGGTGAGGCGCTGGCGGTACTCGGCGAGCAGCTCGTCGGACTCCTTGCGCTGCCGTTCGGCCGCCTCGATCGACTCGCTGATCGTCTTGGCGCGCTTGTCGAGCGCCTCCTGGATCTTCGGGAAGGCGACCTTGCTCAGCACCCACATGGTGAAGAGGAAGAGCACCAGCGTCCAGATCATCAGGCCGAGGCCCGGCGAGACCAGGAAGCTGCCGCCTTCTTTTTCCGACGCCTCCGCGGCGAACGGCACCAGGCCGGCTATGTGACCGAAGAGCTCCACGCGATCGACCTAGAGGAAGAAGGCGATGAGGCCGAAGATGAAGGTGTAGAAGGCCACGGCCTCGGTCAGGGCGAAGCCGAGCCAGCGGATGCTCTGCAGCTCGTCTTTCATCTCGGGCTGGCGGGCAACCGACTCGATCTCCTTGCCGAAGATGATGCCGATGCCGATGCCGGCGCCGATCGAGCCGAGGCCGGCGCCTACGCCGAGGGCGATCGCCTTGCCGGCGGCTTCGATCCCTTCGTCTGAGATCGCGGCGGCAACTGGGGACAGGTCCATTGAAGTAGCGCTCCTTTTCTAGTGACTAGCGGAGGTCGCTCCGCCGAGATAGATAGCCGTGAGGGTCGAGAAGATAAACGCCTGCAGCGTGGCGATAAGGCCAACCTCCAGGATGAAGAAGAAGAATGCGAGGGGGAAGGTGAGGGCGCCGAGGGCGGCGATGCCGAGCAGCACGGCGAGCCCGCCGCCCATGAAGAGCAGCAACAGGTGGCCGGCGAGGATGTTGGCGAAGAGTCGCACCGAGAGTGAGATCAGCCGGGCGAAGTGGGAGATCGCCTCGATCACGAAGATGAAGCCCTTGGCGACCGGGTTCATCTCCTCCAGGCCCGGCGGCAGCCAGCTCGCCAGGTACTTGAAGAAGCCCTTGGCCCGGATGCCTTCGACGTGATAGGAGATCCAGACCACCAGGGTGAGGACGAGCGGGATCGAGAGGTTGGCCGTCGCCGCGTAGATCGCGAACGAGGGGACCGCGACGCCGAAGATGTCGACCGTGTGCTCGGTGTTGGTCGGCAGCGGCAGGAAGCCGATCATGTTCGAGAACCAGATCCAGAAGAAGAGCGCGGCGAGGAAGGGGAACCAGCGGGTCGCGGTCGCGGTGTCGAGGTTGCCACCGGTGATGTTGTTCTTGGTCAGGTCGTAGGCGACCTCGATCGCGGTCTGCACCCGGTTCGGTTTCTGCTGCATCCGACGCGAGATCCAGACCATCGTGAAGATCGTCAGTGAGCTGGCGAGGAGCAGGTAGAGGACCGCCTTGTTGATGCTGAGGTCGACGCCGCCGAGGTGGATCGAGACCCACGGTTCGAGCTTGAACTCGTTCTGCGGCTGGAAGGCTTCGTTTTTGCCGGAGCTGCCGAAGATGAGCAGCATCAGGATCGCGATCGCGAGGTAGACGCCGAGGCCGATCAACACCTTCGTCCGCGTCTTCATGCCTTGCCCGCCTCCGGTTCGTCGAAGAGGTGGGCGACTCCCTGGGCAGCGATCGAGACCGTGAAGAGGACTAGGACGAAGAGCGCAGCCGCGAGGCCGGCCTCCCTTTCGGCGAGCCCGGCGCAGAGCACCGCGATCGCCATCAGCCCGACACGGCCGAGGGTGGAGACGGCGACCGTCGCCATCGCCCGCTGGCGGTTGCCAGCCGCCAGCTCGGCGTCGGCGCGACGCACCGCGAGCACCTGGATGCCGCGCTGGACGAGCCAGACACCGGCCCCGACGGCGAAGCCGAGCATGGGCAGCCCGCCGATCAGGAAGACGGCGAGGGCGGCAGCAAGGACCAGTAGGTCGACGTACTTGGGAGGAGACATAAAATTCGCCCGTCTTCGGCAGGCGGGCGGACGCGCGACTATATCTGAACCGGCCGACGATCCGCTTTCTAGAGCCAGTTCGTGAGGCTTGTTACAACCTGTTACAAGACGCTCCACCCCTACCGGGACGATGCCTTGTCGGCGGGCTTAAGGGCCTCGAATTCGCCCGTCTCCGGGTCGATCTTGCTGACGCGGCGCAGCTTGAGAATCTCCAGCACGTAGATCAGGTAGACGCTGGAGGCGAGGGCGAGCAGACCGAAGGCGACGATCACCGCGGTCCAGAGCGTGTTGAAGTGGCCGTGGTTATCGCTGTAGGGGACGAAACGCAGGGCCAGGGCCAAGCCGGCGAGGGCCAGGGTCCAGCCGTAGAGGTAGGCGAGCGTGCGCCGCTGTGAGAAGCCGATATTGGCCATGCGGTGGTGGAAGTGCCAGCTGTCGGCCTGGTAGATCGGCTGGCGGTACTTGAGCCGCTTGGTGACGACGAAGCCGGTGTCGAGGATCGGCACGGCGAGAATCACCAGCGGGAAGGCGAGGGCGACGACGGCGTTGGTCTTCAGCGCCCCCTGCACGGAGGCGGTGGCGAGCAGGTAGCCGAGCAAGTTGGAGCCGGTGTCCCCCATGAAGCTCGAGGCGGGCGGGAAACCGTGGCGGAGGAAGCCGAGGGCGCCGCCCGCGGTCAGCGCCGCCAGCACGCCGGCCGCGTTTCGCTCCAGCGAGAGGGCGATGATCGCGAGGGCGATCGCAGCGATCGTGCAGACCCCGGCTGCAAGGCCGTCGACCCCGTCGATGAAGTTGATCACGTTGACCACGGCGACGATCCCGAGCACGGTCAGCGGGTAGGCGAGCCAGCCGAGTTCGAAACCGCCGACGAAGGGCAGGGTCAGGTTGTCGACGCGGACGCCGCCGAGCACCGGGATCAGCGCCGCGCCGATCTGCCCGAGCAGCTTGGGCAGGGCCGGCAGGCCGCGGACGTCGTCGATCACGCCGACCGCGGCGATCGCCGCGGCCCCGAGCAGGATCGAGCGGCTCTCACCGTCGCTCGGCAACCAGATCCAGCCGGCGACCTCGATCCCGGCGAAGATCGCCAGGCCGGAGAGGCGCGGCATCGGCCGGTCGTGCAGGCCGCGCTCCTTCGGCAGGTCGATCGCGCCGATCCGGAAGGCGAGCCGCTCGGCATAGGGAACCAGCAGCCAGGCGATCGCGGCGGCTAGGAGGAAAGCGAGGACGGCTTCGGTGGTCGCTGCCATGTCGCGGTGCCCTAGAGCCGCTCGCTGAATGCTCTCGCTGCGATCAGGATCTCTGCCTCGGCATCTCGCTGGTTGGGAGCTTCTCCAAGCTTCACCATCTCCTCGGCGGCAAAACGAACGGGCTCCCCATCCCTATCGGCCAGGAGCTCAGTGGCGCGACGCACCCGCTTTCGGACGTGGCCGTCAGCCGCGCCGTAACTTCGGAACACCTCATCGGGGACATGGTCCAGCAACAGGTAGACGTCATGGAAGTCACGCTTGATGACCTCGTCGTCAAGCGCCCTCGTCCTGCCAAACGCGCTTTGCTTGAGAGCGATCAAGCAGGCGGCAGTTGCCACCCAGAGTTGTCCGTCCAGCGGGTCCGACACAAATGCGACCTGCTCCCGATGCCCGTCGCTGCGCGCCGTGTCGGCCGTTGGATTCGACGGCAAGCTTGCACTTGCGCCGCGCGCAAAGGGATGAAACCCCCGGATCAGCTGCACTTTGAGGTCATTTCGCACCCAGGTAAACCCCCTCTCATGGTCAAGCACGCTGGGAGCCAGATCGGCCGCCTCGAGGCGCCTCACCACGTCATCGACGTCATCTGTGTGAACCACCAGGTCAACGTCCCTTGTCGGGTTGATTGCGGCCGGTACGCCGTGCAGCGCAACCTCAACAGCGGTCGCGCCGACTACCACCACCTCGTTTCTCACTTCGCGAAGCACCTCGGCCGCTTCGCGAAGAAGAGGACTGGGATCGACGACCTTCACCAGCCCATAGCCTCTGCTACTGCGTCGGCGGCCTCCAGCGCCCGTTCACCTTCTCCGCTGCAATCGAGCCAGAGCTGCACTCGATCTGCCACCGGAATGCTCTTATCGAGATCCACGAGATCGAAGATGAAGTCGTCTGGGGCCGTCGCCACACGGAGTTGCGGGTAGGCGCTCGCGGAGCGCGTCGGCAGGAGGATCTCCTCGAGGGACCGGAGGTCGTCACGCGACACCCAGAGCAACGTACTTGCCGGCTCGACCACCCGCTTGACGAACGCTGCACCTGCGAGACCGCCGATCGCCCATCGAAGGTCGGGGGCCTGCGCGCTAACCCTCTTCAGTCGTCTCAGTGTCGACTCTACGCTGTCGCTGCGGATATTCCAGCTTTCGATCGGTATGCGGCGGCGATCCCATGCTCCCTTCCAGGCCTCCAGGGAAGCCCGCGGACGCCTCATGCGAACCCGCCTGAAGCGACGATCATCGGGGTCCGGGTCCAAGTCGATCCACCCCTCCTCGCTCAGGGCACGCGTAACCCGGGAGACAAGCGTCCCACTGACCATCGCCTGGTGAGCAAGCTCGTGCATGCTGAATTCGTTGTGGGGATGCAGCAAGAGCAAGCGCAACACTCGGCTTCCGCGGCGCCCGAACGGGTTGCGCGCATCGTCGGAGATCGGTGGGTCGAACCTCGGCTTCGAGCTCGCCGGAAACCGCCGATCGACCACCAGCGGTGGAGAAAGCAGAAAGCACTCGCCGCGCTTGTCGATGAAGGAGATCCGATGCTCGCGCAAGAGCCGAGTTGCCTCCGCGGACCCCTCAGCGAAGTAGACGAGGAGGGGTGCCGAGCTTTTGGCCTCAGCTTCAGTCAGGATCTGGGCGGCCAAGCGGGTGGTCAGATGATCGGCCCGCCGTAGGCGGAAGCGCCATTTCTGAGCATCGGTTCCACTCGTCCGCGCGGTGGCGGTATGCGCCCCCAGATCTATCTTGAGCGGAAGATCCGGGAAGGTTATATGCCTATCATGCATAGTTGCCAATTTAGGCAATTATGCATATTTGGCAAAGATTTCTATTTCGCGCACGACCACATGCACGCTATTCGACGGCGTCGAGCACGCCCTCTATGAGCAACTCGGGGTCGCGCGGGTTGCGCACGCCATGGGGGGACTCGCGCTTGCGCAGCGGTAGGGCGGCGGGGTCGGCGAGAACCTGGAGGCGACCGTCGGCGATCAGCGCCTCGTCGACGCCGCCCATGCGGCCGGCGAAGGTGGTGAAGACCGGCGTGCCGAGGGCGACGGCCTCGCGGTTCATCGTCCCCCCCGCGCTGACGACGAGGTCGGCGAAGGCGATCAGGCTCTGCGCGTCGACCGCCCGCTCGGGGACGATCAGGTTGGCGGCCCGCATCGCCTGCACCTCATCCGCCTGGCGCTCGGTGCGGGGAATGACCACGGCCTGCACCTCGTCCGCACCGGCCAGGTGGCGGATCGTCTCGCCGTAGAGGTCGTTGTGGGCATGGTACTCGGAGGTCTCCGGCGGCGGGCGGACGACGACCAGGACCCTCTCCCGGTCGAGCCCCAACTCGCCGAGCACCGACGGGTCGGACTCGAAGCCGGCTAGGTAGTACTCCTCCTTGAGGCCGGGGTAGCGGAACAGCTTGCGCTCCTTTGCCCCGATCCTCTTCAGCCGGTCGAGCGGGATCGAGTCCGGGACGAGGACCCGGCGCGCGGCCCGGAAGGCGATCTGGCGCTGCCACATCGCGAACTCGTAGTCCTGCATCTGCACCGACGGGATGCGGAAGACGCTCGATACGAGGGCGAGGTCGACCGAGCCGTGGGAGAGCGCGAGCTGCGGGCGGCGCTCCCAGACCATTTTGGCCAGCCGCACCGAGCGGCCGGCAAGTGCCCGTCCCTTGCCCAGCACCGAGGCACCGCCGTGGCTGCCGACCGCCGTGTAAGGCATGCCCAGCCGGTCGAGAATCCCCAGCGTCTGCCCGTACTCGCGGGTCGTGACCCAGACCTCGTGCCCGCGCCCCTCCAGCCGCTCGACGATCGACTGCATCACCAACGGGTGCGCAGCCGCGGTGCAGTCGACCCAGATCAGCATCCAGCGACCCTATTTGCCTCGGAATGCAAGACCGCCGCAGCGCTAGTTCCTAGACGCTTCCGCAGCCCTCTGCTTTTGGGCCGCCTTTCGTTCCTTGCGGCTCCCGAACAGCTCCATCATGGATTCGGCCAAGCTCGCCGCATCCCCATCTTCAAGGCCCTCTGCACGCATCTTGGCCTGCTCATAGCACGCGCCATCCTCCCTGTCCCCGATTACACAGACCGTTGCAACGGTCTCGCTCCTATCGACACGGAAAACGATGCGCCAGTTTCGATCTCCGACTGTGATCTTTCGCCAGCCGACGAGGCCCCGACCGAGCGGCTCGCCTGCCTGGGAGCCGTTGGCCTCAATCTCCAGCAGCTTCTTGCAGAAGGCTCTGCGCTTGCCAGTCTCCGCGTGCTTCGCAAGGTCCGCAATGGCATCGTCTATCAGCTCAACCCGCCCCGACACGTTCCTAGTCCTCCTCAAGCTCCTCGCGAGTAAATCCAAGGCGATCGAGGACATCGTCGAGGGAATGTCGTCGCTCATCAGCAGTCAAGAGGCGCGTAAGGGCAAGCGAAACGTCAAGAAGTCGCTCCTCGAGCTCCTCGGCCCGCTCTAGAACATCAATGCTCACGACAGCGGCTACCGGCTTGCTGTTTCGCATCAAGACGCGCTGCTCTCCATCCTCTGCAGCTTTCACAAGCGCCGAGATCCCGACCTTGCTGGCATCAGAGATCGAAATGAGCTCTTTGGTATCGACCATGGGCATAGAAAAAGCTACCTTTCTACCTTGGAAGATAGGCAGAATCCAGGGCTCAGTAAAGACTATCAGGTAGTGCAGGTATTAAACGGTCGTCGGCGACAGCTGCGGATAGAGCGGGTAGCGGTCCATCAGGGCGCGGGTGCGCTCGGCGAGGGCGTCCTTCTGGGCGTCGAAGTCCTCCGAGAGAGCGGTGGCGATCACCGAGGCGATCTCGGTCATGTCCTCCTCGACCAAGCCGCGGGTGGTCAGCGCCGGGGTGCCGATTCGCAGACCCGACGGGTTCATCGGCGGCCGCGGGTCGAAGGGGATCGCGTTGCGGTTGACGGTGATGCCGACGGCCTCGAGGCGGTCCTCGGCGGTCTGGCCGTCGAGGCCGGTCGGGGTGAGGTCGACGAGGACCAGGTGGACGTCGGTGCCGCCGGTCAGCACGGGCACGCCGTTGGCTTCCAGCCCGGCCGCGAAGGCCTTGGCGTTGGCGATCGTCTGGCGCTGGCGGGCGCGGAACTGCTCGCTGGCGGCGATCCGCAGGGCGACGGCCTTGGCGGCGATCGTGTGCATCAGCGGCCCGCCCTGCTGACCGGGGAAGACCGCTTTGTCGATTGCCTTCGCGTGCTCCTCTTTGCAGAGGACCATGCCGCTGCGTGGGCCGCAGAGGGTCTTGTGGATCGTCGTCGTGACGACGTCGGCGTGGGGCACCGGGTTGGGGTGCTCGCCGGCGGCGACGAGGCCGGCGAAGTGGGCCATGTCGACCATCAGCCTGGCCCCGACCGAGTCGGCGATCTGGCGGAAGGCGGCGAAATCGAGCTGGCGCGGGTAGGCCGACCAGCCGGCGACGATCAGCTTCGGCTTGTGCTCCTCGGCAAGCGCGGCGACCTCGTCCATGTCGACCAGCAGATCGTCTTTGCGGACGTGGTACGGGACCGGGTTGTAGAGCGTGCCGGAGACGTTGATCTTCATCCCGTGACTGAGGTGGCCGCCGTGGTCGAGAGCGAGGCCGAGGAAGGTGTCCCCTGGTTCGAGCAGCGCCATGTAGACGGCGTTGTTGGCCTGCGCTCCGGAGTGGGCCTGGACGTTGGAGTGGTCGGCGTCGAAGAGCGCCTTGGCCCGGTCGATCGCCAGCTGCTCGGCGACGTCGACCTCCTCGCAGCCGCCGTAGTAACGGCGCCCCGGGTAGCCCTCGGCGTACTTGTTGGTCAGCACCGAGCCGACCGCGTCGAGCACCGCCTGCGGCACGAAGTTCTCCGAGGCGATCATCTCCAGCGTCCCCTGCTGGCGCCGCAGCTCGCCCTCGAGCACGGCGGCGATCGCCGGATCGACCTCGGCCAGGGGGGCGGTTTGGAAGTTCTCGGGAAGCTCGCTCACGGTTTGGCGACGATAGCAACGGAGAGGGATAGCCTGGGGCAGCGTGAGGGTCCATTCGTCACGTTTCGCGGTGGCAATCTTCCTACTCGCGCTCGCCTCATCGCCGGCGAGCGCCGGGGCCGCCGATCCCTGCACCGGCCCGGGCTCGGGCCACCTGCTCTGCCCCAACCTGCGCCTCGGCCCGCCCTCCGATCTCTACGTCCAGAGCGGCGGCGGCCGGGTCCTGCTGCGCGCGACCAGCGACGTGCGCAGCCGCGGGCGCGGGCCGATGGAGCTGCGCGGGAAGCGCAACGGCCGGCGCTCGATGCGGGTCGTCCAGAGGATCTACCGCGCCGGGAGCGGCCATATCGACCTGCGCACGCGAGCCTCGCTGCATTTCACCGACGTCGGCGCCTACTTCGGCGGGCGCTACTGGAAGGTCCACCAGCTCGCCCGCTTCGAGCTCTGGTCGGTCGACCGCAGCCACCGGCTGCTGCACCGCGTCCGCACCGGCCCCAAGCTCAACTACTGCCTGCGCGACCTCGAGCGGACGCGCCCCGGTCGCCGCTCGCCCGGCTTGCCCCACTACCCCGGCTGCAACCAGAACCCCTTCCAGGACCGGGTCACGCTCGGCACCTCGGTCGGCTGGTCTGACATCTACCCCGCCGACTACTCCAAGCAGTGGATCCCGGTCAAGGGCCTGCGCGGCTGCTTCGCCTTCGTCATGCGCGTCGACCCCCACAACCTGCTCTACGAGTCGAACGAGCGCGACAACACTTCTCGCCGCCTCGTCCACCTCCCCTTCCGCGGCGACGGCGGCTGCTAACCGCCGATCGGAGCGCGGGGGGTCGAGCCCCAGAAGATCACGGTGCCGAGCATGCCGATGATGTGGACGAGGACGATGTTGACCGCCATCGACTGGGCGGTCGCGGTGCCGACGCCGACCGGGCCGCCGGAGGCGGTGTAGCCGTAATAGCAGCCGACCGAGACGATCGCCGTCGCCATCACCAGTCCCTTGATCAGGCTGAAGAGCAGATCGCCGGGGTTCTGGAACATCCAGAAGATCAGCAGGAAGCCGCCGGAAGAGACGTCGCCGACCTGCTGAACCACCGAGAGGTAGCTGGCGGAGTACATGACGCCGATCGCGACCAGGTACATGAACGGCAGGGCGATCCACGCTCCCAACAGGCGGGTCGCGCAGAGGAAGGTTACCGGTGGGATCCCCATCACCTCGAGCGCGTCGATCTCGTCGGAGATCCGCATCGCGCCGAGCTCGGCGACGATCCCGGTGCCGACCTTGGCCGAGAGGATGTAGCCGAAGGCGTAGGGCAGCGCCTCGCGCAGGTCGCACCAGGCCGCGAACAGACCGGCGTAGGCGGGGGCGCCCTGAGCACGGAAGAAGTAGGCACCCTGCAGGCCGCACTGGAGGCCGAGGATGAAGACGAAGGCCCAGATCACCATCGCCGAGCCGAGGATCAGGATGCCGGCCTGGCGCAGGCTCTCGCCGTAGAAGCGCAGGACGCGGCCGCTGTAGACGAGGCCGGCGACGCGCGAGCCGAAGCGGGCGAGCTCGCCGAAGGCGTCGAACCAGCCGCGGGGGACGTCGAGCCAGCCGATCACCGGATCGTCTGCAGTTCGGGGTTGGTGGCGAGCAGGATCGCGGAGAAGACGAACTGGAAGAAGAAGACCGCGACGAGGGCGATGACGACCGCTTGGTTCACCGCGCGGCCGACGCCCGCGGCGCCGCCGGACGCGGTCATCCCCTTGAAGGAGCAGACGACCGAGATGATCGCGCCGAACATCATGCACATCAGCACCGAGCCCCAGAGATCGGTCACCGACGCGTTGGAGAAGAGGGTGGCGAAGAAGCCGCCGAGCGACTGCTTGTAGAGCAGCTCGGCGGCGATGCCGGCGGAGAGGCCGAAGACGATGGCGAAGATGTCGAGCAGGCTGGTGACGACCATCAGGGGGATGAAGCGCGGCACGACCAGGTTCTTGATCGGGTCGACGCCGAGCACCTGGAGGGCGTCGAGCTCCTCGCGGATCTTGCGGGCGCCGAGGTCGGCGGTGATCGCGGTGCCGGCGACGCCGGCGACGACGACGGCGGTCACCAGCGGCCCGATCCAGCGGATCGCGGTCAGCACGAAGAAACCGCCGAGCCGGTCCAGTGCCCCGAAGAGCGAGAGGGCGCCCGCCGCCTGTAGACCCGGGGCGCCGAGGTTGAGGGCGAAGGTCGAGATCAGCAGCGGGAACCAGGACAGCTTCAGCACGAAGAGGAACTGCCAGACCAGCTCCTCGCCGTACGGATACGGGGGCCGGATCGCAGAGACGATCGTCTTCGCGGTGAGGATCATCATCTCCCCTACCTGCTCGAAGGCTGACTTGGCGGGGAGCAGAGCTCGGCTCACGAACCCTCCTCCTCCCAAACTCCACTCGTCGCACCCCGAGACCCCACTGCGTCACCCATGGGGCGAGCGTATTCGCAGCAAGGGCACGGGTCGGTTAACGCGAGGTTAGGTCGCTGCCAAGCGCTCCACGAGCTCGGCCCGGTCCAGCCCGCCCTCCCTGAGAACCCTCCACTCTCCATTTCCATCGAGGGTCGTCAGGTCCACGACCGTCGAAGGCATGCCGGTGAGCGCGCCGCCGTCGATCGCGAGGTCTGCCACGGCGAGGATCTCGTCCTCTATTTCGTCGAACCGGGCCGGTGCGGGCTCGCCGCTGAGATTCGCCGAGGTCTGGAAGAGGGGGCACATCGCTCCCGCCAGCGGGCCGTCGATCAGGCGCACGCCCAGCCGCTCCGCGTCCTCGCGGCAGGCGAGCGGATAGCGACGCTGCGGGTTTGCGACCACGAGGGTCACCGGCCCCGGCAGCAGGGCGCCCAGAACTTTGCGCGTTCGCGGGCCGAGGCTCTCGACCAACTCGCGCATCGCCAGCGGCGAGAAGTAGAGGACCGCGGAGGGCTTGCCGTCGTCGCGGCCCTTGATCCGGTGGATGCGCCCGATCGCCCCCGCGTCCAGAGGGTCGCAGGCAAGCCCGTAGAGACCATCGGCAGGGAAAACCGCGACTCCCCCCGCGTCGATGCAGCGCTCCAGCGCCGAGCGGATCGCCTCGGCACCGTTCTCCGCGATCGAAACGACCTCACTCATCTTCTGCTGACTTTGTCGTTTCGGGGCCTATTGCACCGGAAAAGGCGAAGTCAGCGGACGGGGAGCGTCCGACGATGATCCGCTCGATCCCGGCCAGGTCTCTGCGCACCTCGATCTCTGAAAAGCCCGCTTCGCGCATCAGTCCCCCGACAGCGCCCGCTTGCCCGGCGCCAACCTCCAGCGCCAGGCACGCCGTCGCCGGAGGCTCGACGAGGAGAGCCCGGATCGCGTCGAGGCCGTCGGGGCCCCCCAGGAGCGCTTCGCGCGGCTCCCACTCCGTGACCTCGGGCTCGAGGCCGCGCCACTCCGCCTCGCTCACGTAGGGCAGGTTGGCGAGGACGAGGTCGAACCCGGGCGGCTCCAGCGGCAGCGTCCCTTCGACGAACTCGACTCGCTCCGACAGGCCGAGGCGCTCGGCATTGGCGCGCGCGACTTCGAGCGCCGCGGTCGAGGTGTCGGTGGCGGTCACCGCGCAGTCGGGCAGCTCGTCGGCGATCGCCAGGGCGATCGCGCCCGAGCCGGTGCCGACGTCAAGCACCGTGCGGGGCTGAATCTCCAGCGCCAGCTCGACCAGCAGCTCGGTCTCCGGCCGGGGGATCAGCACCCGCGGATCGACCGCCAGCTCGATCTGACGAAACCCGCGGCGGCCGAGGATGTAGGCAACCGGCTCGCGCCGCAGCCGCCGCCGCACCGTCTCGCCGAAGCGACGTGCCGCCGCCGGGGCGATCTCGGCATCCGGGTTGGCCACCAGGTGCGCGCGGTCCCACCCGGTCGCCTCGCAGAGCAGCAGTTCGGCGTCGAGGCTCGGTTCGTCGATGCCGGCGGCGCGCAGCGCGTCCACCGATGCGCTCAGCGCTTCGCGGATCACCCGACCGCGGCGGTCTCTAGACGCTGGCGCTTCTCCTCGGCCGCCAGGGCATCGGTGAACTCCGTCAATTCCCCGCCGAGCACCCCGTCGAGGTTGTGCGAGGTGTGCTTGATCCGGTGGTCGGTCACCCGCCCCTGGGGGAAGTTGTATGTGCGCACCTTCTCGGAGCGCTCGCCGCTGCCCACCTGAGCCTTGCGCTCGGAGGCGATCTTCGCCTGCTGTTCGGCAAGCTCGCGCTCGTAGAGGCGCGCGCGCAGCACCCGCATCGCCCGCTCCTTGTTCTGCAGCTGGGACTTCTCGTCCTGCATCGAGACGACGATCCCGCTCGGCTTGTGGGTGATCCGCACCGCCGAGTCGGTCGTGTTGACCGACTGACCGCCTGGCCCGGAGGAGCGGTAGACATCGATCTGCAGGTCGTTCTGGTCGATCTCGACCTCGACCTCCTCGGCCTCCGGTAGCACGGCAACCGTCGCTGTCGACGTATGGATTCGACCCTGGGACTCGGTCTCGGGCACCCGCTGCACGCGGTGCGTGCCACCCTCGTACTTGAAGACCGAGTAGGCACCCTCGCCCTTGATCGCGAAGGTCACCTCCTTGAAGCCACCCTGCTCGGCGCTCGACTGCGAGAGCGCCTCGGTCGCGAAGCCGCGCTCTTCGGCGTAGCGGGTCAGCATCTTGTAGAGATCGCCGGCAAACAGGGCCGCCTCGTCCCCCCCGGTCCCCGCCCGGATCTCGACCAGTACGTTCTTCGAGTCGTTCGGATCCCGCTCGACCATAGCCAGCCGGATCTCCTCTTCGAGCGCCTCGATCTCCCCAGGCGCCTCCTCGACAACCTTCAGCAACTCCGGATCGTCCCCATCCTCCTCCAGCAGCTCCCGCGCCCCCTCCAGATCGTCCTTCAACGTCCGGTACCGAGCCCCCAGCGCATGCGCATCCTGCAGCTCCCGGTACTCCCGACCAACCTCGACATACCTCTCCCGATCACCGATCACCGCAGGATCGGACATCTGCTGCTCAAGCTCCGCGAACCGCGCCTCAATCTGCTCCACAAGAGAATCGATCACAGCTCACAACATAGACGGGAACGTGTCTCGCGCGGGTGGCACGGGGGAAGGGGGTCGAGGACGGACCGTGGCCCGCCCGCAGTGCCCCCCTTCCCCCGTGACAGGACCCGCGCGCCGACTGCCTACGCGACTATCTCAATGTGTTGTGCGGCAGCCGCCTCCTCGGGCGACTCACGCGCCAGCACCGCCTCCAGCGAGGCGATCGCCACCGCCAGCTGCTCTTCGTCCGGCTCGCGCGTGGTCAGGTTCTGCAGCATCAGACCCGGCCACATGATCGCCCGCACCCAGCGCTTGCGCCGGTTCTTGCCGGCCCACTTGATCACCTCGTAGGAGAGGCCGGCGATCAGCGGGATGCCGAGGATGCGCGAGGCGAGCAGCCAGTACCAGGCCGGCAGGCCGATCGGCGCGAAGACGAAGATCGCCAGCACCATCACGATCAACAGGAAGCTGGTCCCGCAGCGCGGGTGCAGGCGCGAGTAGAGCTTGGCCCGGGCGGGGACCAGCTCGTCTTCGGCCTCGTAGCAGGAGATCGTCTTGTGCTCGGCGCCGTGGTACTCGAAGACCCGGCGCAGGTCGCGCAGCTGGCTGATCACGGCCAGGTAGCCGATGAAGATGCCGGTGCGGAGCAGTCCCTCGATCAACCAGAAGAGGAAGGGCGAGCCGAGCTGGTCCTTGATCAGGCTGGTCAGCCCGACTGGGATGACGAAGAAGAGGCCGACCGCGAGGACCATCGAGAAGGCGATCGTCAGGCCCCAGACCCAGCCGCCGATCTCTTCCTTCTCACCGTCCTCGTCCTCCTCGAGCTGGGCGTTGGCGGAGATGCTCAAGGCGCGGAAGCCGATCTTCAGCGACTCCCCCAGGGCGACGATGCCGCGCAGGACCGGCAGGCGCCAGAGGCGGTGTCGCTGCGCCCAGGGCTTGATCGACTCGGAACTGAGCTCGATCTCGCCGTCGGGACGGCGCACGGCCACGGACCAGACCGTGACCCCGCGCATCATCACGCCCTCGAGCACCGCCTGCCCGCCGACCGGCGCGTCGCGCTTGGCGACGAGGGCGCCGTCGGGCATGCGCAGCGGGTCCGCCCCGTTCCGGGAGGACGCTTCCGCTCGCGGTGAGCCCACCTCTGGGCTCACGGGCTACCTGCTCGCCTTGGCGTGCTTGGCGGCGCGGCGCTGGAACCGCTCGACCCGGCCACCCGTGTCGACAAGCTTCTGCTTGCCGGTGTAGAAGGGGTGGCACTCCGAGCAGAGCTCGACGTGAAGGTCCGACTCGGTCGAGCGCGTGTAGAACTGGTTCCCGCACGAGCAATGCACGTTGGCGAGCGTGTACTCGGGGTGGATTCCGGCTTTCATCGCCACCCAGTCTAGATCACGCGCGCATTTTGCCCGTTCAGGGGTTTGGGAATCGCCGCCGGCCGCCGATATCCAAACCAGTGGAAAGCACAGAGACGATCGCCACCCACCCACCGGGAGCTCGCATACTGCGCCGCGCTCTCACGATCCTCATGCTGGGAGGCACGGCGATCGTCGCGCTGCACGACTGGGCCGGTGTCGGCGGCAGCCTCCACTCCACGATCGGAGGACCCCTCTATGACGCGGTCGTCCTGGGAGCCGGTCTCGCCTGCCTGATCAGGGCTTCCGACTACAGGCGCGAGCACGCAGCCTGGGTGCTGATCGGCCTGGCGATCCTCTGCTGGGGCGCCGCCGAGGTCTACTGGACCGCCTTCATCGAAGGCAACCCGTCCGCCCCCTATCCGTCGCCGGCCGACGTCGGCTACCTCGCCTTCTACCCCCTGGCCTACGCCGGCCTCGCCTTGCTGGTCCGCGCCCGCGCCCACGAAATCAACTGGCGCCTCTGGATGGACGGCACGATCGCGGCCCTCGGCACCGCCGCCCTGGGCACCGCCTTCGTCTTCGACTTCGTGGCGGGCAAGGCAACCGGAACCACTCTCGAAGTCGCCACCACGCTCGCCTACCCGCTCGGCGATATCGGGATGTTGGCGCTGGTCGTCGGCGTCATCGCGCTGACCGGTTGGCGGCCCGGCCGAACCTGGTCGTTCCTCCTCGCCGGGCTCTCGGCCCTGGTGATCGCCGACGTCGCCTACACGCTGCAGACGACCGGCGCAGCCCTGCCGAGCGGCAACTGGATCGACCCGATCTACCTGATCGCGGCGGTCTGCTTCGGCGCCGCCGTCTGGCAGCCCGCCGAGGCGTCGGAGATCTCCTCGCCGCAGGGCAGCGGGCGTCGCGAGATCGTCGTTCCGGCCGTATTCGCCGCGGTGATGATCGGCCTCTTCGCGATGCGGTACTTCAACGCCACCAGCGGCCTCTCGACGGTGCTGTGGGCGGCGACGATGTCCGCCGTGATCGTCCGCCTGGCGATGAGCGACCGCGAGAACCGGCGCCTGCTGGAGGAAGTGCGGACCGACCCACTCACCGGCCTCGGCAACCGCGGCCGCATGCAGGTGGACCTGAAGACGATCTTCGATCGCGCGGATCTCGAGCACCCGGCGATGCTCTACCTCTTCGACCTCAACGGCTTCAAGCGCTTCAACGACACCCTCGGACACCCGGCAGGCGACGAGCTGCTCGCCCGCCTCGGCGGCAGCCTGCGCGACGCCGTCGGCGCCGACGGCGTCGCGTACCGGATCGGCGGCGACGAGTTCTGCCTGCTGCTGGACTGTCCGAAGGAGCGTTTCGACACCGTGGCACGCAAGGCCGCGGCGGCGTTGACGACGAGCGAAAAGGGAGTCGAAGTGGCCGCATCGTGGGGAGCAGCCGAGATCCCCCGCGAGGCCGACAGCCAATCCGCCGCGATGCAGCTCGCCGACGTGCGGATGTACGCCCAGAAGGAGTCACGGCGCGTCGCCCACCCGGCGGTGCAGGTGCCAGAGGCGATGCCGGCGGGAGAGGCAACCAATCGCTAGGGGCTGGCGCGAAAGTCGGACATATTCCGACTAAGGCGCCAGGTCGACGGTGCGACAGGTACCGACCCACACGAGCGCCGTTAACCTGGAGCCTATGACCCAGTCAGACGAGCGCCACGAGATCCAGCTCCCCGCGGGAACGATCCGCTACCGCGAGGCCGGCGAGGGCAAGCCGGTGGTCTTCGTCCACGGCTACTTGGTGGACGGCCGTCTCTGGGATGGCGTCGTCGACCGGCTCTCCGACCGCTGCCGCTGCATCGCGCCGGACTGGCCGATCGGGGCGCAACAGATCGCGATGAACCCGGATGCCGACCTCTCCCCTCCCGGGATCGCGGCGATCATCGACAGCTTCCTGGCGGCGCTCGACCTCGACGACGTGACGATCGTCGGCAACGACTCGGGCGGTGCGATGTCGCAGGTCCTGGTCACCCGCCACCCGCAGCGGATCGGCAGGCTGGTGCTGACCAACTGCGACACCCACGAGAACTTCCCGCCGGGGATCTTCAAGGCGATGCCGCCGATCGCGAAGCTGCCGGGAGGTATGGACCTGCTGGCGGCACCGTTTCGGATCGGCGCCCTCGCCCGCGCCGCCTTCAGGCCGTTCGCGAAGACCAAGATCCCCGAGGAGCTCGTCGCCTCTTGGATGGCGCCCGGCCTCCACAACTCCGGCGTCAAACGCGACGCCAAGAAGGTCACGGTCGGGATGAACAAGCGCTTCACCCTGGAGGCGGCAGAGAGGTTGAGCGAATCTGATCTGCCGATTCTGCTCACCTGGGCGCCGGGCGACCGCTTCTTCCCGATCAAGTACGCGGAATGCCTCGCCAAGGAGACGCCGAACGCGCATATCGTCGAGATCCCCGACGCGGGGACCTTCGTGCCGCTCGACCAGCCCCAGCGCCTTGCCGACGAGATCGCCCGCTTCGTCGCCGGCAACTGAAAAAACGCCCACTCTGCGCGTTCTTTTCGCAATGTGCACGTTTTTCGTCCGATCGAGGAGCGAAAGTCCCTCAACGCCCCCTACAGGACGGAGAGCCAAAGTGGCCAAGGAGATCTTCGACCAGGAACGGCCTAGGAGCACGATGGCAAGGCGCCTCGACGAGGCGTTCGCCGGCTGCGAGCAGTGGACCCTCGCCCCGCCCTCTCAGCGGCGCAGCGAGACCGTCTTCAGCCCGCGGCTCTCGAGCTCCGTGAGGATCAGCGGCAGCGCTGCCGCGGTTCGCATCCAGGAGCCGCGCGCGCTGTAGTAGTCGGCATCGTGGAGGAGAACGATGTCGCCGGCGCGGATGCCGGAGCCTGAGCGACGCGCGATCGACTCGGCGGTCGCTCGTTTCCTCCAGTCCTTCCCCCAGCGCGACCAGAGCACCGGCCGCCAGCCACGACGGCGCACGGCTCGCAGCGTCGCGGTGCTGAAGATTCCGTAGGGCGGCCGGTAGTCGGCGATCGCCTGGCCGCTCGCCTCCTCGATCGCGGCACGAGCCCGTTCCGCGTCCTCGAGAAACTCCCGCACGCCGAGTCGCAGCAGGTTGCGGTGGCGATGACAGTGCAGCTCGACCCGGTGGCCGGCGGCGACGATCTCGGCTGCCAGGGCCGGACGGCGGACGACCTGCTCGCCGGCGAGGAAGAAGGTGGCCGTGGCGCCGTGCTCGCGCAGCGTCTCGAGTACCGCCGGCGTGCCCTGTGGGTGGGGGCCGTCGTCGAAGGTGAGGGCGACACCGTCGGCGCCGTCCTGGCGGGTCGGGATGTCGAGAGCCCCGGCCAGGCCGGGCACCACGGGCGCCGGCGCCGGTCCGGCATGAAAGACGGCGGCGGCCGAGACCCCCGCTCCCAGCAGACGCCCGATCAATTCCCGTTGCCGGAGGGGCTGTGAAGCGGCGCGGCCGCCCGCGCCGGGCGTGCATGCCGCACGGCCGGCGGAGCCGCCGTATCGGGGTCCCTGCCGAAGTGGATCCGTCCCTCGAGCGGTTTGGCGGCCTTCGAGATCACGTGGTAAGGCGTGTCCCAGTGCCCGACGAGGCTGACGCTGACGAGCAGCGCCACCGCCACGGCGGCGAGGCTGACCGCGGCGGCGGCTCTGCCCGCCCGCAGGCGCCAGACCGGCTGCGGCTTGACCCGCGGGCGCACGGTCAGCACCCGCGAGGCGACCGAGGGCAGCGAGGCGAAGGAGGAGTCGGGCGAGCGTCGCTCGCGACTGAGGTGACGGAGCATCGACTCCAGCTCGTGCTCGGAACGCGCCACCTCGGCCAGGCCGAAGCGCTCGAAGGCGGCGTTGTTGGCACGCAGGTGCCCCGCCGAGAAGCCGTAGGAGACGACCGGGCAGCCGCGGATGTGCGCCTCGAGCACGGTCAGGCCCGCGGTCGCGTGGACCATCGCGTCGGAGGCCGCCATCCAGTCGCTCATCTGCTCGGTGAAGCCGAGGATCCGCACCCGCTCGTTGCCGGCGAAGCGCTGCTCCAGCTTCTCCCGGGCGACCTCGTTGCGGCCGGTGATGCAGACGACCATCGTGTCGTCGCCGGCCAGCGCCGAGTCGATCGCCCCCTCGAGATCGCCGATGCCCCAGCCGCCGCCAGAGACGAGGACGAGGCGGGCGTGGGCGGGGACGCCGAGTGCCTTGCGCGCGTCGCCGCGGGTTCGCGGCATCAGGAAGTCGCGTGAGATCGGAGGCCGGGTCCACTCGACGCTGCCCGGGCCGGCCAGCCTCTCCACTTCCTCGATCGACTCGGGGTGGGTGACGAAGTGCATGTCGACGCCGGGGTGCACCCAGTAGCGCAGGCCGGCGAGATCGGTGATCGCCGACTGGACCGGTATCCCCAGGCGCCGGTTTTCGCGCAGCATCCCGAGCACGGCCGTCACTCCCGGATAGGTCGAGACGATCGCGTCCGGTTCGTGCTTGGCGATCAGCCTCATCAGGCCGTGGGCGCCGAGCGCGTAGTTGAGGTGGTGGGCGAGCCAGCGGGTCGGCGCGAACCTGCTGATCAGCCAGTACTGGATGTCGAAGAGCCAGGGCATCCAGCGGAAGGTGACCTTCGATCCGCCTCGGACCACCGCCGTGGTGAGACGGCCCATCGCTTTCAGCCCGTCGGCGATCTCGACCTCGGCGCCGGGGATCTCCTCCTCGACCTCGGCCTTGATCACCCGCGCCGGCAGGTCGTGACCCTCGCCGATGTCGGCGGTGAGCACGAGCACACGGGGGGGCCGGTCCTCACGCCCGGCGGCGCCGGCGAGCAGAGCGCCGGAGGCGTGATCGTTGCCATTCAGCGACGGCTTCTTGCCGGGCACCGGGTCGGGCGGCCGGGTGCTCCCCCGCACCCACTCGACGTACTTGCGGACCCCCTCCTTGAAGCTGGTCTCCGCCTTCCAGCCGAGCTCCTCGAGCGCCCGCTCGTTGGAGATCGTCTTGCCGGGGAAGTCGCCGGGACGCGGCGGCGTGTGGACGATCTCGCAGTCGTCGGTGTTTTCCTGCACCCGCTCGGCGATTTCGAGGATCGTCACAACCTCGTCGCCGGAGAGGTTGTAGGTGCGGCCCGCGGCCTCGGGGGCGAGGGCGGCGACGATCCCGTCGGCGAGGTCCTCGACGTAGATGAAGCTGCGGGTCGTGCTGCCGTCGCCGGCGATCGTCAACGGCTTGCCTTCGAAGGCGAGATCGGTGAACTTGGCGACGACGCCTGCGGCGCGGGCGCGCGGTCCGTAGGGAATGCCGAAGCGCAGCACCGTGGACTCCAGCTCGTAGAGCTCGGCGTAGCCGGCGCAGTAGGTCTCGCCGGCGAGCTTGGTCGCCGTGTAGAGGTGGCGCGGCGCCGGGATTGGGGTCTCCTCGTCGACCGCCTGCTCGGCGCAGTCGCTGTAGACCCAGGTGGTCGAGCCGTAGACGACACGCCCCACCTTCGCCCGACAGGCAGCCTCGAGCACGTTGAGGGTGCCGCGCGTGTTGACCTCCTCTGCGAGGACCGGATCGGCCAGGACGTGGCCGACGTCGGCGACGGCGGCGAGGTGGATCGCCGCGTCGCAGTCGCGCATCGCCAGGTCGAGGTTTGCCGGGTCGGTGATGCTGCCGGTGAAGGTCTCGACCTCGAGCGGCGAGTGGTAGGGCGAGGCGCTGAGGTCGAAGATCCGCGGCGTGTCGCCGCGCTCGATCAGGCGATCGACCACGTGGGAGCCGATGAAGCCCCCGCCGCCGGTTACCAGGACCCTCATGCTTCCTCCTTGCCGAGAGCGGCCTCGCGGCTCTCCGGTCGGTAGTAGAGCGGCACGCACCAATGGTTCTCGGCCACCCAGTCGGTGTTGGGCAACTCGTCGGAGCGGCCCATGATGCGGTGGCACGGCTCCTCGTAGACCCGGCCGGTGGACTTCTCGATCGGGTCGAAGACGACGTACTTGTAGAGGCTCGAGGTCATCCCCTCGGGCAGTTCGAGCCTGGAAGGGTGAAGTGCGTCGAGGTGCTCGCGCGCATACTCGTTCTTCCAGGCGACGATCTCCTCCATGCGGTCGGCCTGGACGAGGCCGAGCGCGGCGGTGAACTCGCTCATCCGAAAGTTGAGCCCCTCGACCTCGTGCTCGAACTTGCCGTAGTTGCGGAACTTGCGGGCGAACTCGATCAGGTCGGCGCTGCCCGAGACGAGCACGCCACCCTCGCCGGTGGAGACGGTCTTGGTCGCGTAGAGCGAGTAGACGCCGGCGTCGCCGAAGCCGCCCGGCCTGCGGTCGCCCCACTCGGCGCCGTGGGCGTGGGCGCAGTCCTCGAGCAGGAAGATCCCGTTCTCACGGCAGTAGGCGGCGATCCGCTCGGTGTCGAAGGCGATGTGGCCGCCGATATGGACGAGGATCGCGGCCTTCGGCCTGTGCCGCTCGGCCTTGCGCTCGAAGTCCTCGAAGGACATGCAGAGGTCGTCGCGGTTGCAGTCGACGAACTCGACCTGGGCACCGGCGTTGACCGCGGCCAGGGGTGTGGCCATGAAGGTGTTCGATGGACAGAGCACCGTCTCGCCACGCACGCCGGCGAACTCCAGCCCCGCCAGGGCGCCGCCGGCCCAGCTGGAGAGGCCGAGGCTGGGCAGCCCGTTCCACTCGGCCCAGCGCTGCTCGAAGGCCTCCAGCATCCGGCCCTCCGACCACTGCTCGGAATCGAGGACCTCGGCCCAGAGCTCGAAGAGGCGGTCGCGGTCGCGGTGATCGAAGCCGATCGCGAACCTGGTCGCGTCGGGGCGGGCTGTCTCTGGGGAACCTACGGGTAGCTCCTTAGAAGGTGATGTGGCTGGGAAATGCCCTCGCGGACGAGTCGGGATGCGAAAGGCGCCGCAAGGCTACCAGCGAAGGCAGACCCGATCAGGTGCGCTCGCGGGCGGTTTCGATCAGCGCGCCCACCGCCCTGGACCCGGCGAGGAGGCTCGTGCCTGCGACCGCGATCGCCATGAAGGCGACGAGCGCCACGCCGCCGAGGGGAGTCGAGGACCACGACTCGCCGAAGATGAGCGGGGCGAGGATGACCGGGAGCAGCACCTGGACGGCGAACATCACCGGCGCCACATGGGTCGCGGGCCGTTGCTGGAGCGCGCTCATCTCGCTCAGCAGTGCCAGCCCCTCGGAGACCGCCGCCGTCGCCAGCCATGCCAGGGCGACCAGCACGGCGCCGGAGGCAAGTTCGTCGGTGAGCAGCTTGCTGGCGATCGCCGTCCAGGCGTAGCCGCAACCGGCGCTGATCACCATCAAAGCTCCGACCCCACCCTGGTGTGACGAATGTCGGAAGCGCCCGTGCAACGCGTACGGCGCCGCGAGCGGAATCGCGACGAAGACGAGCGCGATGGCTATCGCGCTCGTGCTCGCATGGTCGGTGGTCCGCTCCGGCGCCGCCAAGGCGACCCCGGCCACCCCGATCACGATCGCGGCCACTGCGATCCACTCCCGCGCTCCGGGAGCCTCCCCCAGCCTCGTCGCCCCCAGCCAGAGCAGCAGGATCAATCCGCTCGCCAGGCAGGGCTGCACGACCGTGAGGGGCGCCAGCAGCAACGCGACGATCTCCAGCGGCCACCCGACCAGCCCCAGCGCCGTAGCCCCCAGCCAGCGCCGGTTCCGCACCAGCCTCCCGATCAGCGAAGGCCGCAACGAGTGATCGTGCGAGACCTGCCGCGCCTCCAGCGCCTGGAACGCGATCGAGGTGTTGTAGAGCAGCGAGGCCCCGACCGCCGCGACTATGCCAAGCGCCAGCACGGCGCCAGGCTATCTCGGGCCACCGGCGCTACCGCGAGAGCAGGATCTCTTCGCGCTTGCGGCGCTTCTCCACGTCCGCGTAGTGCATGACGATCACGGCGGAGAAGTAGCCACCCGCCGCACAAGACAAGCCAAACACAAGGCCCACCACCGCGCCGCCGGCACCAACCTTGATGCACACCACCGTGACGGCGCCGGAAATCAGAAGAAGGGCTGCAAGGAAAAGGACAAAGGCTTTGGATTCGCTCATCTTGAATTCTCCTTCACTCAGACAATACATTACCCAATGGCCGCGGACAGAACAGCCGATACCACCGCGACAACCAAGCCGGCGAGACCGCCGCGTGTCGTCGCCTGTCTGAGCTCCGGCTCTGAACCGCCCAGCAGGCTAGGCCGCGCATGGCCGAGAAACCCGCCAACGGCAATCCCGCCTGCCATGAGCCCAACGATTGTTGCTATCTGACCGAGCAGCGTTCCCATCGCCGCCAACGGTAGAAAGCTCAAACGCACGCATGGTGCGCAGAACGAGCCGAATCCGTGACGCCGGACCTACGTCTCTTGGTACAGCGGCCCGTCGCCGCCCTCGGGCAGGGTCAGGCGCCCGCCCTTGGCGGTTATCGCGCCGCACTGGACGCAGTTGGAGGCGGTGACGTGGACGTCGACCGTGGTGGCGCCGTTCTCCAGCTGCTCCTCGGGGATCTCGTAGACCTGGGCCGGGCACATCGAGACCCAGGTCTGGGCGATCTCGCGCGGCACCTTGGCCTGGATGCGAACGTGGTTGGGGGCGTCATCGCGGGTCGCGTTGCCGGAGAGGAAGACCGAGTCGAGCTTGGCGAAGGTGAGCTCGTTGTCGGGCTTGACGTACATGTCGCCCGCCCTGCCGAGGTCCATCTCGACCTCGGAGTCGTGCTCCTGCTTCCAGTGGCCGCCGGGGAAGTTGCCTTTGGTGATCGTCATCGCCGAGGCGAAGGCGCCGCCGAGGAAGAAGCCTTTGGAGAAGGGCTGGCGCATGTTGCGCGATTCGTAGAGGTCCTTCTCGATCAGCGATTTGTGGATCTTCTCGTCGTAGGCCTCGAAGTTGACCGAGTCCTGCTTGAGCGACTCGACGATCGTCTCCGCCGCGTACATGCCGGCGTGCATCGCGTAGTGGACGCCCTTCAGGGTCGGCACGTTGACCATGCTGGCGGCGTCGCCGGCGACCACCATGCCCGGCACCGCGAGGCGCTTCGGCATCGCGAAGTAGCCGCCGGAGGGGATCGTCTTCGCGCCCCAGGCGACCCGTTTGCCGCCCTCGAGCAGGTCCTTGACGAAGGGGTGGGTCTTGAGCAGCTGCAGGGCGTCGTGGACCGAGAAGGTCGCGTCGGTGTAGTCGAGGCCGGCGACGAGGCCGATGCAGAGCTTGTCCTCGCCCATCGGGTAGATGAAGCTGCCGCCGAACTCGTTGAAGCGCGGTGACTTGCGCAGCGGCCAGCCCATCGTGTGGATCACCCGGTCGAGCGGCTTGGGCACCTCCCAGACCTCTTTCACCCCGAGCTCCCAGCGCATCGGGTCGGCGCCGTGCATGTCGAAGTAGTCGTAGGCGGCGTAGGTGAGGTGGCCGACGGTGCCCTCGGCGAGGACGGTCGCCTTGGCGACGACGTCGGAACCCGGCTCGAAGTTGGCGAGCTCTTCGCCCTCCTTGCCGCGACCGCGGTCGCCGGAGCGCACGCCCTTGACGATCCGGTCCTCGACCAGGAGCTTGGTCGCCGCGGTCTCGCTGAGGATGTAAGCGCCGGCTTCTTCGGCTTTCTCGCCGAGGAAGCGGCCCAGTTTCGA
>DASSMU010000129.1:0-21484 GCA_035701465.1 Solirubrobacterales bacterium
CGGACACGACGATCCAGGTTGGGTCGGAGCATCGCCCGGTGCACGCCCGCGTCGCCACGCCCGAGGAGCGCGAGCGACTCTGGCCGATGGTGGTCAAGACCTACCACGGCTACGCCGACTACCAGGCTCGCAGCCAAGGCCGCGAAATCCCGGTGGTCGTCCTCAAACGACGCTAGGGCTTCGGGCGACGCTCCTCGGCCACCGGGTCGCCGGACTCGCCAGCGATCGATTCGGGCGGCCAGGGGCCGGCCCAGTTGTCGCGGGCGCCGTCGATCGTGATCGTCGTGCCGGAGAAGAAGTCGCCGGCCGGCGAGGCCAGGTAGGCGACCAGCCACGCCATCTCCTCGGCGCGGCCGGCGCGGCCGATCGGGATCGAGCGCTCGAGGTTGTCGACCACCACCTGCGGGTACTTGGTCAGCAGCGTCTCGGTGGCGAACTGCCCGGCGGCGAGGGCGCAGGTCTTGATCCCGAAGCGGGCCCACTCGACCGCCAGGGTTCGCATCATGTTCTCCACCGCGGCCCGGGCGGCGCCGGAGTGCACCATCCCCGGCATCCCGTGGTGCGGGGAGAGGGTGACGCTGAGCACCTTCCCGCCCCCCTGGGGGATGAAAGCCTTGGTCGCGGCCGCATGGGTCATCAGCCAGGTTCCCTGCACGTTCAGCTCGATCACGGTCTTGAAGCCTTTCGGCGTGATCGTCTCGGCCGGAGCGAGGAACTGGCCACCGGCGTTGTTGACCAGCACGTCGAGGCGGCCGTGGCGCTCGAGCAGGCGGTCGAAGAAGCGGTCGACCGCCTCCTCGTCGCGGATGTCCATCGTCTCGCGGTCGAAGGAGCCGGGCAGACCGGCGGCCAGCGCCGCGGTCTCCGCCAGCGGCTCCTCGCGGCGCCCGCAACCGACCACGGCGGCGCCGAGGCGGGCCAGCTCCAGCGCGGTCTCGCGCCCGAGGCCGCTGCCGGCGCCGGAGACGACGCACACCTGCCCGTCGAGCAGGTCGGGCCTGAAGATCTGCGAATGCGAGCTTTCAGCCATCGACGGGCAAGCCTATAGCCGACCTGGACCCAGGTAATGTCACCTGGCGATGAAGGTGCGGGTCGAGCCCAAACCGCTGCACGAGCCCCTCGCCGGCGGCACTCCGGGCGCCACGGTCACGGTCGAACCGATCGTCGCCGGCCGGGTCACCTGGCCGCAGACGATGATGGAGCGCCCCGGCGGGCGCTTCGAGACGCTGAAGCTGGTCCGCGCCCTGCTCACCGGCAAGCCGGCGGCGACCGTGCCCGTCCCGGCCTTCCTGATCCGCCACCCCAGCGCCGGCGCGATCCTCGTCGACACCGGCCTGCACCCCTCGATCGCGACCGACGGCAAAGAGAACTTCGGCGGCCTCGGGGCGAGGTTCGGCAAGCCCGACCTCGACCCGGGAGAGGACGTCCCCGCCCAACTGCGGGAGCGCGGCCTCGATCCCGGCGAGATCCCGGTCGTGGTGATGACCCACCTGCACCTCGACCACTCCTCGGCGATCTCGGAGTTCCCCAACTCGACCTTCATCGTCAGCGAAGCCGAGTGGGAGTCGGCCGCGACCGGTCCGCGGCCGCTGCTCAACGGCTACCGCCGTCCGCACTTCGACTACGCCTTCGACTACCGGACCGTGGACTTCGACCGCGGCGGGGTCGACTCCTACGCGACCTTCGGTCGCTGCTTCGACCTTTTCGGGGACGGCTCGATCCGACTCGCTTTCACCCCCGGCCACAGCGCCGGCCACATCTCGGTGATCGCCCACCTCGCCACGAACGACTTCGTGATCGGCGGCGACACCACCTACACCCAGGGCCAGCTCGAGGGCACCGCGCCGCTGGCGCCGCGCCCCTTCGACGCCCACAACTACCGCCGCTCGCTGCAAGAGCTGAAGCTGTTCAAGCGCGAGTTCCCCGACGCGGTCGTCACCCCGGGGCACGACCCCGAGTTCTACGCCGGGCTCAGCGCTCGTTACGAGTAGCCAACCCGGCGTACATCTCCCGCACCGGGGCGAAGATCCGCTCCGCCACCTCGAGCTGGCGCTCGCGACCGGGGGCCTCCTCGGTGGGGATCTCGATCGGCTCGCCGAACTGGACGGTCACCTTGGGGAAGCGGAAACGCTTCCAACGGCGCACCCTCTCGGAGCCCTGGATCGCAACCGGGACCACGGGCGCGCCGGATTCGAGCGCGATGCGCCCGATTCCGGGCTTGACCTCGCCCAGCTCGCCGCTGCGCGAGCGGCCGCCCTCGGCATAGACGAGCAGCATCTCATCCTGGCCGAGGATCGTCAGGGCCGTCTCGATCGCCTTCTCGTCGCGGTGGCCGCGCCGGACCGGGAACACCCCGCCGTGCTTGTAGATGTAGGTGAGTACCGGCGGCCCGAACATCTGAGACTTCGCCATGAAGCGCACCTTGCGCCGCAGGTAGAGGCCGATGAAGAAGTGGTCCATCTGGCTGAAGTGATTGGGGGCGAGGATCAGCGGCCCGGTCTTCGGCACGTTCTCGACCCCAATCGCGCGCACGCGGTAGATCAGCAGCGTCGGCAGCGAGACGAGGATGCGGACGAAAGTGTAGGTCCAGCCGACGCCCCTGCGCGCCGACTCGTGGAACTGGTCGAAGTACTCGGCGGGACGTTCGTCCTTGTAGACCTGTGGCTTCATGTCGGCCATGAGTGCGCGGCCTCCCCGGCCGTCGCTACGCGATACACCGATCGCGCCGGCGGTTACGCGGAGATTCCGTCGTCCTTCGGAGCGGCCCAGCCCTTCGCCCGCTCCAGCGCCCGGTACCAATCTCCGAGCAGCGCCTCGCGCTCGCCGGCGGGCATCGCCGGCTCGTAACGCGCCGCCTCGCGCCACATCTCCCCCACCTGCTCCAGCGTCCAGCGCTCCGTCGCGATCCCGGCCAGGTAGGCGGCGCCGAGCGCCGTCGTCTCGGCGACCTCCGGCACGACCACCTCGGCCCCGAGCACGTCCGCCTGGAACTGCATCAGCCAGCCGTTCGCCACGGCGCCCCCGTCCGCCTTCAGCGCCGCCAGCCGCTGCCCCGATGCCGCCTCCTGGGCGCGCACCGCGTCGACCGTCTGGTAGGCGATCGCCTCCAGCGCCGCCCGCGCGAGGTGGGCGCGGCCGCTGCCGCGGGTCAGCCCGACGATCGTGCCGCGGGCGTAGGGATCCCAGCGCGGCGAGCCGAGCCCGGTCAGCGCCGGGACGAAGTAGACGCCGTCGTTGGAGTCAAGCGATGCGGCCAGAGCCTCCGTCTCCTTCGCCCCCTCGATCACCCCCAGTCCGTCCCGCAACCACTGCACCGCCGCCCCGGTGACGAAGATCGAGGCCTCCAGCGCATATGAAATCCCCGCCGACGGGCCGATTTCCGGACTCGGAGTCCGGTTTTCGTCCCGTCGGCCCCCGGGATCGAGGGTGCAGGCGACGGTGGTGAGAAGGCCCTCTACCGGCTTGGGCGCTTCGGGGCCCGTGTTGAGGAGGACGAAGCTGCCGGTGCCGTAGGTGTTCTTCGCCGTCCCCGCCGCGTGGCAGGCCTGGCCGAAGAGAGCCGCCTGCTGGTCGCCGGCGATCCCCGCCACCGGCACCTCGCCGCCGAACTCGGAAGTCGTGCCGTAGACGTGGGCCGAGGGCAGAGGCTCGGGCAGCTGCTCGGGGGCGACGCCGAACAGCGCGCAGAGCTCCTCGTCCCAGGCGAGGCGGCGAATGTCGAAGAGCATCGTCCGCGAGGCGTTGGTGTGGTCGGTGGCGTGGCGCCCGGTCAGCTTGAAGAGGAGCCAGGAGTCGATCGTGCCGAAGACGGCCCGCTCGGCGCCCTCGACGTTGCGCAGCAGCCACTCGATCTTGGTCGCGGAGAAGTAGGGGTCGAGGACGAGCCCGGTGCGCTCGCGCACCAGCGACTCGTGCCCGGCGGCGCGGAGCTCGTCGCAACGCGCCGCCGTGCGCCGGTCCTGCCAGACCAGCGCCCGGTGCAGCGGCTCGCCCGTCGCCGGATCCCAGGCGAGGACCGTCTCGCGCTGGTTGGTGATCCCGATCGCGTCGAGGTCGGCGCCCTCGATGCCGGCGTCGGCGATCGCCCCGGCCGCGACGCGGCGGCTGACGTCCCAGATCTCCGCCGCGTCGTGCTCGACCCAGCCCGGCCGCGGAAAGTGCTGCTCGAACTCCGCGTAGGCGCGACCGGCAATCCCCCCCGCCTCGTCGAAGACCAGACAGGTGGTCCCGGTGGTCCCCTGGTCGATCGCGAGGATCACAGCGTCCCACCGCGAGCGATCATCGGCTTGGGGGACGCATTGCGAGCCAAGGGCCGCCAGACTACCGGGGGTGAGCGCGGTAGCCGCACCGACAACGACCGGACTCGTGGAGCAGGCGCGCCTGGCCCAGGCCGGCGAGGTCTCCGCGGTCGAGCTGGTGACCGCGGCGCTGGAGCGGGCCCGGGCCGCGCAGCAGACCCTGAACGCCTTCCGGGTGATCCGGGACGAGGAAGCGCTGGCCGAGGCCGAGGAGGCCGACCGCCGGCTCGCCGCGGGCGACGACGGCCCGCTGCTCGGAGTGCCCGTCGCGATCAAGGACGACGTCGACCTCACCGGTCACACGACCCCCTTCGGCTGCGGCGGTGGCCGGCCTGCCGCGCGTGACGCCGAGTCCGTGAGGCGCCTGCGCGAGGCGGGCGCGATCGTGATCGGCAAGACCCACGCGCCCGAGGTCGGCCAGTGGCACTTCACCGAGACGCCCCTGCACGGCGCCACCCGCAACCCGTGGAACACCGACCACACGCCGGGAGGCTCCAGTGGGGGTGCGGCGGCAGCCGTGGCCGCAGGGGTCGTACCCGCCGCGATCGGCTCCGACGGCGCCGGCTCGATCCGCATCCCGGCCGCCTGGACCGGGCTGGTCGGGCTGAAGCCGCAGCGCGGGCGCGTCTCGACCTGGCCCGACCCCGAGGCCTTCAACGGGCTCAGTTGCTACGGCCCGCTCGCTCGCAGCGCCGCCGACGCTGCCCTGATGCTCGACGCCGTCCACGGCAACGTCCCGGCCGACCTGCACAAGCCGCAGCCGCCGAGCGAGCCCTTCGCGGCCGCGGCCGCCCGGGAGCCGGGCCGCCTGCGCGTCGCCCTCTCCTTTGCCACCCCCTTCGGCGTTCCGGACAAGGTCGACCCCGAACACCGGGCGGCGATCGAAGCCTTCGCCGAGCGACTCGGCGAGCTCGGCCATGAGGTCTTCCCCGCCGACCCCGACTACGGCATGGTCGGCCCGGCGATCGTCCCGCGCGGCATGGCCGGGGTCGCCGCATGGCTCGACGCCCACGGCGAGGATCGCAGCGCCCTGGAGCCGCGCACCCGTGTCCATGCCCGCGTGGGCAAGGTGCTGCGCGGCGCGCCCCATCGCCTCGCGCGCGCGGCCGAGCCCGGCCTACGTCGCCGGATCGGCCGCATATTCGAGCGCTGCGACGTCGTCCTCACCCCGACCACGGCGAAGCCGCCGCCCCGCATCGGCGCCCTCGAGGGCCGCGGCTACTGGGCGACCAGCACCACGGCAAGCGCCACCTGTCCCTTCGCCTTCGCCTGGAACGTGGTCGGCTGGCCGGCGATCAGCGTCCCCGCCGGCCTCACCGCCGACGGCCTGCCGATCGGCGCCCAGCTGCTCGGCCGGGAATGCGACGAGGCGACCCTGCTCTCCCTCGCCGCCTCGGTCGAGCGCGCCGAGGCCGCCGCTCAAGCGCTTTAGGCAATCTTTCGCAGCGGGTGTACGGTCAGTGCCAGGCAGGGCTCATCTCGAACGAAGGAGTCCCAAAATGGGAGCAGAGGTAAAGCGGTTCGATTCGCCCGACGAGACGCGCCCGTTCGAAGGCAAGGGCCAGGCGAAAGTCGTCCAGCTTGCAGGCCACGCGGTCGCCGAAGGCACCTTCGAGGCCGGCTGGAAGTGGTCGGAGAACGTCAAGCCGATCGCCGGCACCGACTCCTGCCAGGTAGCGCATTTCGCCTACGTCCTCTCCGGCAGCATGCGCATATACATGGACGACGGCTCTGAGATCGAGGCCATGGCCGGTGACGTCGTCGCGATCCCGCCCGGCCACGATGCCGAGGTTCCCGGCCCCGAGGCCTGCGTGATGATCGACTTCGGCGAGATCGGCGACTACGCGAAGCGCGATTGATCCCTCGACGATCTACACCTATCCACTGATAGCAATCCAAAAATACTCGTAAAACGCTGATTAATTGTCTTTTAACTTTCGCCGTGCCTTGATCGGACCGCTCTTCGGTGGGAGGTTCACGGCATGGCAAACGAAAACGCTGGCCAGAAGAAAAATGAAACGTTCGACAAGCCGGATCCAAAGGTTGCGGTTCGAAAGGAAACCAAGCAGTCACTTGTGATAATCGGCGGTCTCCTGATCGTTGCTGCGCTCGGGCTGGCCGCACTCAACTGGAGCATCGGGAGTGAAACGAAGGAAACAACTCCCGCCTCCACAACGCCTACGGCAAAAGCCTCCACAACGACGAAAAAAACAACGAGTGGGCCGACTGAAGGACTTTTGACGGCGATCATCGGGTCTGGAGCCGCCCTAATCATCGTTGGGTTTCTCTACGGGCGAATCAGCTCGATCAAACTTCCAGGTGGGGTCGAGGTGGGCCTTACCCCGGAGGAGAAAGAAAAGGGAACAAAAGAAACGATCGAAAAGCTGCCGCAAAACGCCAACGCTGAAACTGTCGCCGAAGCGATACAGGCAACCCAGTACCACATGCTGCGAACCAAGGCCGACCTACAGGCCAAGACCGGCATCACCAAACTGTCGGGGACAGATATTCAATCGGTCGCCGCGAAGGTCGTGGAAAAAATGGGTCTCTAACTCCCACTTCGGCTTTTTGCTCGACGTGAGGCGTAGACGCGACCGAAGTCGAGTAGCTGCCGACCACGGTGGACGAAGCCGCCGAGCGTGCGGCCAGTTGCCCGGTGGGTGAGTGCGAGCTCGTACTCACCCACTCGGTAGCGGGCACGGACAGCGTCTACCGTCATCCCGATCTCCATCCCATAGCCGCGGGCAAAGGGAAGCGTGGCGCGGAGGACATCAGTTCGCATCGCCCGCTGACCGGAGATCGGTGCCTTCGCTTCGAAGCCGCAGAGGTGCCGGATCGCCCAGCGGGCGAAGCCCAGCGCCAGGCCAAAGCCGCCGCCCACGCGGCGGCCGAAGGCGGCCACGGCGAGGTCGCACTCCCCCGCCTCGATCGCCGCGACCAACGGGGCAAGTCGCGCGGCCGAGTCGCCGAGGTCCCCGTCGCAAAGCAGAATCAACTCCGCCACTGCCCCCGCACTCAGCGCCGCTTCCGTCGCCGCGGTGACGTTTGCACCCTTGCCGTGCGGGCGCCCGCGGCTGACCACTCGCGCCCCCGCGGCCATCGACACCTCGGCGGTGCCGTCAGTCGAGGCGTCGTCGGCGACCCAGACCGCCGCCCCCGGAAAGGCACTCCGCAGCGCGGCGATCGTCTCGCCAACCCGGTCCGCCTCGTTCCGCGCTGCAACGATCACGGTCAGCACATCCATTCGGTTCGGGGCCACGACGGGACATTCTGCCTTCCGGTGCGCCTTTTCCTCCTTATGGGGGGATAAAGCGCACCGGAGCAACGGATATTGTCCCGCGCCATGGCAGACATCGAGGCGCACATCACAGGCAACGTCTGGAAAATCGAGGTCGCGGTCGGGGACACGGTCGAGGACGGCGACACGGTCGTCATCCTCGAGTCGATGAAGATGGAGATCCCGGTCGAGGCCGAAGACGACGGCACCGTCAAGGAGATCCGCTGCGAGGAGGGCCAAGCCGTCAGCGAAGGCGACGTCCTCGTCGTACTGGAGTAGGCGCCCGATGGAAGAGCGTCTCGCGGGCGGCAAGCTGATCCTCGACTCGCCCGCCGAGGCGGTCGTCCGCCTGCGCATCTCCAACCCCGAGCGCCGCAACGCCCTCGACCACGAGATCCTCGACGCCCTCGCCGAGACGCTGCCGCGCCTCGACCACGGGATCGAGACCCGCTGCGTGCTGATCACCGGCGCGCCGCCGGTCTTCTCAGCCGGCTACGACATCGCCTCGATCCCGTCGGAGACCTTCGAGCGCGACGCCGAGGCGCTCGTCGCCCACCCCTTCCACGCCGCGATGGAGGCGATCGCCGGGCATCCCTGGCCGACCCTCGCGGCGCTCAACGGCCACTGCATCGGCGGTGGTCTGGAGCTGGCGATCACCTGTGACCTGCGGATCTGCGCGTCCGGCGCGAAGCTGGGGATGCCGCCGGTCAAGCTCGGCCTCGTCTACGGCCACACCGGGCTGCGCAAGTTCCTCGACACGGTGGGCCTGGCTCGCACCAAGGAGCTCTTCCTCACCGGCCGCAACTTCGAGGCGACCCGGGCCGAGGAGATCGGCCTCGTCCACGAAGTCGTCGAGGCCGATCGGCTCGAGCAGGCGGCGGTCGAGCTCGCGGGCGAGATCGCCGCCAACGCACCGCTCTCGATGCGGGGCAACAAAAGCGCGATCGACTTGCTCAACGCCTCACCGGTCCTGAGCGAACAGAAGGAGGCCGGGCTGATCGCCCTGCGCGAGTCGTGCTTTACCTCCGAGGACCTGCGCGAGGGCATCAGGGCCTTCGCCGAGAAACGCAAGCCCGAGTGGCGGGGGCGATGAGCTCGGCTGCCAGGCAACTCGCCGCCGCCGACCCGACGATGGCGGCGCTGATCGAGCGCCTCGGCGAGATCGACCTGGAGACGCGGTTGCGACGTCGCAGCGAGGAGCGTCCGGCTGACGCCTACGGGGCGCTGCTGCGGGCGATCGTCGGCCAGCAGCTCTCGACCAAGGCGGCGCGAACGATCTACGGACGCATCCTCGACCTCTTCGAGGGCACCACGCCCTCGCCGGAGCAGCTGCTCGAAGCCGACGAAACCGACCTGCGCGGCGCCGGCCTCTCCGGGCGCAAGGTCTCCTACGTCCGCGACCTCGCCTCACACGTGCTCGCCGGAGAGCTGGAGCTCGACCGTCTCGACGATCTCTCCGACGAGGAGGTGGTCGAAGAGATCGTCGCCGTGCGCGGCCTTGGTGTCTGGACCGCGGAGATGTTCCTGCTCTTCCACCTCGAACGGCCTGACGTGCTCTCCGGCGGCGACCTCGGCATCCGCAAGGCGGTGCAGGTCGAGTACGAGCTGGACGAGATGCCTGCCCCGGCGCGGGTGCTGGAGATCGGCGAGCCCTGGCGCCCGCACCGCAGCCTCGCCTCGCTCTACCTCTGGGAGTCGCTTGCAAACGCGCCCGCCGATTGAGGCACGGCGGGCAACGGCCGACAAGAGAACGATGCGCCTTCGCGTCTGGTTCGGATTCGCGCTCGTCGCCGCCATCGCGGTCGGGTCGATCGCCCTTGCCCTGGTCGTCCACGAGCGGGAAGACGACAACTTCGAGACGACGCAGCGGGGCGAGGCGATCCGCGCCGCCCACCAGGCCAAAGCGCTGGCTGCCCTTTCCGTCGGGCAGCTGGCCAGCGCCGCGGCCTTCTACAAGGCGGAGGGACATTTCGACCGGCACGAGTTCGACGTCATCGCCGGCTCCCTGCTGAAGCCGGGGGCGCTGACGGCCACCGCCTTCGTCGGCTCGGTGCCGCGGGCGGCGCGGGCGCGCTTCGAGCGCAGCCACGGCTTCCCGATCCTCGAACGCGGCCCGCTGGGCGAGCTTCGCAGGGCCGGCAGCCGTCCCCACTACTACCCGCTGACCTTCATCGCCGCCTCCGGCCTGACCGTGCAGCCGCCGCTCGGCTACGACGTCGGCTCCGACGCGCTGCGTGGCGCCTACCTGCTGCGGGCACGGGACACCGGTAGGCCCGCGGCAACCCCGATCATGCGCCTCCCCGTGGGCGGCATCGGGATCAACGTCTTCCGCCCCGTCTACCGCGACGGCGCCGCGATCGCGACTGCGGCCGAGCGCCGCAAGGCCCTGATCGGCTTCGCCGCGGGTTCCTTCCACGTACCCGAGCTGACGCACGCCGCGACCGCCTCGCTCCCTGACGGGGTCGAAGCATCGCTTGTGGAGCGGGGCAAGCGGATCTCCGGTCCCGCCCTGTCGCGCGAGGAATCGGCGATCGCGCCGATCCAGATCGCTGATCGCACTTGGCTGCTCGTCATCCGCGACCCCGGCCGGCCGGGGGTCGACCTGGCGGTGATGATCGCCCTGGTAGGCCTCTCGGTGGCGGCGCTGCTGGCAGCGCTGGTGCTGATCTGGAGCCGCAGCGAGCGCATGCACGAACTGAAACGCCAGGCCAGTCAGGACTCGCTGACGGGACTGAAGAACCGGCGCCGCTTCGAAGAGGACCTGCGGGCCGAGCTCGCCCGCAGCCACCGCTATGAAGTGACCGGGGCGCTGCTGATGCTCGACCTCGACCACTTCAAGCAGGTCAACGACACGCTGGGCCACCCGGCCGGAGACCGGGTGATTGCCAAGATCGCGGCGGTCCTGCGCGGTCGCACCCGCGAGACCGACGTGCTGGCCCGGCTCGGCGGCGACGAGTTCGCGATCGTCCTTCCCCGCTGCGATCTCGACGAGGCGCAGGAGGTGGCGGCCGAGATCGCGAAGGCGATCCGCGAGCGCATGCGCAACGAAGAGGACGTGCCGCCGATCACCGCCAGCATCGGCATCGCGCCCTTCGGGGCGGGCCAGCGACTCAGCTACGAAACCGTGCTGGGCAGGGCGGACGCGGCGATGTACGAAGCCAAGGACGCCGGGCGCGACTCGGTGCGGATATTCGGAGACAGCAAGGACGGCGTGCTCGTCGCAGGCCACGCCGGCGCGGGCCAGCCGGGCTGACCCCCGCCAAGCCCGGAGGCCCTTCCCAGCCGTCCGGGCGGGCGCCTAGCCTTGCGCCCGAATGGCCTCCCTGATCTCGTTCGAGGAAGCGCTGGCGCTGGGCGCGTTGACCGACCGCCAGGAGATCGGCGACCTCGTCGAGCGCGCCTGGGCGGTCCGCCGCGAGAACTTCGGCGACTCGACCGACATGTGCTCGCTGGTCAACGCCAAGTCCGGCGGTTGCGCCGAGGACTGCGGCTTCTGCGCCCAGTCCCGCTACGCCGAGGCGGACACGCCGATGCACGCGATGATGGAGCCCGAGCAGATCCTCGAGCACGCGAAGGCGGCCGAGGCGGCAGGGGCACACCGTTTCTGCATGGTCACCCAGGGCCAGGGCCTCTCCAAGCGCGACTTCGAGAAGATCCTCGAGGGGACGAAGCTGGTCGCCGAGCAGACCAACCTGAAGCGCTGCGCCTCGATCGGCCACATGTCGGCCGAGCGGGCGAAGAAGCTGCGCGAGGCGGGGGTGCAGCGGGTCCACCACAACGTCGAGTCCTCGCGCTCCTACTACCCGGAGGTCTCCAGCACCGTCCGCTACGAGGGCCGGCTGCGCACGATCGACGCGATCAAGGAGGCCGGCCTTGAGACCTGCGTCGGCGGCATCCTCAACCTCGGCGAGACGCCGCGGCAGCGGGTCGAGATGGCCTTCGAGCTGACCGAGATCGACCCGACCTCGGTGCCGATCAACCTGCTCAACCCGCGTGAGGGGACCAAGTTCGGCGACCGCCCGCTGATGGACGCCTGGGAGGTGGTCAAGTGGGTGGCGATCTTCCGCCTGATCATCCCCGGCGCGCTCTTCCGCCTCTGCGGCGGCCGGGTCGAGAACCTCGGCGACCTGCAGCCGCTGGCGGTGAAGGCGGGACTGAACGGGGTGATGATGGGGAACTTCCTGACCACGCTCGGCGCCGAGCCCGAGGACGACCGGGCGATGTTCGAGGAGCTCGGCCTGAACGTGGCGCGCCAGCCCGACAACGGCGCCAACCCGCGCCCCGACAACCGCGACGGCTGGCTCGACGGCGAGACCCCGGCGACGCCGATCGACGAGCTGATCGACCGCCAGGACGAGGCCAACTTCTGGGACCCCTCGACCCAGCTGCGGGTGATCAAGAAGACCAGGAAGCCCCCGCCGTACCCGGCGTCCAAGACCGCCGCATGACCGATATCGCGGACCGCCTGGAGGAGCTCCGCGACCGGGGGCTCCGCCGAAGGCTGCGCCTGATCGGCGGACCGCAAGGCCCGCGGGTGACGCTCGACGGGCGGACCGTTCTACTGCTCTGCTCGAACAACTACCTCGGCCTGGCCGATCACCCGCGCGTGCGGGGAGCGGCGGCGGAGGCGGCGATGCGCTGGGGCGCCGGGGCCGGGGCCTCGCGCTTGATCTCGGGCAACATGCGCCCTCACCGCCAACTGGAGGAGCGGCTGGCCGCCTTCAAGGGATACGAGTCGGCACTGCTCTTCGGCTCCGGCTACCTGGCGAACACGGGCACGATCGCGGCCCTGGCCGACCGCGGAGAGACGATCTTCTCCGACGAGCTCAATCACGCCAGCATCATCGACGGCTGCCGCCTCTCCCGGGCCGAGACCTTCGTCTACCGCCACGGCGACGTCGAGCACCTCGCCTGGGGGTTGCGCGAGGCCGGCGGGCGCGCCGCGCTGATCGTCACCGACGGCGTCTTCTCGATGGACGGCGACCTGGCGCCGCTGGAGGATCTGTCCCGGCTGGCCCGGGACCACGGCTGCCGGTTGATGGTCGACGAGGCCCACGCCACCGGCGCGGTCGGCCCCGGCGGGCGCGGTTCGGTCGCGGCCGCCGGGCTCAGCGGCGAGGTCGACCTGGTCGTGGGAACCCTCGGCAAGGCGCTCGGCTCCTACGGCGCCTACGTCTGCGCCGGCCGCGAGCTGACCGAGTACCTGCTCAACACGGCGCGCTCGTTCATCTTCTCGACCGCACCGCCGCCACCGTCGGTCGCTGCGAGTCTCGCCGCGCTGGAGCTGCTCGAATCCCACCCGCACCGGGTCGAGCGCCTCGCCCAGAACGCGGCGACCCTGCGCACCGCGCTCGCGGACGAGGGGCTCGCGGCCGGCGGCTCCTCGACCCAGATCGTCCCGGTCGAGGTCGGCGACGCCGCGCGGACGATGGAGCTGTGCGAGCGGGTTCTGGAGCGCGGCGTCTTCGCCCAGGGCATCCGCCCGCCGACGGTGCCCGAAGGCCGCTCGAGGTTGCGCTTCACGGTGATGGCGACCCACCGCGCCGGCGAGCTCGAACGCGCCGCCAAGCTGGTCGGGGCAGCGGCCCGCGAGCTGGGAATCGTCCCGACTTCGCTGGCCCAAGCGCCTCGCGCAGCCGTCGCCGCCTGAGCCTTGAACGGCGTCTTCGTAACCGGAACTGGCACCGAGGTAGGCAAGACCGTGGTGGCCGCGGCCATGGCCCACACCCTCGCCGCCGCAGGCAACCGAGTAGCAGTCTTCAAGCCGGCCGTAACCGGCCTAGACCCCGAACAACCTGCCGATGGGCCGAAAACAGGAGCCGGAGTCCGGATTTCGTCCCGTCGACCCACGGTTGAGCCGGACCATGAGCTGTTGCGGCGGGCTGCCGGGTCTGCTCAGGCCGAGGAGGAGATTGCGCCCTATCGCTACGGGCCGCCTGCCTCACCGCATCTCGCCGCGGCGCTTGCCGGCGAGGAGATCGACCCCGAACGCCTGCGCGCCGCGGCCCGGGCCGCGGCGGCGAACGCCGACGCGCTCGTCTGCGAGGGGGTCGGCGGCCTGCTCGTCCCCCTCCGCGACGACTACCTCGTCCGCGATCTCGCCGTCGACCTGGGCCTGCCCCTCGTCATCGCCGCCTCACCGGGCCTCGGCACGATCAACCACACCCTGCTGACGATCGAGGCGGCGCGCTCCGCCGGCCTCGTCGTCGCATCGGTCGTCCTCACCCCCTGGCCGGATGGGCCCAGCCCGGTCGAGCAGTCCAACCGCGAGACGGTCGAGGCGCTCGGCGAAGTCCGGGTCCTGACGCTGCCCCAGATCGACCTGGACGACCCGCCGAGCTGGCCGAGCCTGAGCCCCAGCTGACGATCGCGGGCGTAGCCTCGCACCTTCCGACGGCGGCAGCAGGATCGGCGCCGGCACGGCCGATCAGGCGACCGGCTCGCCGACGGCGACGGCCTCACGCGCGGCCAGCTCCTCACCACCGGGGTTGACCGCTGCCTCGGCAGCCTCGGGGCTGAGCGGATCGCGCCTGGCACGGATCGCCGAGGCGCCGATCACGGCTCCGACAAGAGCCACGACCGCGCAAACGCTCATCGCGTGGCCGAGCGCATCGACGAACTGCTGCGGGCTGGCGTCGGCGAAGTTGGCTCCCACCGAGCCCTGGAAGATCGCGCCGGTGACGGCCACGCCGAAGCTGCCGCCGACCATGCGGAACATCGAGAGCACGCCGGAGGCGATGCCCGCCTTCTCGACCGGGACCGCGTTCATCGCGGCGCTGGTCATCGGCGACATCGTCAGCGCGATGCCGATGCCGAGCAAGGTGAAGCCGGGCAGCAGGTCGAGGTAGCTGGAATCGACCGCGATGCCGCTGAAGCTGTAGAGGGACGCGGAGACGACGACGAGGCCGGCCGCGATCAGCCAGCGCGGGCCGAAGCGATCCGCCAGGCGACCCGCGACCGGCGCCAGGCCGACGATCATCAGGGTCGAGGGCAGGAACCTGATCCCGGCCTCCAGCGGCGAGTAGCGCAGGATGTCCTGCATGTAGAGGGCGAGGAAGAAGAAGACCCCGAGCATCGAGAAGGAGACGATCGAGGCGACCACGACGGCGCCGAGGAAGTTGCGGTTGGAGAAGAAGCGGAACTCGACCATCGGCACCCTGACCCGCAGCTCGACCGCCACGAACGCGGCCATGCCGACGGCGGCTCCGACCAGCAGGGCGACTATCTCGGTCGAGCCCCAGCCCCATTCGTTGCCCTCGACCAGGGCCAGGATCAGCGCCGTCAGGGACGCCGTCAGCACGGCGACGCCGGCGAAGTCGACCTGGCGCCCGACCGTGTTGTCGCGCGACTCCCGCACGGCGAAGAGCGCGGCGGTGACGGCGCCGATCGCGACCGGGATGTTGAGGTAGAAGATCGCCCGCCAACTGACGTGCTCGGTGAGCAGGCCGCCGACCACCGGGCCGACCGCGAGGGCCAGGCCGGAGACCCCAGCCCACATGCCCATCGCCTTGCCACGCTCCGCCGGCGGGAAGGCGTCGGTGATGATCGAGAGCGTCGCCGGCATCATCAGCGCCGCGCCGACGCCCTGGACCACGCGGCTGACGACGAGGTCGGTGGAGTTGACGGCGAACCCGGCCGTCGCCGAGGAGAGGGCGAAGATGACAACGCCGAAGAGGAACATGCGACGGCGGCCGAAGATGTCGCCGAGCCGCCCGCCGGTAGCCAGCAGCACGGCGAAGGAGAGCGTGTAGCCGTTGATCGTCCACTCGAGGCCGGAGATCGAGGCGCCGAGGTCGCGCTGGATCGAGGGCAGGGCGACGTTCACGACCGTGTTGTCGAGCATGATCATGAACAGCGCGAAGCACATCGCGCCGAGCGTCCACCACCTGCGGTTGTCGTCGGTGATCAGGTGCCGGTAACGGGTCAAGCGGGACCCACCTCCTTCAAGTGCTCGTACGCCTCGGCGATGTCGGGACGGTCCATCAGCGAGTCGACCGCGGCGTCGAGCTTGCGCCGCTGCGCGGCGGTGAGGCTGGCGGCAAAGGTCTCCATGCCGGCCTGGCGCACGACCATCAGCGCGTCGACGAGCTTCTTGCCCTTGTCCGCGATCGCGACGCGGCGGACGCGGCGGTCCTCGGGGTCCTCGACCCGGGTCGCCAGTCGCTTCTTGACCAGGCCGTCGACCGCCCGGCTCATCGAGGGCACGGAGACCCCGAGCGCCTCGGCCAGGTCGGTCACCTGGCGCGCCTCGATCTCCTCGCCCAAACCCCCCAGCTCGAGCAGGGTCTTGGACTGGGTCATCGAGAGGCCGCTCTCCTCAATCACCCTCAGCAGGTTGCCGCGGTCGTAGAGGAAGAGGTGGCGGAGCAGAGCACTGATCCGCGCGGCTGTCTCCTGAGCCTCCTCGCTGACCTCGGGAGTGGCGACCTGCTCGACGATCGCGGCAATGTCACTCGCTTGCATGCCAAAGATATTTGCAGACTTACAACTATTTCTCAATAGAAATAGTTGCTCATGTGAGCGATATCACGCGAATGCGCTACTTGTAGATCGCGATCGGCACGATCACCGCACCGCGTTTCGGAATCGCGGTCTGCTTCGTAAGCGCTTCGATCGCCCGCACCCTTGAGCCGCGGATGACATCTTCGCGCTGCCAAGCCGTCGAGCTCCCCGTCCGGATCTCTGCGGAACACTTCGGATCTGTCCTGCACAGCAGGACCGGAGGCGCGTCGGCAAGCGGCCGCTCCCAGGTCTCGAGCGTCGGGGAATCGACGTAGGCCGGCACATGGCCGTCGCCGTCCTCGGGGAAGATTCGCACCACCTTTCCCACCACCGTGAATTCACCCCCGCCGAACTTGAGCAAGCTGCGCTCTTTGCTGATCAGCTGAGCATCCAATGGCATCAGGTACTCGACCTTGTCTTCCTGGATCACTCTTTTGATGGCATTGTGCTCCCCTCGCCGCAGGGCCGGAGGCGACGCTTCTTCCTCTTTTTCTTCTCCTCCTCCTGCCGCCACTTCTTCTTCGTCTTCGCTCTCCCCTGCCGGACGCAGGGCGAAGACGACCCTCGGATCCCTGCCAAGCCGTTCCCGAAAGCGCCGTGCCGCCTTTCGCTCCCGTCGCACCGCCTGTCGGCCAGGCTCCCCCTTGGCGGGCATAGGGAAAAGGGTCGAGAGCGTCTTACGTTCACGCACCGCGAGGTAAGGACTCAGGTAGACGGGTGAGGACAACGCATGGGTCCGAAAGGTCACGAACTGCCCCTCGCTCAATCCGCGAACCTGTTCGCCGAAGTGCCGAAGTCCGATCGTCTTCAGCCCATGTTGTTTCAACTTTGCGAGCAGTTCGATGTAGTTGCCTGCTGCCGTCGGCGTGATGGTTCTCGAGAGTGACTGTTTCTGCTGTACGGTCTCTCCGAGTTCTAGTGCCTGCACGGCGAGTTTGCCGCTCTGTGTTTCAGAGCTCTCGCGGGTCAGCTGCTCACTGGTGAACTTGCCACCGTCGAACTGAGCCAGGTAGGCGAGCACGCGGGAACCGTCCAGGTAGAGGAATTCGGCAGGGCCGTCCCCGGGAAACCCGGGCTGGCTTGGGTCAGACGAGAATTTCCCCGATGCCAGCAGTGTCAGGAGGATGATGGCCGCCACCGCCGCGATCACGCCGACGGCCTTCAAAGCGCATTTGTGCTTCCCCATGAACGAGCCGACCGCATCATGCGTTGTTCCCAGCCCACCTATGGACCGAGGTTATGTTTGGGTATTAATTAGTCAATACTGAAAAATAAATCTTTATCGATAAGCGTCGGAACAGCCTGCTGCAACCGTGGCGATTTCCAACCGGAGGCAGAGCTAAGGTCGCATCTATATGGCCGACCACGCGCAACTCGACCGGGATCATCTCTGGCACCCGTTCACGCAGCAACGGGGCTGGGTCGAGGAAGAGCCGCTGATGATCGAGCGGGCCGAGGGGACCGACCTGATCGACAGCGAGGGGCGTCGCTACATCGACGGGGTCTCCTCGCTCTGGTGCAACGTGCACGGCCACCGGCACGCAGGGATCGACGCGGCGCTGGGCGAGCAGCTCGACAAGGTCGCCCACTCGACCATGCTCGGCCTCTCCCACCCCGGTGGCGCCGAGCTCGCCGGCCGTCTGGTCGACCTGGCACCGCCAGGGCTCTCGCGCGTCTTCTACTCGGAGTCCGGCTCGACCGCGACCGAGATCGCGCTGAAGATGGCCTTCCAGTACCAGCAGCAGCGCGGTGGCCAGCACACACGCCGCACCTCTTTCGTCCACCTGCGCGACTCCTACCACGGCGACACGATCGGCTCGGTCTCGGTCGGCGGCATCGACCTCTTCCACTCGACCTACCGACCGCTGCTTTTCCCGACCCACGCCGCCGAGCCCGGCGATGCCGCCGACCTCGAGCGGGTCCTCGCCGCCCACGAAGAGGAGATCGCCGCGGTAATCGTCGAGCCGCTGGT
Organism: Solirubrobacterales bacterium; assembly: GCA_035701465.1. Classification (GTDB taxonomy): domain Bacteria; phylum Actinomycetota; class Thermoleophilia; order Solirubrobacterales; family 70-9; genus VRUE01. Next base: position 18,050 of record DASSMU010000129.1, read on the forward strand.
CCAGGGCGCGGCCGGGATGCTCGTGCACCCGTCCGGCTACCTGCGCGCGGTCCGCGACCTCTGCAACGACTTCGGCGTGCTGCTGATCTGCGACGAGGTGGCGACCGGCTTCGGCCGCACCGGCACGATGTTCGCCTGCGAACAGGAGGGCGTCGCCCCCGACCTGCTCTGCCTCGCCAAGGGGCTGACCGGCGGCTACCTGCCGCTGGCGGCGACGCTGGCGACCGAGCGCATCTACGAGGGCTTCCTCGGCGCCCCCGAGGAGTACCGCACCTTCTTCCACGGACACACCTACACCGGCAACCCACTCGCCTGCACCGCCGCGCTGGCCAGCCTCGACGCCTTCGAGGACGAGCGGACGATCGAGCGCCTGCAACCGAAGATCGCCCTGTTGCGCGAGCTGCTGGACGGGGTCGAGGCGATGCCCGAGGTCGCCGAGGTCCGCTGCCGCGGCTTCATGGTCGGGATCGACCTCGGCGAGCACGACCCGGCCCTGCGCATGGGCCACCGCGTAACGGTGGAGGCCCGCGAGCGCGGCGCGATCATCCGGCCGCTCAGCGACGTCGTCGTCCTCATGCCCCCCCTCTCGATCTCCGAAGGCGACCTGCGCCGCCTGGTCGAGATCGCTGGCGAGTCGATCCGCGCCGCCTGCGCCCGCCCCCAGGCGACCCGGATGGCCCAAGCGGCCTGATTCGCCCGTGACGGATCCCGGCCCCGCCCGTAGTAAGGGCGTGAGCCAGGCTCTTGCCGAACCGACCGCCGCCCCACCGCGAGGGGCAGAGCTGGTCTTCGACCAGCTTTACCGCTCCAACCGCGACGACGTCTACGCCTACGCGGCCGGCCTGCTGCGCGACCCCGCCGCGGCCGAGGACGTCACCGCGACCGCCTTCGAGCGCGCCTACCGCAATCGCTCGCGCTTCGACCCGAAGCGGGGCAACGGCCGGGCCTGGCTGTTCGGCATCGCCCGCAACGCCGCGCTCGACGAGTTGAGGCGCCGCGGCCGGCAAGCAGAGCTGGCCGCCGACCCGGTGGACGCAGCGAGCCCCGCCGCCGTCGAGGCCGTGGAGCGCAGCGAGCGGCGCCTCGTCCTCAGCGCCGCCCTAGCGAAGCTCGACGGCCGCGAGCGGGAGCTGGTCGCGCTCAAGTTCTTCGCCGGACTCTCGAACGCCGAGATCGCCGATGTCCTCGGGATCTCCGAGTCGAACGCCGGCACCAAGCTGCACCGAGTCGTCACCAAGCTGAGGGAGGCATGCGATGGAGCCCCGTAGAGACGATCTCGACCTGGCCGCCGAGCTGCGAGCGCTGCGACCCAAGCCGCGCCCGGAGTTCGCCGTGGAGCTGGATCGCCGTGCCGAGGCCGGTTTTCCGCGGCGGGAGCGCAGCTCCGCGAGCCTGTTCGAGCGGGTAGCCGAGCGACTGCGCACCACTCCGCCTCGGCGCTTGCTGGTACCGGCCGGAGCCCTCGCGGTGACCGCGATCGTGATCGCAACCGCGATCATCGCGACCTCGGACAACAGTACGAGCCCGCCCCTCTCCTTCCGAGCGAAGGCGCCGGATGAAATCGCCTCGCCCGTGAAGCCGGCACCCGGAGGCCCCGCGGGCCCCGAGAGCCAGCCGAAGCACGCGAACGGCGCGGCCAGCGCGGGGGATTCGAGTGGAACCCAGTATTCGGAAGCGCCGCCGGTCGCGAGCGAAGAGTCTCAGAGCGGACGCGCAGCAAGCGGTGTGCAGTCCTCGTCCTCGAACGCCGGCGGCAGCGGCCCATTCGCGTCGCACGCCAACCACCGCGAGATCGAACGCGCGGCGCAGATCGTGCTCGGCGCGGACCCCGCCGACGTGCGCGGCGACGCCGCCAAGGTCTTCGACGCCGTCCACGCGGCCGACGGCATCGTCCTCAGCTCGTCGATCAGCGACGCCGCGGTCGAAGCCGGGGCCCGCTTCGACCTGCTGATCCCCAGCGGCAAGCTCGGCGACACCCTCGCCGCCTTCTCGTCGATCGACGAGGTGCTCGCGCGGCACGAGTCGACCCAGGACATCACCGCGCCGACGATCGGCCTCGGCGAAAGGCTGCGGGACTCGCGGGCGAAAATCGAGGGGCTTCTCGCACAGCTCGCCACGACGACGACCGACGCCGAGCGCACCGCGGTCGAAGCCGAGCTGCGAGCCGAGCGCGCCCGCGCTGCCGCCCTTCGCTCCCGCCTCACGGACCTGAGCCGCCGCGCCAACCTCTCGCGCGTCTCGCTGCGTATCGAAACGGGCAAGTCTTCGGGCGGCAGCACCGGCGGCGCATGGGGCTTGAGCGACGGGCTCCACGACGCCAGCCGAATCCTCGCCATCGCCGCCGGCGTCACCGTCGTAGGCCTGGCGATCGCCGTACCGCTCGCCCTGCTCCTCCTCCTCCTCGCCTGGCTCGCCCACCGAGCCAGGGTCCGGTCCCGTCGCGAGCAGGCCCTCTCAAGACGTGTCTGAGCTTAGGGGTCATATAGGCCCCGGAAACTCAGACACCCCCGATATGGTGGATTGGTGGAGGAGAGGCAGCGGGGACCAGCAGAGGCGCCGAACCTCGGTGAGCCCGCGGTCCCGCGGCCGGCGGCGTCGGTCGTGCTGCTGAGGCGCGGCGGCAAGCACCGGGATCGGGCCCTGGAGGTGCTGCTGCTGAAGCGGACCGAAGAGGCGAAGTTCATGCCCGGCGTCTGGGTCTTCCCCGGCGGTGCGGTAGATCCCGGCGACGGTGAGGACGAGGCCGGCTACCGGGCCTGCGCAGTCCGGGAGCTCGCCGAGGAGGCCGGGATCGAACTGGCCCCGGAGGAGGAGCTCGTCCTCTTCTCCCGCTGGATCACCCCCGAGGTGATCTCAAGACGCTTCGACGCCTGGTTCTTCCTCGCCCTCGCCCCGGCCCACACGCCGCCCAAGCCGGACGGCGTCGAGACAACCGACGCGGCCTGGTTCGAGCCGGCCCAGGCGCTGGAAGCACAAGCAGCAGGGAAGCTGGCACTGGCCTTCCCAACCGTCAAGCAACTCGAATCGCTACTGCCATTCAAAACATCCGACGAGGCTCTGGCGGCACACCGAAGCCGCAACGTAGAGCCGATCCTCCCCAAGGTAGTTGGAACGCCCGAAGAGCACCGAGTAGTCCTCCCGGGCGACCCGGACTACCCGTCTTCCTGACCCGCGACTCGCGCGGGTGGCGCGGGGGAAGGGGGGTCGAGGACGGACCGTGGCCCGCCCGCAGCGCCCCCCTTCCCCCGTGACAGGACCCGCGCGCCTACCCGTCCGAAGGAAACGGCTCCAGCCCCGCGTGCCAGGGCCCAGGCGGATACGTGTGAATCCCGGACTCGTCCATCTCCCCCTGCAACCGCTTGAACAGCTGTCCGGCGTTCTTCAGCACCGCTTTCAGTTCTTCCTCGCTGCGCTCGCCAAGGTGCCAGAGGAACC
>DASSMU010000130.1:0-9306 GCA_035701465.1 Solirubrobacterales bacterium
GATCCCCTCCCTGCACCAGCACTGCCTCTACTACGGGCTGGAGGAGATAGAGGATCTCGCCGCCGCCCTGGAAGCGGAAGAGGACCGGGCCCGCGGGCGCCGCCTGCCCCGCCGCTGCGCCCACCCCTGGATGCTCCGCTACCGGCACGTCTACAAATATGCTGCCCAGGTGCAGCGCTACTTCGACGCCTTTGGCCGCTCGTGCTGCCACGTCGTCGTCTACGACGACTTCCGGGCCGATCCCGAGGCGGCGATGGAAGGGCTTCGCTCCTTCCTCGAGCTTCCCGCCGTCGATCCGGCGGTCGAGACCGGTGCCCCCGCCCCGGCGAGCGTCCGGGCGAACCGCGCCCGGCGGGCGCGGAGCCGCCGCCTCAGCGCCCTGCTCACCGATCCGCCGCCGGCGATGAGGCGCGTCGTCCGGCGCCTGACGCCGCAGTCGCTGCGGCGCCGGGTCGCCGACGGCGTGCTGGCCGCCAACACGGCCGGCGCCGGGCGCACCGAGGTCGACCCCGAGGTGCGCGCCGGGCTGGCGGCCGATTTCGCCGTCGAGGTGGAGCTGGTTTCCCGGCTGCTGGATCGCGACCTCGGCGCCTGGCTTCTCCCTCCCCGGGAGGCCGCGCGAGCGGCCGAGTAGCCCGTGCCCCGCATCGCCCACATGATCAGCACCCCCGCCGGCTACGGCGGCGCCGAGGCGGTGATGGTCGCCCTGCTCCAGGGCGGCGCGGAACGCGGTTGGGAGCAGACCGTGCTCAACCCCTTCGCCCGCACGCCCCACGAGGACCTGGCCGAGCGCTGCCGGGACTTCGGCTACGAGGCGTTCACGGCGACCGGCTCCCGCCCGCTCGCCCTGCCCGCGACGGCGAGGTGGGCCCGCCGCAGGCTGGCCGAGCTGCGGCCCGACGTGCTGCAGGTCTACCTCACCCACGCCCTCGTGCTCGCCGCGGCGTTGCCGCGCCCGGAGGGCGAGGTGCGCGTCCTCAGTCACCAGCACGGGATGCACTTCGAGGCCGCGGACCGCAGGCTCGCGGCGCTGGTCGACCGCCTGGCGGGACGCCGCTTTGACCACGTCGTCGCCTGCTCGGACTCGGTGCGGAAGTTCCTGGTAGAGAGCTACGGCTACCCGCCCGGGCGGGTCACCAGCATCCGCAACGGCTGGTCAGGAGCGCCGCTGAAACTGCGCCGCGAGTCGCGCCCGACGATCGTCTGCACCGCCAACTTCAGCGCCGAGAAGGGTCACAGGGTGCTGATCGAGGCCTTCGCCACCGTGGCGGAGCGGATACCCGACTCGCAGCTGGTCCTGCTCGGGCGCGGCGCCGAGATGGCGGCGATGGAACGGCGGGCCGACGAGCTGGGTCTGGCCGATCGGGTCGTGTTCGCCGGCTTCCAGGACAGCATCTGGCCCTGGCTCGCCCGCGCCCACGTCTTCGCCCTCCCCTCCAACTACGAGTCGCTGGGCATCGCGGTGCTGGAGGGGATGGCCGCCGGGCTGCCGGTGGTGGCGACCGCCGTCGGCGGCGTCACCGAGCTGGTGCAACCGGGGGTGACCGGCGAGCTCGTCCCACCCGGCGACCCCGCCGCGATGGCCGCGGCCCTGGTCGCGGTCCTCGGCGACCCCGACACCGCGACGCGGATGGGCAACGCCGGGCGCGCCGCCGCCGAGAACGAGCGGATGAGCGCCTGCGTCGATCGCTACTTCGACCTCTACGAGAAACTGCTCTCCGAGCGAAGAGCCGCCTGAGGTGGCCGGCCGGGTCGTGATGTTCACGCCGACGCCCACCGGCGAGGGGGGCGCCGGCAAGCACACCCGCACGATCGCCGGCGGCCTCGCCGATCGCGGCTGGGAGGTCACCGTGATCGCGCGCGGTCTCGGCGGGCGCCGGCCGCGGCGGTCGCGGATCGGGCGAGTCGACGTGATCGAGCTGCCCGGCTTCGGCAACCGGCTCGGCGCGGTCGCCTTCCTCCTCCTCGCCGTGCCGCTCGGCCTGCTGCGCGGACGCCGCGCCGTCTACGTCTCGCTCGAACTCGCCTCGCAGGGCCTCGTCGCCGCGACCTGCGCCACGCTCTCGCGACGGCCCTACGTCGGCTTCAGCTTCTCCAGCGGCCGCCGCGGCGAGATCGAGCACTTCCGCGCCTCCCGACTCTGGCCGCTGCGGCGGGCCCTGCTGCGCCGGGCCCGCTACCTGGTCGGACAGACGCCCGCCGCGGCGGCTGAGCTGCGCGCGATCGTCGAGGAGGAGCGGATCGCGGTGGTGCCGACCCCGGTCGAGGCGGTCGAGGCGCCACCGCTGAGCGGCGAGCCAAAGGTTCTGTTCACCGGCAGGCTGACGGGACAGAAGGGCCTGGACGGCCTGCTCGACGCCTGGGAGCTGGTCCTCGCACGCGTCCCCGCGGCGCGACTGACGATCGCCGGCAGCGCCGGGGGCGGGGAAGGCTCGCTCTGGCCGCCGGTCGAGGAGGAGCTCAAGGCCCGCGTCGCCGCCTCGCCGCCGCTGCGCGACTCGGTCGCCTTCACCGGTTGGGTCGCCGACGTCAGCGATCTGCTCGCCGGCCACGACGTCTACGTCCTTCCCAGCCGCAGCGAGGGCATGTCCAACTCCCTGCTCGAGGCGGGCGCCTGGGGCCGGGTGATCGCAGCTTCCGACCTGCTCGCCAACCGCGCCGTCCTCGGCGAGGACTACCCGCTGCTCTTCGCAGTCGACGACGCGGAGGCGATGGCCGAGCGCCTGGTCGCCGCGCTCGCAGACGAGGCCGCACGAAGGGACGCGATCGAGCGGATCGGCGCCCGCATGCCGGCCTTCTACGCCGACGGGGTGCTCGACCGGATCGAGGCTCTTCTCTCGTGAGCCCCCCGCCACTACCATCGCAGCGCCGATGCTGACATCGCTGAACCGCTCCCTGCGCCGGGCATACGGCCACCCGCTCCTATATATGGGGAGACGGCTCGAATGCCCGATCTGCGGTGGCAGGTTCCGCCGCATGCGCCACGGGCGCGGCCGCCGCGACGTACAGTGCCCGCGCTGTGGGTCCTACGAGCGCGTTCGCGCGCTCTGGCTCTTCCTCCGCGACCAGACCGACCTCGACCAGGGCGGGCACCGCGTGCTGCACTTCGCCCCGGAGCCGAGCATCGCGGCCGCGATCGAAGCGCTGCCGGGGGTCGAGTACGTCAGCGCCGACATCGCCCCCGGGGTCGCGATGGAGGTCGTCGACATCACCGCGATCCCCCCCAGCCTGGGTTCCTTCGACGTCGTCGTCTGCAGCCACGTGCTCGAGCACGTTCCCGAGGACCGCAAGGCGATGAGCGAGGTCTTCCGCGTGCTCGACCCGGGTGGCACCGCCTACTTCATGCAGCCCGTCGACTTCGGGCGGGCCGAGACCTACGAGGACCCGGCGGTCGTCGCCCCCGAGGAGCGGGTGCGCGCCTTCGGCCAGTTCAACCACGTGCGCGTCTACGGCCGCGACATCCGCGAACGGCTCGAGAGTGCCGGATTCGAGCTGTCCGAACGCCGCTACACTGAGGAGTTGGACCCGGCGGACCGGGCTCGGTACGCGCTCCAGGATGGTGACGCGACCGCCCGCGAGGACGTCGTCTTCGTCGCCGCGAAGCCGATCCACCCGAGCGAGAAGACCGACCGATGAAGCTCCCGCGACTGCCCTCGGAGCCCGCCCGGAAGAAACCGCGCATCTGGCCGCGCATGAGCCTGCTGCTGGGTGGGCGCAAGGGCCTGGTGGCGGGGCTGATCGCCGCCTCGCTGCTCTCCGGCCTGACCGAGGCGGGGATCCTGGCGATCATGGCGCAGACGGCGACCTCCCTGGCGAACGGGTCCAGCCGGATCGACGTCTCGGTGGGCCCGCTGGACGAATCGGTGACGATCGGGGCGCTGCTCGCCTGCGGAGCCGTGCTGGCGCTGCTGCGCTTCGTCCTGCAGACGGTGCTCGCCGCGATCCCGGCGCGGATCGGGACCGACATGCAGGCGCGGCTGCGGCGCGAGCTCTTCGACGCCTTCACCCGTGCCTCCTGGGCCGTGCAATCGCGCGACCGCGAGGGCCACCTGCAGGAGCTGATGACCGACCAGATGGCGATCGCCGCGGCGGCGACGCTCTGGACGACGATGCTCCTCACCGCCGTCTTCACCTTCCTGATGCTGCTCGTCTCGGCGCTGGCGCTGGACCCGGTCGTCGCCCTGATCGTGCTCGCCGTCTCCGCCGGCCTGTTCGCGGTGCTGCGGCCGCTGGGCGCGCTGGGACGCCGCTTCGGGCGCGCCGTCTCGCAATCCTCGATGGAGCACGCCAGCGGGATCGGCGAGGCGATCCGGCTGACCGAAGAGACCGCGGTGTTCGGCGTCGCCGCGGCGCAGCGCGAGCGGATCAACCGGCTGATCGCCGAAATCCGCCACCCGGCCTTCCGCACGATGTTCCTCGCGCGACTGGTCCCCGGCGTCTACCAGAGCATGATCTACATCTTCGTCGTCGCCGGCCTCGCCGTCCTCTACTTCGGCGGCGCCGGCCAGGTCGGCTCGCTCGGCGCCGTCGTGCTGGTCCTGGTCCGGGCGAGCAGCTACGGCCAGCAGGCCCAGGGCGCGCACCAGTCCCTGCACCAGACGCTGCCCTACCTGGAGCGCGTGCAGGAGGCCCAGCAGCGCTACATCGCCAGCATCGAGCCCGCGGGCACGCGGCCGCTGGAGAGCGTCAGCGCCCTGGCCTTCGAGGACGTCGAGTTCGCCTACAAGGAGGAGAGCCCGGTCCTGCGCGGGATCAGCTTCGAGGTCGAGCGCGGCGAGGCGATCGGGATCGTCGGGCCGTCCGGGGCGGGCAAGTCGACCCTGGTCCAGATCCTGCTGCGGCTGCGCTCCCCCGACCGCGGCCGCTACCTGATCGGCGGTGAGCCCGCGGCGAGCTTCGCCGCCGCCGACTGGCACAGGCTGGTCGCCTACGTCCCCCAGGAACCGCGCCTGCTGCACGCGACGGTCGCCGACAACATCCGTTTCTTCCGCGACCTCGACGACGAGGCGATCGAGCGCGCCGCCCGGCTGGCCGGGATCCACGACGAGGTGACGAAGTGGTCCCAGGGCTATAAAACCGTGGTCGGACCGCGCGCCGACGCGGTCTCCGGCGGCCAGCAGCAGCGGATCTGCCTCGCCCGCGCGCTCGCCGCGCAACCCGAGGTGCTGGTGCTCGACGAGCCGACCAGCTCACTCGACCCCCACTCCGAGCAGCTGATCCAGCAGTCGCTGCTCGCCCTCCAGCACAAGCTGACGCTGTTCGTCGTCGCCCACCGGATGTCGACCCTGGACGTCTGCGAGCGGGTGATGGTGGTCGTCGACGGGCAGCTGGAGGGATTCGACTCGGCGAGCGCCCTGCGCAGCAACAGCGCCTACTACCGCTCGGCGACCGAGGTCGCGGCCGGCGCCGCCCTGCCGCAGGGCGGCTGAGTGGCCGGCGCCGCCCCGATGCTCACCGTCGGCATCCCGACCTTCGAGCGGCGCGAGATCGTCTGCCGGCGCATCGCCGACCTGATCGCCGCCGGCGTCCCGGAGCGGGTCGAGGTCCTGATCGTCGACGACGCCTCCGGGGACGGCACCCACGCCGCGCTCGAGCGCCTCTGCGCCGACACCGGAGTCCGGCTGCTGCGCAACGAGTCGAACCTCGGCTACGCCGGCAACGTCCTGCGGCTGTTCGAGGAGTGCCGCACGCCCTACCTGCTGGTCGCCGCCGACGACGACGCGGTCGTGGCGGACAGCCTGGCGCCACTCGAAGGGCTGCTGGAGGGGAGCGCGCCGGCCTTCGTCTCGACCGGGTTCCGCTTCGGCGAGGAGCTCTACCGCGGCGGGCGCGGGGACCGGCCGATCGAGCCCGCCGAGCTGCTCGCGGCGGGCTCGCATGCCCCCGGCCTCGTCTACCGGGTCGAGGAGTGCCGCGAGGCGCTCGCCGCCGTCGCCGCGCGCCTGGCGGCCGGCAGCGCGGCGGCGCGCGTCTACCCCCAGGTGCTGATCCTCGCCGGCCTGCTGCTCGCCGGCCGGCGCTGCCTGTGGTGGGAGCGCTGCGCGGTCGAGGGCGAGACCGGCCCCGGCGCGCCGACCGGCATCAGGGACGCCGCCGGGGCGCCCTACTACGACCTGGGGCCGCGCTGGGAGCAGGTCAAGGACCTGCTCGACTTCCTTGCCGAGGAGGGGGCCCGGGCGGGCGACCCCGAGACCGCGGGCGCGATGGCGGCCGTGGTCGAGGAAGGTCTCTTCTGGCGGCTGCGGGCGGGGATCGAGCACGAGCGCCCCGACCTGCTCGCCGCCTTCGACCGCTCGGCCGCCCGCTTCTACGCCGGCCGCTGGCGGCTGGACTCGCTGCGCGCACGAGCCCGCCGTGCCGCCGGCCGGCTCCGTTCGCCGGGGCGGCCACGGTGACGGGGCCTGGTTCGAGCCTCCTGGCCCGACTGAGATATTCGGCAGCGGCCAGGCGAGCCAGGCGGACCCGAGACCGCGTCAGGCGATGGACGTTCGACCGGCCGCCGGTCAGGCTGCGCCCGCACCTCGTCGGGATCGGCGACAGCCACATCGGGGTCGTCCAGCGGGCCGTGGACTACGGTTATCTACGAGCGGCGGTGAGCACCTGCCTGGTGCGCGGCGCGACCGCGCAGGGGCTTCACAACCCGAACAGCAAGACCGATTCGCTGCAGATATTCCGCGACAGGTGCGACGCGGCGCGAGCCTGGCAGATCCTGGTGTTCTCGTTGGGAGAGGTGGATTGCGGCTTTGTCATCTGGTACCGCGCGGAGAAGCACGGGGTCTCGATCGAGTCGCAAATTCAGCGCAGCCTCGCCGGTTACAGGGGCCTGCTCGCCAGGCAGCTCGACCTGGGCTTCCGCACGATGGTCCTCAGCGTTCCCCTGCCGACTATTCGCGACGGGCAGGACTGGGGCGAGATCGCAAACGCGCGCCGCGAGGTCAAGGCCACCCAGCGCGACCGGACCGAGCTGACGCTGGACTACAACGCTCGCCTGCAGTCGACCTGTGAGGAGATGGGAGCCGAGTTCCTCGACGTGACGACACCGACGCTCGACTCCGCCACCGGGCTCGTTCGCAGTGAATATCTCAACGAAACCCGGACCGACCATCACCTCCACTACAAAAAGCACGCAAAGCTGGTGGGGGCAGCACTCAGCGAACGACTGGAGCCGCGCTAGCGCTCGGTCGACAGCAGGCTGCGCAGGAGGGGCTGCAGTCGGCCGGTGTCGCGCAGGTGCTTGACGATGAAGTGCCCGCCCTCGTCGTAGCGCCGCAGCTCGACGTCGGGGTGGCGGCCGAGGCGCCTCGCGTGGGCGTTGTCGAAGCGGTCGCTGGGGCAGTAGTGGACGATGACGCGGGAGCCCGGCGAAGACGTGCGCTTGAAGACCCGGTAGAGGTCGCCGTAGCGCGGCTGGTAGCGGCCGGAGAGCATCAGCGAGAGCCACAGCCTGCCCCAGCGGTGGTCGAGGTGGCGGAGCCTCAGGCCCGGGCCGATGAAGGTCTGCGGGCCGAAGGCGTGGATCTCGGCCGCTCCCAGCAGCCTGCCGAAGAGCAGCGCGGCGTAGCCGCCCGCGGAGGCGCCGAGCATCACCAGCTTGCGCGGCTGCTCGCGCTCGACAACCCGCCGGATCGAGGCCTCGACCCCGGCGATGTCGTCGCCGAAGCCGTCCACGCCCCGGTGGTACCAGGACTGGCTGCGATCGCGCAGCAGCAGCTTCTTGGCCGGCTCCGCCTCGTTCAGCACCCGGAAGAACTCGAAGGGAGGGATGCCGCCGACGCTCATCGCGATGCCGCCGAAGGCGACCGCCAGGACCGGCGAGGGCGTCTCCATGTCCTCCAGCACCCCGCTCTCGCCGCTCGCCGCGGCGGCGGGCGTCTCGCCGCTCATCGCTGCGGCGCGCCGTCCCAAACCGGCGCGCCGTAGGCGAGCCCGGCGACGAGCTGGGTCAGGTCCGGGCGGCTATCGAGGAAGGCGACGATCTCGGCCATCGGGATCAGCGGGGCGCTCTCCTTCAGCTCCTCGTAGACCGCGCGGCAGAGGATCAGGTCCTCGGGGCCGTCGACGCTGAGGCGCAGGTCCGTCCGGCGGCAGACCGGCGCCGCCTTGACGATCTCGACCTTGAAGAGGCGCTGGTTGAAGCGGGCGTAGTTGGATACGAGCTCGCTGCGGTCCTCGTCGCGGCCCTCCTCGTGCGAGCGGCGCAGCGCCTCGACCGTGTAGATCTCCACCGGGGCCCCCTGTGGAAGGTGGTCGACGACGGTGACGTCGTTTCCGTTGGCGACGTGCCGCTCCCAGGCACGCTCCATGCCGTCGACGTCGAAGAAGGGGGACTCCGTCGTCTTGCGCAGGAGATCGGTCGCGTCGCGCGACTCGGCGGCCAGGATCAGGCGCCCCAGCACGTCCTTCTCGTCGCCGAGCACGTAGGGAGCGTCCAGCTCCTCCGCCGTGTAACGCAGGGCAACGTTCGCCGGCGACTCGGCGATCGCCAGCACCACCTCCGCCGGCACCCGGGCGGCGCGGATGCAGGCGACGATCTGGGAGAGGATCGTCACGCCCGAGCCCGGGTCCAGGCTCTGCAGCGGCTTCCCGTAAAGGCGCGAGCCGGTCAGGCGGCAGGCGAGGCCGGCGACCAGGCGCCGGCTCATCGCAGGTCGCTCCGCGCCAGGGGCGAGTTCGCGCTCACCGGGGAGGCGAGCGTCGCGCCGATCGCCTCGTCGAGGCGGAAGAGGACGTCGGCGGGTGGTTCCGGCGCCCGCTTCAGCGCCAGCGCCTCGCCCTCCAGCCGGGTTCCGGCGGGCAGGTCGCGGGTGGCGACGACGTGCTTCTTCATCCGCAGCCGGTAGGCCTGCTCGGCCTCGCCCATCGCATCGACCGGCTCGCCCAGGGCCGCCTCGGCCAGGCGCACGTTCTCGACGAACCCGGCGAAGCGGTCCGGCGCCAGGGCCGAATCGTGGTCGGGATCGGCGAGGACGTGGGCCACGGTGAGGTGCTTCTCCAGGTAGGTGACCCCGAGGGCGAGGGCGAGGGTCGGCAGCCAGGCGGCGGCGTCCTCCCCCGCGCCGGTGTGATCGGCGAAGCCCAGGGCCACGTCCGGGAACGCCTCGCGCATCGCCGAGAGGCGGCGCAGCCGGTTCTCGCCGACCGGCGTGGGATAGGCCTGGAAGCCGAGCACGGCCGTGATCCCCTTGCCGGACAGCAACGCGATCGCCTCGCCGACCTCCGCCAAGGTCGTGCCGCCGGCCGAGAGCAGGACCTCGGGGATCGGCGAAGCGCCGATTTCGGCGAGCAGGGCGGCGTTCAGCATGTCGC
>DASSMU010000131.1:0-16683 GCA_035701465.1 Solirubrobacterales bacterium
TCCTGGCCAAGTTTCCCAGCAGCGCCGACTGGGCCATCGGCCTCCTCGTAGGCATAGACCTGATCTTCGCCGGCTGGACGTTGACGTCCGTTGCTTTGGTTGGCAGGGATCTCGCAAAAAGCTGACCCAGAGTCGTCGGCGCGGCGGGTCCTGTCACGGATTTGGTGCCACCAGCCCTGCGGTAGCTAAAGCTTCCTCGGGCTGGTCCCCCAAATCCGCGCCACCCCCCGCGAGATAACGCATCGGCTGCCGCAATTCGCGAAAGCTGAAGCCAAAGCAGACGGCGCCAGCAACCAATTGAGGTCGAGGTCGGTTCAAGCGTGCGGAGGCCGATGGGCTTGGCGAAAAGCTTTTCGGTTCCAACCGGATCGGGGTCGCGTGGGAGAGGGCGGGGTGCCCCTGGAGCGCGCGGCGTCCTCTTTTCGCCGCGATATCCCACCGAAAGCTTGATCTCCTGTGACGGCGAAAACCCAGCAAGCGGAAGGGGCACCCCGCCCTCTCCCATCCCCTCTACGATCCACTCGTGGAGTCTCCCCTTGTGCTCGTAATGGCGGCGGGCGAGGGAACGCGCATGCGTTCCGCCACGCCGAAGATGCTGCACCCCGTCTGTGGGCGGCCGATGGTCGCCTGGCCGATCCTCGCTGCTCGCGAGGCGACCGGGGCGGAGTGGGTCGTGGCGATCGACTCGCCCAAGGAAAACAGCGTCCCCGGCCTGCCCGACAAGGTCCGGATCGTCACCCAGCCGGAGCCTGACGGAACCGGCGGGGCAGTGCGCGCGGCGCTGCCTCTGATCGAAGAGGCCGAGACCGTGCTCGTCCTCTCCGGCGACGTGCCGTTGCTCTCCGCCGCGACGATCTCGGGTCTGCTCGAGGCCCACGCCGCCTCCGGCGCCGCGGCGACGATGCTGACGATCGAGCTCGACGAGCCCGGCTCCTACGGCCGCGTCGTCCGCACCGCCTCGGGTGAGGTCGAGCGGGTGGTCGAGGCGAAGACGGCCGGCGATGCCACCCCCGAGCAGCTGGCGATCCCTGAGATCAACGCCGGCACCTACGCCTTCCAGGCCGCGCCGCTCGCCGAGGCGCTCGCCGGCCTCTCCAACGACAACGCCCAGGGCGAGTACTACCTGCCCGACGTGCTGCCGGCTCTGCGTGAGGCCGGCCACTCCGTCGCCGCGCATCTTACCGACGACCTCGCGGTGACGATGGGGGTCAACAACCGCGCCGACCTCTCCGCAGTCGAGGCCGAGGCGCGCCGCCGCATCCTCGAGGCCCACATGCTCGCTGGGGTCACCGTCGTCGATCCCGCTTCGACCTGGATCGACGTCGGCGTCGAGATCGCCGCCGACGCCCGGATCGAGCCCGGCACCAGCCTGCGCGGCGCGACCGAGATCGGCGCCGGCTCCACGGTCGGCCCGCTCAGCACCCTGACCGACTCCAAGCTCGGCCGCGACGTCGCCGTGCCGCACTCCTACCTGGTCGAGTGCGAGATCGGCGACGGGGCGACGGTCGGCCCCTTCGCCTACCTGCGCCCCGGCGCCGAGCTCGCCCCGGGCGCCAAGGCCGGAACCTTCGTCGAGGTGAAGAACTCGCGGATCGGCGAGGGCGCCAAGGTTCCCCACCTCGCCTACGTCGGCGACGCCGAGATCGGCGCCGGCAGCAACCTCGGCGCCGGCTCGGTCACCGCCAACTACGACGGTTTCCGCAAGAACCGGACTACGATCGGCCGCAACGTCCGCATCGGCGTTGACACGATGCTGATCGCACCTGTAGAAGTCGGCGACGGCGCCTACACTGGCGCCGGTGCAGTGATCAAGAGCGACGTGCCCGAGGGCGCGCTCGCGGTGAGCGAGAACGAGCAACGGAACATCGAGGGCTACGCCGACCGCAAGGCGGCCGAGATGCAGGAGGAGCAGACCCCGTGAGCACGATCGAGGAGCGACCCGACACGGTGCCGGCGAGCGCCATCACCCACGACTACTCGAAGCGGCTGATGGTCTTCGGCGGGCGGAGCTCGATGGAGCTGGCCGCCAAGGTCGCCGGCAAGCTCGACCTCGACCTCGGCCAGGTGACCCTGAAGACGTTCGCCAACGGCGAGGTCTACTGCCGCTACGAGGAGTCGATCCGCGGCGCCGACGTCTTCATCGTCCAGTCGACCTGCGCCAACGAACACTCGGGGATGACGCCGAACGACGCCCTGATCGAGCTGCTAACGATGATCGACGCCGCCCAGGGTGCATCTGCGCACCGGATCATCGCCGTGATGCCCTGGTACGGCTACGCCCGCCAGGACAAGAAGTCGGCGCCGCGCGAGCCGATCTCGGCCCGAATCGTCGCCAAGTGCCTGGAGGGGGTCGGCGTCGACCGCGTCCTCACCATGGACCTGCACGCCGGTCAGGTGCAGGGCTTCTTCCACGTCCCGGTCGACCACATGACGGCGATGCCGATGCTGACCCAGTGGTTCGCCGACCAGCACCGCGCCGAGGACCTCGTGATCGTCTCCCCCGACGCCGGCCGGGTGAAGACGGCGCGCAACTTCGCCCGCCGCATCGGCACCCACTGGGCTGTGATGGAGAAGGAGCGCCCCGCCCAGCAGGTGGCCGAGATCGGCTACGTGGTCGGCGACGTCAAAGGCAAGACCGCGGTCCTGGTCGACGACATGATCGACACCGCCGGAACCCTCTGCGCCGCCGCCCAGACCGTGCTCGACGAGGGCGCGGCCCGGGTCATCTCCTGCGCCACCCATGGCGTCTTCTCCGGCCCCGCCTACGAGCGGCTCGCCTACGAGAGCTCGGGCATCGAGCAGATCGTCGTCAGCGACACGATCCCGCTGCGCCCAGGCGCGCCGGACAACATCACCGTGCTCTCCACAGCCGGCACCTTCGCCGACTCGATCCGCCGCATCTTCACCGACGACTCGGTCTCCGAGATCTTCGCCGGCGAGAACCAGCTCTTCTAGTGCCCCCCGAGGGCCTGCGGCTGGTTGGCCACAAGGGCGCCGACCTGATCGCCCCGGGGAACACGCTGGAGAGCTTCCACGCGGCGGTCGAGGCGGGCGTCGACACGATCGAGCTCGACGTGGTCTGGCTCCCCGACGCCCACCTCCCGCGCGAGCAGCGGGCGCCGCTGGTCGTTGCCCACGACTGGCACGACGCCGAACGGCGCACGCCCCTGAAGCTGACCGAGGCGCTCGACGCCTTCCTGGAGCCGCCCCTGGACCGGGTCGAGATCGACATCGACATCAAGCTGCCCGGGCGCGAGGAGGACATCGTCGAGGCTCTGCAAGAGCGCGGCCTGGTCGAGCGGGCGATGGTCTCGACGATGGAGATGTACTCGCTGGCCCGGATCCGCGAGTTGCAGCCGGCGCTGCGCCGCGGCTGGACCTACCCGAAGGTGACCAAGGACTGGACCTCGAAGCGCTGGGCCAAGGCCCCGTTGCTCGCAGCCATGGTCGCGATGCGCCACCGCCTCCCCGGCCTCGCCGCCGAGCAGCTGCCGAAGCTCGGGGTCGAGTCGATGTGGGTCTACCACCCGCTCGTCAGTCCCCGCCTCGCCCGCATCGCCAAGATCGCCCAGGTAGAGCTGATCGCCTGGACAGTCGACGACCTCCCCCGCATGAACAAGCTCACCGCAGCAGGAGTCACGGGCCTGGTCTCCAACGACCCCCGCCTATTCCACGAGCTCCCCTGACCCTCGGCCCCACCCAGCTTCCGGTGCGCCTTATGTGGCAATGGATGGCATAAAGCGCACCGGAGGCTGGTGTCAGGGGGTTTTGAGCATGCGGGCGATGCGGTGGATCACGGCGTTGGGTTCGTCAACGACTTGCCTCCAGGTGACCCGAGCAGTGCGGTAGCCGGCTGCGATAAGGATCTGATCCCGCTTGCGATCGCGTTGGAAGGCGGCTCGGGTGGCGTGTGTCTCTTCGCCATCGGTTTCGATTGCGAGGCGTTGCTCCTCCCATAGGAGGTCGACCTCGAAGCTGTGTTCATCGACCCGAAGTTTCACGTTCGTTTGGGGAGCTGGCAGCCCTTCTTCGATCAGGCGTGGCAGCAGTCGCGCCTCGAGTCGACTCCGCACGACGGGCCGACGCTCCCTCGTCTGTCGCCAGGGAGCCAGGATCGCACGCAACCGTGGGGCACCGCGTCTGCGACCTCGTGAGAGCACGAGGTCGATCTCGTCGACGTCGAGCCGGCGCAGGATCGCCGCTTGCTCGACAAGTCTCCGAAGTTGGCCCCAGTTCGATTCTCCAGCCATGTCCACGATCGTGCGGGAGACCGTGATGCAAGGGATGCCATCTCGGATTTCGACTTCGTCGGAAAGCGGCATGCGCACACGGTGCCATCGGATTCCCGGGATCTTGCGTCCGGACCAGTCCGGGGGGATCACGTGGACGACGCCCAGCCGCTTGTCCCACAGGCCCAGCATCTCAGCCGCACTCCCATGCGAAAGGATCGTTCCCTCGTCGCATGCGAACACAGCCGCGAGCAAGTGTCCCCGCCTGGTGATTGCGCGATGCCCCACCGCGAATGCTTCGCGAAAGAGTGGTCGGAGATACCCGGACGCGATCCGTGCGGTGATCGTGCTGTCTCCTATCGCAAGCCCACGCAGCTGCCGTCGCGAAACGACGCCGTGCTGCCGCTCGGCCAGATCTCCAATCGCATAGTTCAGGTTTGCGGTGCGCTTTATGCCACCCATGGGCATATAAGGCGCACCGGAACCAGACTCTCCCCCTTGGGGGTTAGATCGTGCCGGGGGTGGCGGTGGGTGGGGCGTTGCGGCCGCCGCGTTTCATCTTCACCGCCGACTCCATCTCTGCCGCGGTGAACCCGCCGACCGCCTCGCCGTCCAGCGCGTAGCGGTAGAGGGCTACACCGAAGATGTTGCTCAGAGCGCTCGAGACGAGCATCGAGATCGCCAGGCCGATCACGCCCAAGACCAGCAGCAGGGCGCCGGCGAAGCTGGTCGAGGCCCAGATCAGGAAGCCGGCGAAGATCAGCAGGGCCGAGGGTAGGACGCCGACGAGGAAGACGGCGCCGCCGATCGCGATGTTGCCGGTCACCTGCGCGCCCCAGCGCGATTTGAACAGGCCGGCGGAGCGTTTCAGGGTGGCAAAGGGCCCGCTGCCCTCGAGCGCGATCACCGGCACGGCGAGGAAGGTGATCAGGGACCAGCCTACGGCGAGCACGCGACCGACGATCTGGCCCACGGCGCCCTGGTTCTCCAAGGCGCTGAGCGCGAGGCCGATCGTGGTCGAGACGGCCGCCCAGCCCGCGATCTGGGGGAAGCGACCCCGCGCCACCGCAAGCCCGTCGCCGACGGACGCCTGCTGGCCGCGAAAGATCATGTCGGCAGCGGCGGCGAGGCCGACGCTGAAGTAGGTGCCGATCACGGCGAGCAGGTAGAAGCCGATCACCGCCAGGGCGCCGCCGAAGACCGCCTGGTCGTCCTCGATCAGGTAGATGCCCGGGCCGACGACGACGAGCGCGCAGACGATCGTCGCCACGCCGCCGTAGAGCGGGAAGCGCAGCAGGGCGGGGTCGTCTCGCAGCAGGCCCCAGCTCTTCCTGGTCAGCGCCCACCCACGTTTGATCCTGCTCATCGCTGCTCTCCTTCCAGGGACTTCTCGACAATCGGGGTCTGCGTCATGCCTCTTCCCTCGAAGTACTCCCACTCCTCCTCTCCGAGCGAGGTCGAGGGCGCATCGGCGTAGATCCACTCGCGCATGATCCGGTGCCAGTTGCGCTTCGCGCGCAGCTGGCCGAGCACGGCGACGACGCCGATTTCCATCCGCCGGCCCATCAGCTCGTCGGCGGGCATCGACTCGCGCCGCATCAGGTCGTAGTACTCCGAGCGGGGGTCGTTGGTCGACTCGATGATCTTCATCACCCGTTTGGCGCTGATCTCGATCTCGCGGTCTTCGACGAACCAGCCGCTGACCGCGAGCATGTGCTCGATCAGCCGTTCGGCGTCGAGCTTCGACGGGTTCTTGATGAAGCCGATCTCGTGCAACGCGTCGCGGAAGGCCTCCGGGTCGTTGTGGAAGGCGGCGTCGATCGTCCGCTGCTCGAGCACGATCTGCTCGTGGCTGAGCTTCTTGGTCATGCCGAAGTCGAGGAAGGCGACGCGGCCGTCCGCCATCAGGATGTAGTTGCCGGGGTGGGGGTCGGCGTTGAAGTGGCGCAGGTGGTAGATCGAGCCGAAGCTGCCGCGGAAGACGATCTCGCCGAAGCGGCTGCGCTCCTCGTCGGGAAGCTCCTTGACCTGCTCGAATTTGAGCCCCTCGACCAGCTCGGTGACCAGCACCCGGCGCCGCGAGAGCCGCGTGATCACGTCCGGCACGTAGATGAAGGGGTGGTCGCGGTAGGCGCGCGAGAAGCTGCGCTGGTTCTGCGCCTCGTACTCGTAGTCGAGCTCCTCCATCACCCGCTCGCGCAGCTCCGCGGCGATCTCCTTGGCGTCGAGGCCGGGGGCGAGGGCGCGGGCGAGGCGGACGATCGTGCCGGCGTTGCGCAGGTCGGCGTCGAGCGCCTCGGCGATCCCCGGGTACTGGATCTTCACCGCGACCGGCCGCCCGTCGGGCAGCTCGGCGCGGTGCACCTGGCCGATCGAGGCAGCGGCGAAGGCCTCGGTCTCGATCTCGGCGAAGAGCTCGGAGAGCGGTTCGCCGTCGTACTCCTCCTCGAGCACCTTCACGACCTTCTCCCAGGGCATCGCCGGCGCCTCGGTGCGCAGCTTCGCCAGTTGCTCCTGGTAGAGCTCGCGGTACTCGTCGGGGATGAATTCGGTGTCGATGAAGGAGGCGAACTGGCCCAGCTTCATCGCCGCGCCCTTCATCTGGCCCAGCGCGCCGACCATCTTCATCGCGGTCTCCAGGTGGCGCTGCTCGAGCCGCTCCTTGCCCTCCTCCTCGGAGCGGGCGACGTTGGTCGCCTTGGTCCCCGCGTAGCGGGCGCCCTGCATGCCGACGATCGAGCCGAGCTTGGCGGAGCGCCGCAGCCTGCCCTTGGGAATCTTCTCGTCGGCCACGTCCGAAGGGTGTCACAGGCTCGTTGACTCTGGATTGACCGCGCTCCGGTGTGGGCAATCCCACGGTCGGCGCGGGGAGGTGGTCTTTCGTGTGGTTCTCTATGCTCTTCCGTCCGCATGGCTCAGACCCGCGAAAAGCTCAAGGCCGCTCCCCGCACCGAGTTCGGCAGCCGCACCTCGCGGCGCCTTCGGCGCGAGGGCCTGGTCCCCGGCGTCGTCTACAGCGGCGGTGACGAGGCGCGCCCCTTCCAGGCGCCCGAACGCGACATTCGCGGCGTGCTCGCCGAAGGCGCCGCCCTCTTCGACCTCGAGATCGAGGGCGCCAAAGCGGTCCCGGTCGTGGTCAAGGAACAGCAGCACCACCCGGTGCGCGGCAGCCTCCAGCACATCGACCTGCAGGAGGTGCGACTCGACGAGGCGATCCAGGCCGAGGTCGCGGTCGAGCTCGAGGGCACCGAGGTAGCGCCCGGCGTCAAAGGCGGCGGCGTGCTCGAGCACGTCACCCGCGAGGTCACGGTCGAAGCGCTGCCAACCGAGATTCCCGACCGCCTCGTCGCCGATGTCTCGGCGATGGAGATCAACGACACTCTGCAGCTCTCGGCGCTGGTCGTGCCCGAGGGCGTCACGCTGGTCGCCGACGATCCCGACGAGGTGACGATCGCCACCCTCTCGCCGCCGCGTGTCGAAGAAGTCGTCGAGCCCGAGGTCGAGGAGGAGGCCGAGCTCGTCGGCGAGGAGGGCGAGGCGCCCGCCGCCGAGGGCGAGGCCGAGGGCGACGGCGATTCGGGCGACTCCGGCGGGGAGTAGCTCCTGTCCCTCTTTCGCCGCCGAGCCGATCGCGGCGAGGGCGAGCAGCAGGGCGGCCGGATCCTGATCGTCGGCCTCGGCAACCCGGGGAGGCAGTACGCGGCCACGCGGCACAACGTCGGCTTCGAGGTCGCGGAGGAGCTCTCGCGCCGCTGGGACCTGCCGCGGGCGAAGAAGAAGTACGGCGGCCTGATCGCGGAAGGCCGTACCGGGCCCGGCGGGCCGCGGGTGGCCGTCCTCCTGCCGCAGACCTTCATGAACGCCGCCGGCGACTCGGCCGGTCCCGCGCGCGGGGCGCTGAAGGTGCCGCTGGACCGGGTCGTCGTCGTCCACGACGAGATCGACCTCCCCTTCGGCGAAGTCCAGGTGCGCCAAGGTGGCGGTCTCGCCGGCCACAACGGGCTGAAGAGCCTCAAGCGCGGTTTCGGCGACGCCGAGTTCTGGCGCGTCCGCCTCGGCGTCGGTCGCCCCGACTCGACCGACCCCGACGTCGTCGCCTCCTACGTGCTCTCGCGCTTCCGCGAGCCGCGGGCGGAGGTCGAGGCGCTGATCGAGAGCGGGGCTCGAGAGACCGAGCGGCTGGTCGAGCAGCTGACGAAATAGATTCCACGCCGTGAGCGACCTGCCCGCTGTCACCAGCTACGAAGTCGACGACAAGGGCGTGGCCGTGCTGCGCCTCGACCGTCCCGGTTCGCGCAACGCAATCGACACCCAGGTGCTGGTCGAGATGCTCGAGCACCTGGCGGTGGCGCGTGGGGACGACGCGGTGCGGGTCTTCGTGCTCAGCTCCTCCGACCACATGGGGCTCTCGGCCGGCGCCGACGTCAAGGAGGAGCTCGACGAGGAGGGCAAGGTCCGCCGCATGCAGCTCTTCGCCGACCTCTATGACGCGATCGTCGCCTTCCCCAAGCCGACCGTCGCCACCTGCCACGGTGACGTGGTCGGCGGCGGCGCCGAGATCGCCGTCGCCTGCGACATGCGCGTCGGCGGCTCCAACCTGCGCCTGCGCTTCCCCGGGGCGGCCCTAGGCGTTCCCGTCGGCCCGGCCCGCCTGGTCACCCTCTGCGGCCTCGCCGCCGCCAAGTACCTGCTGCTCTCCTCGCGCACGATCGGTGCCGACGAGGCGCTGCGGCTGGGCCTGGTCAACCGCGTCGCCCCGGCGGCGGCGACCGAGGAGTCGGCGCTGCAGCTCGCCGCCGAGGTCGCCGCGCACCCGCCGCAGGCGGTCGCCCGACTGAAGGCGATGCTGCACGAGTGGGACGACGTCGTCGGCCGCTCGGCCAGCGAGGGAGTGGGCCAGGTCGAGTGGCAGCGGACCGGGCCGGGCCTGCCGCACCGGACCTGAGCCGGTGCCTGGACGGTTTGGCCAAGCGGGCTTGCGCAATCGCCGCGGCCCCAAGTAGGGTCGCGGGCGTCCGTCGTCCGTCCTCCGGAGGGTTGCCTTGAAGAAGCTCGCCTTGATCCTGATCGCAATCGGTTGCCTGTTCGCCGCGCCCGGCGTCGCGTCCGCTGCGACCTACACCGTCGACAGCATCGGCGACCAGCCCGACGAAACGCTCGGCGACGAAGAATGCGAAACCTCGGCCAACACCTGCACGCTGCGCGCCGCGATCGAAGAGGCGAACGAATCCGTCGGCACCGCCGACGCGATCGACTTCGACGGCACCGAATTCAAAGGCCAGCTTGCCGACACGATCACGCTCGGCAGCCTCCTGCCTGAGATCGAAGACCAGGCCAGCATCGAAGGCGGCGTTTGCACGACCCAGGCCGGGCCGCAGGGCCCTTGCGTGGGGATCCAGGCCACCGGGCTCAGCTACGGGCTCAGTGCCGAAGACGTGGAAGGGGTGACGATCGAAGGCGTGGCGGTCACCGGAGCGACGACCGGGATCCGGGCGATCAACGAAGCCGAGAAACTGACCGTCCGCGGCTCCTGGCTCGGGGTGAAACTCGACGGCACCAACGGCACCGGTGCCAGCACCGGCATCTGGCTCGACCCCGGCTCAAACGAAGCGACGATCGGCGGCAGCGAAGCGAGCCAGCGCAACGTGATCGTCAACAGCGCCGCCGAGGGCCTCGACGTCGAAGGCGCCAGCGAAGCGGTTGTGCGCGGCAACTACTTCGGCGTCAAGGCCGACGGTAAAACGAAAGCGGCGAACGGCAAGGACATCGAGATCACCGACACGGTCGCCTTCGAAGCGATCGAAAACGAAGTCGGGGCGACAGTCGCCTCCGGTGTGGCTCCGTGCGACGGGGGCTGCAACGTGATCTCGGGCGGGACCTTCGCCGGCATCGACCTGCAGGGCAATGGCGGCAACGAGGAACCCGCCACCGGCCCGACGACGATCCACGGCAACTACATCGGGCTCAGCGCCGATGGCACCGAAACGGTCGCCAACGGCAGCTACGGCGTCTACGTCGGCAAAGCTCCGAACGTCCTGGTCGGGGGCTCCGAAAACGCCGACGCCAACTTCATCGCCGGGAGCGCGGAAGGCATAGCCACCGAAAACGCCGAAGGCTTCGAAGCGGTCGGCAACGTGTTCGGCGCCGGTGCGGCCGGGGCCGAAATAACCGCTCCCGGGACGGGAGTGTTCGTCCTCAACACCAACAATGCGAACCAGGTCGCGGTCACCGAAAACGTGTTCGAAATGGACGGGGGCGTCGCGGTCGAAGCGCGCTTCGGCGGCACCGAAATCGCCAGCAACTTCATCGAAGGGGCCGAATTCGGCGTCTGGACCAAAGCCGGCCCGAACGCGGCCGGCGGCAACCTGATCAAGGCAAACGTGATCGGCGAATCCCTGGCCAACGGCATCTGGATCGAGGACGCCCAGAACGAAGTCCTCGGAAACGCGATCTACCGATCCGGCGAAGCCGGGGTCCTGCTCGAACTGCCGGTCGCCCTCCTCTTTCCGACCGAAAACCTGATCGGCGGCAACACCAAAGGCAGCGAAAACAACATCAACGAAAGCGGCGGGCCCGCGATCCAGATCGTCGACGAATCCGGGAACACCGAAGAAGACAGCTTCAACGAAGTCGGTCGCAACAAGGGGGCGAAAAACGCCGGCCCCTTCATCGACCTGGTCGGCGAAGCCAACGCCGGCATCTTGCCACCTGTCATCGGTGCCGCGAAACTCGGCAGCGCCAGCGGCAGTGGGGCGGAAGCGGGCGCCAACGTCCGCGTCTTCCGCAAGGCGACCGCCTCCACCGGCGAGCTCGAATCCTTCCTCGGCGAAGCGACCGCCGACGGCAGCGGCAACTGGACCGTCACCTACGCGGCGGCGATCCCGGGCGATACGCAGATCGCGGCGACCCAGACCAGCGTCGAAGGTGGCACCTCCGAGCTGGCCTTCGCGAAAACCGAACCGGCGCCGAAAACCGAAGGGGGCGGAGGTAGCGGCGGAGGTGGCGGCTCGTCGTCCAAAGACAAGACGCCGCCCCAGACCAAGATCGTCAAGGGTCCCAAGGCCAAGACCCACGCGACCACGGTCAAGTTCAAGTTCTCCTCCAGCGAGGCGGGCTCGACCTTCGAGTGCAAACTCGACAAGCAGCCGTTCAAGCCGTGCAGGTCGCCGAAGAAGTACAAGAAGCTGAAGCCGGGCAAGCACGTCTTCAAGGTGTGGGCGATCGATAAGGCCGGCAACGTCGACCCGACCCCGGCGAAGAAGAAGTTCAAGATCCTCGGCTAGCCCGGAGCCGGCGGTGCAACGCCTTGTCTCCCTGTTTACGGGATGAGGCTTGCGCCGGCTACCGGGCCTGCGCCGCCGCCTCGCCAACCCCGGCGGCGATCGCCATGATCGAGACCTGGGGGTTGACTCCGGGGCAGCTGGGGAGGACCGAGCCGTCGGCGACCCAGACGCCGTCGACGCCGCGCAGGCGGCCTTCGGGGTCGACCGGGTGGCGGACGGGATCCGAGCCGGCGGCGGCGCTGCCGCTGGGGTGGAAGGCGGCGAGGCGCAGGCGGCGCACGTCGAGCCGCTCGACCGCACCCTCGATCTCCGACTCCGATCGCACCGTCGGAGCGCCCCCGCCCAGTTCGACGTCCGTCGCGCCGGCGGCCAGCATCACCCTTGCCATCGCGCCGACGGCCTTGGCGAGCCGGAGTTCGTCCGCCCTCGCCAGGCGATAGGAGACGATCGGGGCACGGGCGCCGAAGACCCGGCCGGAGGGCGCGTCGGCGATCATCGCACCGAGCGTGGCGGTGTTGGCCGCACGGTCGAGGCGGCGCAGCAGGTGGGTCCCGTAGCCGGGGGCCGAGACCGCTCCCATCCCGGGCGGAGTCGAGGTCGCCTCCATCAGGATCCCCTCGCGCTCGTGCAGCTCTTCTATCCCGACGCTCTGCATCACGCCCTCCCAGGGAATGACCTCCTCCTCGAAGCTCGCGGTGATCCCGGTCGCGGGATGGATCGAGAGGTTGCGGCCCAACCGGGGATGCCTGCCGAGGCCGCTGCGACGCAGCAGCGGCGGGGTCGGGATGGCGCCCGCGGCGACGACGACCAGGGGGGCGGAGATCCGCACCTCGCTGCCGTCGGTCCGCCGCGCCGCCACGCCCACCGCCCGTCCGCCCTCGACCAGCACCTGCTTTACGTGCAGCCCCGAGACGATCCGCGCACCCGCCTCACAGGATTGCGGCAGGGCGTTGAGGTGGACCCCGCCCTTGGCGTTGTTGGGGCAGCCGATCGCACACTGGCAGGCGCCGCGACAGCCCGGCGCGTTGCGCCGCAGCGGGGCGCTCTGCCAGTCGAGGGCGGCAGCGCCCTCAAGCGAGAGTTCACCGTTGCGCCCGAGCACGTCCATCGGAGCCGGCGCGACCCCGATAGTCGCTTCGACGTCGGCGATCCTGGGGCCGAGCAGCTCGGGATTGGCGATTGCCAGCCCGTGATCCTCATGCCAGGCCCTTGCGACCGGGGCCGGAGGCCGGTAGCAGGTACCTGAGTTGATCACGGTCGTGCCGCCCACCGCGCGCCCCAACGGCAGCGCGATCGGTGGGTTGCCGAAGGCCATCGTCGTGCCGCCGTCGCGGTAGATCGAGGCGAAGCGGTCGAGCGGGTGGGAGCTGCGGATGCGCTCCACAGTCCAGCGCTCGCCCTCCTCGACGATCACCGTATCGAGGCCCGCCCGCGCCAGTTCGCGAGCGGCGAAGGCGCCGCCGGCGCCGGAGCCGATCACGATCGCGTCGCAGCTCGCCGTCGGCGGCCACTCGCTCGCGGGGGTGAGGTTCATCGTGCCGTCGGGCCGCGATGGCTCGTGGCGCGAGCCGACCGCGGCGATCTCCTCGGCGTAGCTGTCGGCGCCGTGGGCGAGCATGACGATCGACTTGACCGTGTCGAGCGCGGGAGTCCCACCGAGCTTGGCGAAGTCCGCCAGCAGGGCTTCGCGGCGCTGGGGAGAGCCCGCCCCGAGCCTGCGCCCGGTGCGTGCCAGCGAGAAGGCCTCCAGGCCGACCAGCGCCGCGGCGAGCCCCACCTGCGAGACGGCGGGCATCCGGTCGATCATCCGCCGGGCGACGCTCGCCACCCGCTCAGGGTCCGGCCCCCCGGCCTCCGGTGGCAGGATCGCCGCCGCCACGTCTCCCAGCCCGGACATGGTGGAGATACTAGGTTGTTCCCGAATGAGCTTCGTGATCGACCCACCGCTGCTGGTCGCCTCGGGCGCCGCGATCGAGGCGACCGTCGGCGAGGACGAGGCTACTGCCCGGCGCCTGCGCGGGGGAGTCGTCGCCCTCTTCGTACTCGTCTCGCTGGCCCTTTACGCCAACGCCCCCGGGCTCGGCCGTCTCTGGCGCCTCTTCGGCTCGCGCTCGGGTCGTGAGTTCATGCTGACCTCTGGCCTCGCCCGTGTGGACGAGCGGCGGATCGCCCGGGCGCAGCACGCCGGCGCCCTCTCGCTCTTCCTGCTGTACCCGCTTTGGATTCGCCTGGGCGGCGCCCTGGTGCGAGTCGCCCGCTCTTCGTAGGGCTCTAGGCCCAGGTCGTCGCGTCCAGCGTGGTGCCCCCGGCGAACCGGTCCGGGTGTGCGAGCACGTGGTCGGCGACCTCGTCGCAGCGGGCCACCCGGAGATCGCCTTCACTGACTGCGGTCGCGATCCGGTCGAGCAGCGCGGTGAGGCTCTCGTCACCGAGCCAGGCGAGCATGAAGGGGTGGAGGACGATCGCGAGATAGCCGCCGTCGCTCGCCAGCCTGTCGATCGACCGTTCGAGCGAAACGAGGAAGTCGGTGGGCATGACCGGGTCGGGGGAGCCGGTCATCTGCACACGCGCGTCCGCAAGCGGTGGCAGCACGCAGCTGGCGTCGACGTGGCGCCACTGGAAGGGCAGTAGGGCAACGCCGCCGTCCTCGCCGGCGCCCTCTCCGGCCGGCGAGCAGTAGCGCAGTCCGGCCTGGCGCAGGACGCCCAGTCCGTCCGGGCCGAGCGAGCCGCCCGGCGGCCGCAGGCCCGAGACCCGCAGGCCGAGGCGCTCGAAGCCGGCCAGGCCCCGGGCTAGGTTGTCCGCCTGCTCGGTAGGAGGGAGGCCCGCCCAGTCCTCGTGGCGCCAGGCGTGGTAGGCCACCTCGTGCCCACTCGCGTTGATCCTCTGCAGCAGCTCGGGGTAGATCTCCGTGTTCAGCCCCTCGACGAAGAAAGTCGCCGCCAGGGCCACCTCTGCCAGCCGATCGAGCAGCTCGGGCACGACCTCGGTCGCGGTGATGTGGCCGCCCAGCGGCACGCCGGCGGGCAGCGCCCCGATCTCCAGTTCCGCCGCCTCTCCGAGGTTGTCGAAGGTCAGCGAGAGCACCCCCTTTCCCCCGCCGACGGGACTAGATCCGCTCATATAGGGATGTATCTCGGCCCATCGGCGGTCATTCGCGCAGCGCCGGGCTCCAGCGCTCCGGCTCTAGCTCGGCCTGCTCGCGGGCCCAGCTGAAGTGATGGCGGGCCGAGGCGAGCAGGATCGGAAAGTTGAGCAGACCGGCGACGGCGAAGCGCCGCGCGCCCGGCCGGTTCGCGTCGCGCAGGCTGAGGGCGCTGCTGAGCAGCCAGAACCAGAGCACGGCGTTGTAGGCGGGCAGCTGATCCTCGCGCAGCCCCTCGGCTTCGTCGAGCATCGGCACGCCGCCGTGTAGGGACCAGGGCCAGGCCTTGAAATGGACGGCGACGCCGGCCACCCCGATCCCGGCCCCGAACGCCGATAGGCGCCGCGCCCCCTCGCCCTCGCGCAGGGCGGCGGCCAGCATCAGCGGGAAGTAGCCGCCCCAGAGGGCGTAGGCGCCGCGTCGGCCCAGAAACGGCTCGAAGACGAGCCCGACGCCGGCGCGGGTCTCGAAGGCGTTGTGGGCAAGCAGGCCCAGGGTCGAGCCGACCGCGGCAAGGCGTCTGAGTCGCATCCCGGGCAGGGTAGCCTGAGCCGCCCGATGAGTCTGCGTCCCCTGATCGACCTCGCCACCGAGAACGAGCGCGTGCACGCGCTGACCGGCCGCGTGCGCGATGCCGCCGCGGGTGGCGAGAAGCTCGAGGTGCCGGCCTCGGCGATGCTGCGGCCGCTGCTGCTGGCGGCGTTGCTCGAGGACGACCGCGGACTCGCCGGCCGCCCGGCCCTGCTCGTCGCCACCGACGACCGCTCTGCCCGCGACCTCGCCGCCGACCTGCGCGCCTACCTGGCGCCGCGCCGGGTGCGCCTCTACCCGTCCCGGGGGACCGGCTTCGCTTCGCACGTGACACCGCCGCCGCACCTGGTCGGGCTGCGGATCGACGCCCTCGACGCGCTCGGGCGCGAGAAGGACGCGATCGTCGTCGCCGGCGCCACCGCCCTCGCCGAGGCCGTCCCCGACGCCGCGCTCCGCCCGGCCGGGTTCGCGATCGCTGCCGGGGAGGAGATCGATCTCGAGCACGTCGTTCGCGACCTCTCCGCGGCGGGCTACGAACGGGTCGAGCAGGTCACCGAGCGCGGCCAGTTCGCCGTCCGCGGCGGCATTCTCGATGCCTTCGGTGCCACCGAGGAGCGCGCCGTGCGGGTCGAGCTCTTCGGCGACGAGGTCGAGTCGATGCGCTGGTTCTCGACCTTCACCCAACGCTCCCTGGGTGAGGCCGAGCGGGTCGAGCTGGCTCCGGCCACCGAGCTCGACGCCGAGCATCGCGAACTGGCCGAGCTGGCCGCGATGGAGGCGGCCGAGGAGGGAAAGGAGGCGCCCAGCCTCGCCGAGGTGCTGCCGCTCGATCGCTTTGGCTCGCCGCTGGATCTCGTTCCCGAGTCGGCTGCCGTGATCCTCACCGCCGCCGAGGAGATCGAGCCCGCCCTGCGCGACCACTGGGACGACGCGACGACGGCCATGCACGACGACGACGCTCGCCGGCTCTACGTCGACGTCGCGGCGCCGCTCGCCGGGCGCGCGGCCCTCTCGTTCGTCGCCGCCGGCGGCGAGGACGAGGAGGCCTTTCGCGCGGCCCGCGCCGAGTCGCCGGCGCGCAGCGTCAAAGAGGCCGAGGCCGAGCTGGAGAAGCAGGTGCGCTCCGGCTACCGAACGGTCGTCGCCTTCGACGACCGTGGCGAGGCCGAGCGGGCCCGCTACGGCCTCCACCGGCTCGACGCGAGGGAGCTCGAAGGCGGGCGACTCTCGCCCGACCCGGCCCTCACCTTCGCCGAGGCGCGGCTGCGCGAGGGCTTCCTCAGCCCGGAGCTGCGCCTCGCCGTCTATCCCTTCCGCCGCCTCGTCCACCGTCGCCGCCGGGCGGAGGCGCAAGCGCCCGGTGCTGCCCGCGGCCGCCTCGCCTTCAGCGACCTGCGGGTCGGCGACCACGTCGTCCACGAGGACCACGGCGTCGCCCGCTTCGCCGGCTTCGAGACCCGCGAGGTCGGCGGCGTCACCCGCGACTACCTCTACC
>DASSMU010000132.1:0-2606 GCA_035701465.1 Solirubrobacterales bacterium
CGCGGGGTTCGGCGCGTCGTCGGTGCCGATGTACTGGAACCCGGTGTTGATCGTCCCTTCCCCCGTGAATCTCCACGCCGTCAGGCCGCCACCGCTGCCGCCGCCTTCGTAGGTGACGGTCGGCCCGCCGGGGCAGATCGAGGTTTCGAAGCCTGGTTTCCAGACTTCTTTCTGAGCGACGTTTTGCAGCGAGGAGCCCTTGCCGACGAGGTTGCTGCCTGTGCAGAGCGGTTCAGCCGCGGCGCTGCCGGTGGTGCCGAGCACGGCGACGGTGGCCACGGCGCTGGCCAGGAGCGCGGCGCGAGCGCCGTTCCGGACCTTTCTTTTCTTGCCAAAACTCAACATGATCCTCCTTGGATCGCTTGTCCCCCGCGGCTCTTCCGCAGGACTGGAAGGCGATCCTCGCCCCTGCCGGACACACACATGTGAAGCTGCGGGAAAATCCACGTGAATCTATTGCAACGATCTCGTTGCAATTTCGAAAAATGCAGTGGGCCTTCACCGTAGGCAACTTCGGGTGTTATCAACCTATTTACATAGCCGCGCGGTGGAACCGAGAGCATGCCCGACTTCACCCGCTTTCCGTGGGCTCTCCTTATGTCCAACCCTCGCCTCGCATCGCACCAGCGCACCCCCTCCTGGCCTCGGGAGGCCGCCGAGCGAGTTCGCGACGGGCTGATCCCGGTCGGGCGCTTCCTTGCCCGCGACCGGCTCTCCACCTTCCTGCTCCTCGCCTCACTCGGGCTCGTGATCGTCTTCTTCTCGCTGCTCGGCTCCCTGGGCTCCGAGGCCAGCGGGCGCAAGGTGCCGCTCTCCTCGTTGACCCAGCTGGCCGAAGGCCGGCTCCTGAGAAGCGCCACCCTGCTCGACTACGACCATCAGGTGGAGGCCGTGACGGCGGGTGACCTCGCCCTCTACGCCGACTACCCGGCCTCCGACGCCGCCACCCAGCAGATCTTCGAGGGGCTCTCGAAGGGAGGCGCGCTGGTCTCCATCAACCCCCAGGCGGGCAAGTCCGAGCGCACGATCGTCGTCCAGTACCTGCTGCCGATCCTGATCCTCGTCTGCCTCTTCTCCTTCTTCATGCGCCAGGCCGGCGACGACGGCTCGGGCGGGATCGGCGCCTTCTCCGACTTCCGCGGCAAGGGGAAAAAGCGTAAGAAAGGGGAGACAGCGCCGATCACCTTCGACTCGGTGGCGGGTGCGGGCGAAGCGCTGGCCGAGCTTCGCGAGATCCGCGATTTCCTCGACGACCCGAGCAAATACCTGACGATGGGGGCCGCCGCCCCCAAGGGGGTGCTCCTGGTCGGCCCACCGGGAACCGGCAAGACGCTCCTCGCCCGCGCCACCGCCGGCGAAGCAGACGCAGCCTTCTTCACGGCCTCCGGCGCCGAGTTTGTCGAGTCCTTGGTCGGAGTCGGTGCGGCGCGCATCCGCGACCTCTTCGCCAAGGCCCGCAAGACGGCGCCGGCGATCGTCTTCATCGAC
The DNA here is from genome assembly GCA_035701465.1 of Solirubrobacterales bacterium. GTDB lineage: Bacteria > Actinomycetota > Thermoleophilia > Solirubrobacterales > 70-9 > VRUE01. The sequence continues at coordinate 1,489 of DASSMU010000132.1, forward strand.
GAGCTCGACGCCGCTGGGCGCAAGCGCGGCGCCGGGGTGGGACAGGGCAACGACGAGCGCGAGCAGACGCTCAACCAGCTGCTGGTCGAGATGGACGGCTTTGGCGGCGATGCCGGGGTCGTCGTCATGGGCGCCACCAACCGCCCCGACATCCTCGACCCCGCCCTGCTGCGGCCGGGGCGCTTCGATCGCCAGGTGACCGTCGACGTCCCCGACGTGCACGGCCGCCTGGAAATCCTCGAGCTGCACGCCAAGGGACGCAAGCTCGCGCCCGAGGTTGACCTGCTGGAGATCGCCAAGCTCTGCCCCGGCTTCAGCGGCGCGGAGCTGGCCAACCTGGTCAACGAGGCGGCGCTGCTCACCGTGCGCGAGGGCTACACCGAGATCGATCAGGCGACTCTGGAGGAGGCGATCGACAGGGTGGTAGCCGGACCGGCGAAGAAGACCCACATCCTGACCGAGTCCGAGCGCTGGCGAATCGCGATCCACGAGGCCGGCCACGCCGTGGCGACGCGGGCGATCGGACAGGTGGTCAGCGCCCAGAAGCTCTCGATCGTCGCCCGCGGCCGGCAGCTCGGCACCGCCGCCCACATGCTCACCGACCGCGACGCGGTGATGCACGCCAGGAGCGACCTCGAACGCCACCTGGCCGCGATCCTCGCCGGCACCGCCGCCGAGCTGATCGAGTTCTCGGAGCCCTCGACAGGCTCCAGCGAGGACCTGCACGCAGCGACCAAGCTGGCGCGAAAGATGGTGACCAGCTATGGGATGAGCCCCGAGCTCGGCTCGGTGACGATCGGCGAGGCGGGCGGCGAGGTCTTCCTCGGGGCGGCGCTGCAGGATCTCGGCTCGGTCGGCCCCCACACCCTCGACCTGATCGACGAAGAGACCGAGCGCCTCGTCGAAGAGGCGCAGACGCGCGCCGAACACGTCCTGCAAGCCAACTGGCCATCGGTGCACGAGACCGCGGGCGCGCTGCTGGAGCAGGAGACGCTCTCGGGGCTGGCACTCGACGCTGTGCTCTCGACCGTAGCCGAGGTCGAGCTGAACGAGATCCCGCTGCCCGATCAGGGCTGATTCTCAATCTCGAGCGTGGTAGGGCTAGCGCCCAGGGGTCG
>DASSMU010000133.1:0-7420 GCA_035701465.1 Solirubrobacterales bacterium
CGGAACAGAAGTCGGCCCGCCGACGATCAAATAGCCAGGGCCGGAATTTGCGGCGTCTCCGGACCTGATCCGACTCGCGCTATAGCTAGCATCGGGCCTCGTGCCGCCCGTCGCCGACCTGAAGCTCCATTCCTCGGGGAAGGTCCGCGAGATCTACGAGTGGGAGGACGACCTGCTGATGGTCGCCTCCGACCGGATCTCGATCTACGACGTGGTGATGCCGACGCCGATCCCCGACAAGGGCAAGGTGCTGAACCGAATCTCGGAATTCTGGTTCGAGCTGACCGCCGACATCGTCCCCAACCACTTCGTCTCCGCCGACGTGCCCGAAGAGGTGGCGGAACGGGCGATGCGAGTGCGGCGGCTGGAGATGTACCCGGTCGAGTGCGTCGTGCGTGGCTACCTCTCGGGGTCCGGCTGGAAGGAATACAAGCGCGACGGCGCGGTCTGCGGGATCGAGCTGCCGGCCGGGCTGCTCGAGTCCGACAAGCTGCCGGAGCCGATCTTCACCCCGGCGACCAAGGCCGAGATCGGCGACCACGACGAGAACGTCGACTTCGACCGGGCGGCTGAGATCGTCGGCGACCGGGCGCTGATGGAAGAGCTGCGGCGGATCTCGATCGAGGTTTACCAGCGCGGCGCCGAGCACGCGGCCGAGCGCGGGATCATCCTCGCCGACACCAAGTTCGAGCTCGGTCGCCACGCCGGCGCCGAGATCGTCCTCGCCGACGAGGTGCTGACGCCGGACTCCTCGCGCTTCTGGCCGGCCGACCGCTACGAGCCGGGGAAGACGCAGCCCTCCTTCGACAAGCAGTTCGTTCGCGACTGGGCCGACGAGGCGGGCTGGGACCACACGCCGCCGGCACCAGAGCTTCCCCCCGACGTGGTCGAGCAGACGCGGGCCAAGTACGTCGAGGCCTACGAGCGGATCACGGAGCGCTCCTTCTAGTGGCGAAAGCGCGGGTGCTGATCCGCCCGAAGGAGGGGATCCTCGACCCCCAGGGCAAGGCGGTCGAGCGGGCGCTGCCGGCGCTGGGCTTCGAGGGGATCGAGCACGTCCGGGTCGGTCGCATGGTCGAGCTGGAAGCCGAGGACCCGGCGCGGCTGGCGGAGCTCTGCGAGAAGCTGCTCGCCAACCCGCTGATCGAGGATTACGAGATCGAGCGCCTCGACGGCGCCGGCTGATGCGCTGGGGAGTGCTCCAGTTCCCCGGCTCCTGCGACGAGCGGGACGCCCTGCACGCCTGCTCGCTGCTCGGCGAGGCACGCCTGGTCTGGCACGAGGAGCGCGACCTGAGCGGGATCGACGCGGCCGTCGTACCCGGCGGCTTCTCCTACGGCGACTACCTGCGGGCGGGAGCGATCGCCCGCTTCTCCCCGGCGATGGAGGCGGTCGCGGAGTTCGCCGGGGCGGGCGGCCCGGTGCTGGGAATCTGCAACGGCTTCCAGGTCCTCTGCGAGGCCGGCCTGCTGCCTGGCGCCCTACTCCTGAACGAGAGCACCCGCTTCACCTGCCGCCAGCTCGACTTGACCGAAGAAGCGAGTGGTCATTTAGTGACCCCAGAGGGTCATCAAGTGACCACTCGTCCTCTTTCGATCCCGGCGAAGCATGGGGAAGGGCGGTTTTGGGCACCCGATGACGTGCTCGATGCGTTGGAGGCCAATGGGCAGGTCGCCTATCGCTATGCGCCGGGGCAGAATCCAAACGGGTCGGCGCGAGACATCGCCGGGGTTCGCAACGAGGCCGGCAACGTGGTCGGGCTGATGCCGCACCCCGAGCACGCGGTCGACCCGCTGACGGGATCGACCGACGGGTTGCGTGTGTTCGAAGCGGTCGCGGCGGCCGGGGTGCCGGCATGACGGTCGAGGTGGCCAAGCACCGCGAGCTGGGGCTGACCGACTCCGAGCTCGAGCTGATCCGCGAGAAGCTCGGACGCGAGCCAAACGATGTCGAGTTGGCGATGTTCAGCCTGCTCTGGTCCGAGCACTGCGCCTACAAGCACTCGCGCAAGCTGCTGCGCCGACTGCCGACCGAGGGCGAGCGGGTGGTGATGGGGCCGGGAGAGAACGCCGGCGCGGTGGACATCGGCAGCGGCTACGCGATCGCCTTCAAGGTCGAGTCCCACAACCACCCCAGCGCGGTCGAGCCCTTCCAGGGGGCGGCGACCGGGGTCGGCGGGATCCTGCGCGACGTCTTCGCGCTCGGCGCGCGGCCGATCGCGATCCTCGACTCGCTGCGCTTCGGCGAGCTCGACTCGGTCCGCTCGCGCCACCTGCTCGACGGGGCGGTGCGCGGGATCGGCCACTACGGCAACTCGATCGGGGTCGCGAACGTCGGCGGCGAGATCTACTTCGAGGCCCCCTACGAGCACAACTGCCTGGTCAACGCGATGTGCGTCGGCTTCGCCAAGCAGGGCGAGATGGTCCGGGCTGCGGCCGCGGGTGTCGGCAACGCGGTCGTCCTGATGGGAGCCTCGACCGGCCGCGACGGGATCGGCGGCGCCTCCGTCCTTGCCTCGGCCGAGCTCGGCGAGGGCGACGAGGCGAAGCGGCCGACGGTGCAGATCGGCGACCCCTTCGAGGAGTCGAAGGTGCTCGAGTGCTGCCTGGAGCTGCTGGAGAAGGGGCTGCTGGTCTCGCTGCAGGACCTCGGCGCGGCGGGACTGACCTCCTCGGCGGGGGAGATGGCCTCCGCCGGCGGCGTCGGCATCGACCTCGACGTGGCCCGGGTGCCGCTGCGCGAGGCCGACATGGAGCCCTTCGAGATCATGGTCTCAGAGTCCCAGGAGCGGATGCTGGGCGTGGTCGAGCCGACGCGGGTGACCGAGGTGCTGGCGGTCTGCGAGAAATGGCAGACCGGCGGCGCGGAGATCGGCGCAGTCACCGATACCGGCCGGGTGCGGGTCCTGCGAGGGGAAGAGGTCGTCGGCGAGATGCCGGTCGAGGCCCTGGTCGACGGCTGCCCGCTCTACGACCTCAGCCCGGCCGAACCGGAGGGATGGGCCTACGGGAACCGTCGCACGTTGGAAGAGGGCGCCTCAGCCGAGGAGACGCTGCTGGCGCTGCTCGCCTCGCCCAGCGTCGCCTCCAAGCGCTGGGCCTTCGAGCAGTACGACTCGGTGGTCGGCTCGCGCACGGTCCGCCGGCCGGAGTCGGCCGACGCCGCCGTTCTGCAGATCCCCGAGGCCGGCAACGCGATCGCCGTCTCGATCGACGGCAACGGCCGCCGCGTCGCCTGCGACCCCTACGCGGGGACGATCGAGGCGGTTCTCGAGTGCGCTCAGAACCTCGCCTGCGTCGGCGCCAAGCCACTCGGCCTGACCAACTGCCTCAACTTCGGCAACCCCGAGAAACCGGCGCCGGCCTGGCAGCTCGACCGGGCCGTCAGCGGCTTGGCCGACGCCTGCAACGCGCTCGGCGTGCCAGTCGTCGGCGGCAACGTCTCCCTCTACAACGAGGGACCGGAAGGGCCGATCTACCCAACCCCGGTCGTCGGCATGGTCGGCGAGCTCCCCGACCCGGCAAAGGCCTGCGGCAGCGCCTTCGCCAAAGAGGGCGACGCGATCGCCCTGCTCGGCCCCTTCTCCCCCTCGCTCGGCGGCTCCGAGCTGGCCAAGCTCCGCGGCGAGCTCGACACCGGCCTCCCCCAGCCCGACGTCGCCGCGGTCGCCGCCGCCTGCGCGACCGTCCGCGACGCCGTGCGCGGCGGCAGGCTTTCCTCCGCCCACGACATCAGCGACGGCGGGCTCGCCTGCGCCCTGGCCGAGTGCGCGATCGCAGGGGAGATCGGCTGCCGCGTCGACGTGCAGCCCTTGCGCGAACGCGGCTGCTCTCCCGAGGACGCCCTGTTCGGCGAGGGAGCCGGCGGCTTCCTGCTCAGCGGCGATCGCGAGGCGCTCGAGTCGCTCGGCGCGACGACGATCGGGGAGGTCGGGGGTACCACGATCGAGGTCGCCGCCGGCGACCGCAGCTTCACCGTCGGCGTCGGCACCGCCGAGAGCGCATGGCGCTCACTGGACGAGCGCGTCGAAGCTGACAACGCCTGATTGGCGAATTGGATAGCGACCCTAGGTCGAAGCCGGAGGCCAACGCTCGACGCCGAACTCCCTCGCCAGTCGTTCCAGGGTATAGCCGTGGGTGAGCTTCACCGCCGGGTTCTGGTTGGCGAAGAAGTCCGAGTCCCTGACTGCCTCCTCGCGTGAGCGGGTCGTGAGCCAGGTCACCGGCACCACCCACTCGGCAAGCGCCGGATCATCGAGGTGCTGGGATGCCCCGGGCGAGGCCGTCACCTCCAGATAGGGCACACGCCGGCCGTCGCTCTGAACTGTGAAGTCCTTTGCTAGCAGCGCCTTCCCGGTCACTTCGCCCACTCCCACATAGCCCCCCACTCCGTTTCCCTTGGGGATGTAGGCGAAGATCCGGTGGCCGGGCTCGAGCTGCTGCAGTGTCTTCGTGTACCACTCGCCGCCGCCGGCACTGACGAAGCCGAAGTCCACCGCCTCGGCCCATGAACGCTGCTCGTTCTCCCCGAAGGAGACGTAGAAGTCGCGGCCGTTCCAGGCCGCCTGTCCCTTGACCGCGTCCCGGTAGGCGTCCGTCAACGCGGCCAGCAGCGCCTCGGGAGGATTGCGGACGGTGCTGCCCTGGCCGATCGGTTCGCCCGTTATCGCTTCCACCGCCGCGATGTGGTCCCAGGCCAAGCGCACGAAGACCGACCGCCACAGCGAGATGTAGGCGCCACCCTCGTTCCAGATCGAGACCAGGCCTGCCTTCTCACCACGCACCCAAACCGTGAGGATCTGCCGCTCGTTGCCCAGCACCGTGCGCAGGACGGCAAGCCGCTCGCTCTCCAGCTCCCGCGCCCACCGGAGCAGACGGGTCAGCTCCGGCCGATCCGCCTCCGGGGCGCGGCTGACGGCCTCCTCGAACGCGTTGGAGCCATCGACCTCGCGGCGCGCCTTTGCCGTACGACGCGCGGATCCGGGCGAAAGCGCCGGGGCCTGATCGCCGGGGTGCTCCGGATCGACCCGTTGGGGCACCAGCAGTTGCTCATCGCCGGCCTCGTAAGCGGCGACGGTCACCAGGTCGATGACGACTCCACTGCTGATGCTCTCCAGGTAGCCGACAAGCTGAACCAGCTCGGATGGCGCCTCGTCCAGTACGAGCACGAGGCGGAAGGCCCCGGTCGCCAGGGATTCGGCGAGGCCGTCGGAGAACTCGACACCTTCGACTTCCGCGGACTGCTCCGAGCCGCGCACCAGGTCAAGGACTGAGCTCGCTTCCGCCTTGTCGAGGTGCGGGCGCAGGATCTCTTCCAGGGCCGGGATCGAAAGGCCCTTGAGGTATGCGGCGTAGGTGAGGATCTGCCCGATCACCGCGCGGCGGGCCTCCGAATTGCGGCGCAGCTTGATCTCGACCACGACGATGCGCCCATCCGGCTCGACGGCGATCAGGTCGGCATATCCGGGTCCGAGCGCCACCTCCCTGCCCAGCACGACAAGCGACGGATCGCCGGAGAGCGGAAGCAGACTGGGCGCGGTCTCGACAAGGTCGTGCAGCTTCTCCTCCGAGGGGAAACCGGATGGCGAAAGCCTCTGCCATTCGTCGCTCTCTCGCCGCCAGATCGCCCCCACGACCGCGACCTTAACGTTTCCCTGGCGGGACTTCGAACGTCTGGACCCCCCGGAAGGCGTTGCTAAAGCTCGAGGGCCGCGCCACCAGCGGACCGGATCCGGTCCCGCCCCGCTGGTACCCTCCGCGGGTAGGCAGTCCGCCTGCGCGTCACGTCCTTTCGACCGCGAGGAAAGCACGCGCTTGACTCCGCCCCAGGGGCAGCAGATAGACCGCGATGGCCCGCGCGAGGAATGCGGGGTGTTTGGCGTATACGCACCTGGGCACGACGTCTCCCGGCTCGCTTACTTCAGCCTCTACGCGCTGCAGCACCGGGGGCAGGAGTCGGCCGGGATCGCCACCTGCGAGGGTGGGCACATCACCACGCTGCGCGATTCGGGGCTCGTCTCCCAGGTCTTCGACGAGGAGAAGCTGCGGGCGCTGGAGGGCGACATGGCGATCGGCCACGTGCGTTACTCGACCACCGGCGGCGGCTCCTGGGAGAACGCGCAGCCGGTCTGGCGCGACGACGGCCGCGAGCTGGCGCTCGCCCACAACGGCAACCTGACCAACGCGGTCGAGCTCTGGGCCGAGCTGAAGGAGCGCGGCATCGCCTTCCGCGGCACCTCGGACTCCGAGATCATCGCGGCGCTGCTCTCCGCCAACGAGGGCAAGCTGATCGAGGACGCGGTGACCGCCGTGATGCCGCGCCTGGAGGGCGCCTACTCGACGGTGGTGATGACGAAGCGGGCGATCGTCGCCTTCCGCGATCCGCACGGGGTGCGGCCGCTCTCGCTGGGCCGTCTCGACGACCGCTTCGTCGTCGCCTCGGAGAGCTGCGCCTTCGACATCATCGGCGCCGAGCTGATGCGGGAAGTGCATCCGGGCGAGATGGTCTCACTGACCGAGCGCGGGCTCGAGACGCGCCAGGTGGTGAAGGCCGAGCGCCCGGCGATGTGCGTCTTCGAGCACATCTACTTCTCCCGGCCCGACAGCCGGCTCGAGGGCAAAGTGCTGCAGCAGGTGCGCGGCCGGATGGGCGAGATCCTCTGGCGCGAGGCGCCGGTCGAGGCCGACCTGGTGATCTCGGTGCCGGACTCGGGCAACCCGGCGGCAGCGGGGTTCGCGCGCGCCTCGGGGCTGCCGCGCGACGACGGCCTGATCAAGAACCGCTACGTGGCGCGGACCTTCATCCAGCCCGGGCAGGAGCTACGCAAGCACGGCCTGCGGTTGAAGTTCAACCCGCTGCCTGAGATCGTCGCCGGCAAGCGGCTGGTCGTCGTCGACGACTCGATCGTTCGCGGCAACACGACGCGGCAGATCGTCGGCATGCTGCGCGACGCCGGGGCGAGCGAGGTGCACCTGCGGATCTCGGCACCGCCGATCCGCAACCCCTGCCACTACGGGGTAGACATGTCGACCCGCGAGGAGATGATCGCCCACAAGCGCACCGTGCAGGAGATCGCCGACGAGCTCGACTGCGACTCGCTTGCCTACCTCTCCCTCGACGGCGTCTACGAGGCGATCGGCACCCCACCTGAGGACCACTGCGACGCCTGCTTCAGCGGCCGCTACCCGCTGGGCGACCCCGAGGACGCGAACGGCAAGTTTGCGCTCGAGGACGTAGCGGTAGCTCCAGTCCCCCAGTAGCACCAGGTGTCGCGCTTTCCGCCGCATAGCGGAGAGAAGTACGACATCAACCTCCGCAAACCGAGAGAGGACCCGAGAGGTCGTACTTTCCGCCGCATAGCGGAAGGAAATACGACCGCTTATGGGGTGAGGCTGCTGACGATCGCCGCGGCAGGGCGAAC
>DASSMU010000134.1:0-16515 GCA_035701465.1 Solirubrobacterales bacterium
TACGCCCTCGCCGAGAAGGGCCTGATCGACGAGTACGAGGTCTACCTGAACCCGCTCGTCTGGGGCAAGGCAAACCTCCACGTGCTCGGCGACAGGGGAACCGTCCGGATGGAACTCGACGACGTGAAGCGATTCGACTCCGGAGTGGTCCTCCTCACCTACCTGCCGGCAGCTTGACCGCGGCGGTGGCAGTTAGACCCCTGGGCAACGCATAGGGACTCGAACTCGACGGGAGAGAGATCGCCCAGGGATTCGTGCAGGCAGCCGCACCGGCCGCTCCATCCTGGCCACCGGCCCATCTACACTGGACCGACCTGTGAGCAGCGGCGAAGCCGATACTGCGACGGCCGAGGAGACGGAGTACCGGCAAGCGCCGAGCCGGCTCCTTCTCCGTGGCGACCTTCCCGAGGCCGAGCTCGACTCTCTCTGCACCGAACTGGCCGGTGGCGGACGGCCCGCTGCCGTCGACCTCGACGGGCTGGGCGGGCTCGAGCCGGCGACGCTCGCGGTGCTGGTCAGCTCCCTGCGCCGGCTGCACCGCCGCGGGATCTGCTCGCTTGCGGAGGCCATCCCCTCCGCCGAGCCGGGCTCTTGCCTGGACCGGCGCGGCCTTGCCGAGCTCGGCAAGGCCGAGGGCGGCCTCTGGCGGCGCTGCGGCAGGGGCCGCGTCCTCGGTTGGCACACCTTTGCCAGCGGCGAGGGGGCGCTGCGCGCCGCCTTCAACGTCGCCTCGCGCCTGCGCGAGGACACCGGTTGGTCGTTGCCCTCCTTCGCGGCCATCGCCGGGCTCGCCTTTGAACTCGGCGAAAACGTGCGCCAGCACTCGGCTAGTCCCGAGGGTGCCCTCGCGCTCGAAACCGACGCCTCCGGGGAGCGCATGCGGGTCGCCGTCGCCGACGCCGGCGTCGGCATCCGCGCCAGCCTCGCCCGCAACCCCGAGCATGCCGACCTCGACGACGATCTCAGCGCGATCGAGCGCGCCGTGCGCGCTGGCGAGACCAGCGAACCGGGAACCGGCGGCGGCATGGGGCTCTACCTCACCCGCACCATGGTCCGCGGCAACGGCGGCCGCGTCCTGCTGCGCTCCGGCGAGGCGAGCTGGCAGGAGAGCGACGAGCGCCGCCGCCGCCGGGGACTGTCGCCGCTCCGCGGCACCCTGATCGGGATCGAAGCGCGCACCGATCGGCCGCTCCACGACGACGAGATCTGGGAGCAGATCGATGCCCTAAGCGGGCCCCCCGGCGTGGGCGAGCACTGAGCCACTGCTCACCCCGATCCGCTCGCGATAGATCTCCGCCGCGCTCGCCTCGGTCATCGAGGCGATCAGGTCGATGATCACCCGCTCGCGGGCCGCGTCGCCGGGCACTCTGGCGATCCGTTCGGCGTAGAGCGGCGGCAGGATGTGCGAGTCTCCTTCGCCGACCGCCTTGCGGTACATCCCGAACAGCGTCTTGACGATCTCTCTCTGGCCCCGCTGGATCACCGAGAGCGAGGGGCGATTGATCACGTAGAACCAGGTCAGCTGCTTCAGCACCAGGACCTGTTCGACGATCGCGTCCTCGATCTCCAGCTTGACCTCCTCGCCGTCGGCGTCGCGCAGCCGCGGCGCCGAGATGTAGGTGCCGATCAGCTGCGAGCCCAGTTCGCGCAGGCCGGTCCGCTCCCCGGTTCGCCCGCTGAAAGGGAAGTCGATGTCCGACACCGGCCCCTCGCTGAACAGGGCGACGGCGGCGGCGGCCAGCTTCCCGGGGTCAGAGCCCGGCTCTCCCGCCTCGCGCTTCGTCGTCGCAAAGGAGCGCAGGTGCGCCAGGAACCGCTCCCGCTCGGGCGAGTCGCCAGCGGTCAGGTGCTCCAGCGGGATCAGCCGCGCCCGGAAGAAGTCGTCCATGTCGTGGACCGCGTAGGTGACGTCGTCGGCCCAGTCCATCAGACAAGCCTCGAGGGTCCGCTCGCCGTCGCCGTAGCCCTGCCGCGCCCAATCGAAGGCACGCCGGTCCCCGTCGGCGTAGGCGCCCCACTTCTTCGCCCGCAGGGGCGGCTCCTCGGCCCGCAACCAGGGGTACTTGAGAATTCCGTTGAGGGTGCGGCGGGTCAGGTTGAGGCCGACCGGAGTGGCGTCTGAGCCCGGCACGACCGAGGAGCGCAGGGCGAGGCTGGTCACGATCCGAAACGACTGCGCGTTGCCCTCGAAGCTCGCGTGCTTAGAGCGTTCCTGCAGCACCTCCTCGGCTAGGTGGCCGAAGGGAGGGTGGCCGAGATCGTGCGCGAGCGCCGCGGCTTCGGTTGCGTCCTCGTCGAGGCACTCGACCAGCCGGGCGGCACCGGCTTCCAGCTCCCCTCGTTCGGCCAGGGTCTTGAAGCGCTGCGCCAGGCCGCGCGCGACCTGGGCGACTTTCAGCGAGTGGGTGAGGCGGCTGTGGAAGATGTGGCCGAGCTCGGGGCTCGCCACCTGGGTCACGTGGCCGAGCCGCAGGAACGCGGAGGAGTAGAGGATCCGGTCGCGGTCGCGCTGGGTCTCGCTGCGGATCGAAGGCGGCGCCTCCTCCAGCTGGCGTTTGTCGAGCGTCGCGCGCAGCGCCTCGGACGGGATCCTCAGGCGCTCGACCACGCGCGTCTCCGCTTGCCGCTTAGCGGGGCCGGACCGAGTAGTCGGAGTAGTCGATCGTCAGGACGCCCTGCGCCGCCAGCGAGCGCAGCGCGGCGCCCATCGCCGTCTTGCGCCGCCCTTCCCTGGCCGCTTCGCGCAGCTCGCTGAAGCCCCAGACCCGCTTGGGCTCGGCCCCCAGCAGCCTCCGGATCGCCGGTTCCCCGGCCCGCACCTGCTTGCCGAACTCGGCGAGCGCCCCTTCCGCGCCATCCTCGTGGAGGATGGATTCGGTGGTGATCGTGGTGCTCATCGCGTAATTGATCTTCCTCGCATGCCCGGATGGAAACTTAACGCCTACCGCACAGGATTGCACTCGCGAATACTCGGCAAATTCCTGCTTGCATGACTGCTGCGGGGAAGTTTCGATACCGCGTGCCGCCGATCACGAGCTGGACGAAGCCGAAGACGCCGCCGACGATCGCTCCCAGCACCGTCTCCGACAGCTCCACCGGCGCCCCGGCCGCCTGGCGCGCGGGCCTTCGAAGAGCGCCATCGAGTTGTCGGTGTGCACCCATTTCTCGCGGCCGAACGCAGGTGGACGGGAGACGCTGCGCAAGGCCGGGATCGACCTCACTTGACCCCACCTTGCCCCAAGGGCCATTGCGCCCTTCTATCTACATCCCAGGAAAGACGAAAACCCTGCGATTTGCAGGGCTTTCGCCGCATAGCGGGGGCGGGATTCGAACCCGTGACCTTCGGGTTATGAGCCCGAGCCAGGGGTCCCGCTGGCCTACGTGGGGCACGGTTTCAAGCGGTTTTCGCGAGATCGAGATCGGCTGGGATCGGCTGGGATCTGTGGGGCCTCTTGCCCCATTTCTTGCCCCAGCAAGTGCGGCTACGCAAACTGCTTCCGACTCCCTGCGCAGCCAGATGTAAGACGACGTAACACACCTAGCGGCCTTCGGTGACAGCCGCCCGGACCAGTGCGGCAGCATCTTGAATGGGGACATGTTCGAAGAACCGGAGCACTCGCCAGCCATCCTCGATCAGAGCCACGTCGTTTCGACGATCTCGCTCGACATTGCGCACGAGCTTGGGTTCCCAGTACGCGCGATTCGCTTTGGGGATTTGGCCGTGCTCGGGACATAGATGCCAAAAGCAGCCATCCACGAAAACGGCGACTTTCGAGCGGGTGAAGACGATGTCCGGCCTGACACGCCCAGCGCCCAGCTTGAGCAGCAGATCCTTGCGGAATCGCAGTCCGAGCCGATGGAGTTCCGAACGTAGCGCCAGCTCGGGCGTCGTATTGACGCGCCGGTTCGCCCTCATGGTCTGCCTCGCGCATAAGCTGCTCGGAGAAGGACTTCCGGCCACTCCGAAAGGCTAACGAGAAAGGGGCGACCAGTGTCGACCATGCAGCGCTTCTGCGACAGCTATTCCCACCGCGTAGGCAACCGGCGGAGCAACTGAGTTTCCGATCTGCCCCAGCGCCATGTAAGTCGCGCCTTCGAAGCGCCAATCTTCGGGGAAGCCCTGGAGCAGCGCACAATCCGCAACACTGAGTCTGAAATCGCCGTTTTTAGCGGGAAATGCGCTGGCCGCCTCGCGATCAGCGGCAACCCCGTTCGGCCAGATCCCAAGTTTCGCCCAGGCTTGCTGAGCGGAGGCGCTGCTGAGGATTGACGTCGTATGTCGCGGCCCCGTGAGGGTGCTGCGGATCGTCGGAGCGAGCGCGTCGTAGCCAGTATCCGGCAGCCCCAACGCCGCACGAACCCCAAGGGTTGGGGTGCAGTCCGCGATCGGCTGTCCAGGCACATGGTGGGTCGGAGCCGGCGGCGCGAACCGGGCAAAGTCCCGCTTCCGACGAAAGCCGACGAACACAACACGGCGGCGGCGTTGGGGAACGCCAAAATCGTGAGCGTGCATTTCGAAGGTCGCGACATGGTAAGTCCTCTCCAGGGGCCCATAGAAGGCGCGGCGGAGATATTTCTGAAACTTTGGACCAGCCAGAGCCGCGACATTCTCCGCGACGAATGCCTGAGGACGAACGGCGAGAACACTCTGAACAAATGCCGGCAAAAGGTTGCGTCCGTCGCGCGCTCCTTTCTGCCTCCCCGCAGTGGAGAAGGGTTGGCAGGGAGGTCCCCCGTGAAGGATGTCCGCGCCGCGATGTTGCCGCCAGTCAATGCCCTTCACGTCACCCTCGGCACCCGATCGCACCGCCCACTCAGGCCTGTTCAGTGAAAGGGTCGCGCCCGCCGCTTCCAACGTGTCGTGTGAGGCGACGTGGTCGAACCCGGCGCGGTCGATTCCTAGATCCAGTCCCCCGCCGCCACTGAAGAGAGAAAGGGCCGAAAGGCCGTGCCTGTCGACCTGCGGCATAAGCTCAGCCGGATCGAACTCCGGCTCGTTGATCGGATGAGACGACTTTGGACCGTCTCCAGTCAACGCCTCGAGCTTCGCTCGGTGGGATCGTCGGGAGGTCGCACGGAAAACCGCGCGCTGGTCGTCGGTTAGGTCGCGCCCCTGATACCAGGGCGCCTCCGTGCCGCGGCTGTACTGGCTCATATGCGGCCCGGTCCATACATCATGTGGCGCGCAAGTTACGGCGCATACCGGCGGAAGAGACACGGTTGTCTCCAGGCATGAATCTCTATGCCTCCAACGCCTCGATGACAAGCTCGCGGAGACGAGCCGCGTGGTTGCGGTCGATCCGCTCCCAGCCCTCAAAATAGCCAGCCGGGATATGGGGATTGTTGAGGGTCGAGCCGCGTTCAATGACATAGCAGCATCGCTCCCGCAGCATCGTCAGCATTGCCTCGCGGGAGTATCGCTCGCCTGGCAGATCCGCCGCGTCCCGGTAATCCTGCCGGCTGTACTGGTTCTTCATCAGCTGCTTCGCATCCTCGTATCCGAAGTCCTCGGCCGCGCTGAGAACGGCCGAGAGGACCCCATCGTCGAGAAGGTCCGGCACCGTCTCGGCAAGCACGACATCCGGAGCTATGTAGGTGGCCATCCGATCGAACCAGGGCTTCATCTGCTTCGGGGAGCCGTACAGGCAGTACTGGAGCTTCAGTTCTCCGCCCGCCTGGCCGTAGATGCCGAAGAGCCAGTGCAACGGCCTCCACTTCTCGATGTAGTGCAGTCCGAAGTCACGCACCGTCGATATGTTCGGGGTCCCCCGCGTCGCGGACTTCAGCTCGAACGGAATGTCGCGACCGTGCAGAACGGAAGGTACCGCTGGACCCTCAAGCTCAAGCACAGCATCGATGTCGGCACGGCCGAACTCCTCCGGTCGGGTCAGATTGAACAGCGTGCGCATCTCCCGCTCCCGGGCGTCGTCTTGGGCGGCCATGAGCCAAGCAATAGCACGGCCACCGGCCGGTGCCCAACGTAGGTGGATCGGAAGCCGCGCGCAAGCCCAAATCGACCTTGTTTCGACTTCATCTTGCCCCAGAGCTTGCCCCACGGCCGATTTTGCACCTTGTTGTCTGTCAGACAGACTAAACAAAAACCCCGCAAATGCGGGGCTTTCGTTCTATAGCGGGGGCGGGATTCGAACCCGCGACCTTCGGGTTATGAGCCCGACGAGCTACCTGGCTGCTCCACCCCGCGGCGGTTTGTCCATGCTAGCAACGGCTGGGCGGTGGGCACGGGGTGCCGGCGCAATGCAGCTGCGCCTGCTTGGGCCGCCTCTCATAGAGTGGCGCCCGCATGGCAAGGGATTCTCATCGGGTCGCGGTGGTCGACGTCGGCTCCAACTCGACTCGTTTGCTGATCGCCGACGTCGACGGCGATCGGATCGACGAGGTCGAGCGGCAGAGCCGGGTTACCCGGCTGGGCCGCGGCGTCGACCTCTCGGGGCAGCTGTCGGCCGAGGCGATCGAGGCGGCCTGCGAGGCGATCGCCGACTACGTGGCGATCTGCAGCGATGCCGGCGTCAAGCGTGTCGAGGCGATCGCGACCAGCGCCGTGCGCGACGCCTCCAACGGCGGCGCCTTCGTCGCCGAGCTGCGCGAGCGCTTCGCCCTCTCGGCCCGGGTCCTCGACGGCGAGGAGGAGGCCCGCCTCACATATATGGGGGCCACGGCCGCACATCCGCCCAACGAGCCGACCCTGGTGGTCGACATCGGCGGCGGCTCGACCGAGTTGATCGTCGGCAGCGGGCGGGAGATCTCCTTCCACACCTCGCTGCAGGCGGGCGTCGTGCGCCACACCGAGCGCCACATCGCCTCCGACCCGCCGACCGCGCTCGAGCTGGAGGCGCTGGCCACTGACGTGCGTGCCCTCATAGAGAGCGCCGTCGCGGACCAGCCTGGTGCCGATGCCGAGGCCGCGATCGCCGTCGCCGGCACACCGACCTCGCTTGCCTCGATCGAGCTCGGCCTCGAGCCCTACAACCCGGCGCAAGTACATGGGCGTACGCTCACCCTCGCCTCGATCCAGCGTTTGCTCTCGCAACTCGCCTCCTCCCCACTGGCCAAAAGGGCAGAAATCCCCGGTTTGCACCCCGACCGGGCCCGATCCATCGTCGCGGGAGTCGTGATCCTGGTCGAGACGATGCGCGCCTTCGGCCTAGACCGGGTCGAGGTCTCCGAGCACGACATCCTCTACGGGGTCACGATCGAGGCGGTTTCGGCTCTGGATTGCGGGTAATCCGGTATTCCCAATCAGGGGCAAGTACGTGGCCCGGCTGGACAGTTCAGCTCCCGCCATCGCTACACATGGGTAATACATCCACGCTAACCCCCAAAACTGGTAAGTTTTGCCTACCTGATTTTCTGTAGTCCCGTAAACGGCGACTAGACGCAGCGGATAGACAGGCAGATAATCGGTGCATCGGGAAAGAGGTGGGGCAAATACCTACCGCAGACCCGGTACAGGGCTCGGATGATTGCCGCATCATGGCGCCTCCCGCCGTCCGGGTCCACCAAATAGACTGGTCCCTGAAGACGTACCCCTGCCCGTCCTGAGGGGCCAAGCTTGAATCGGCCGCCAGAGATGGCGGCCGATTCTCTGCCCAGACACGCTCAACGCCCGGGTGCTTCTCAGGCCAGGTTCGACTTGCGCGGGTAGACGACCTCGGGATCGGTGAGGACGTTGACCAGGGTCGGCCGCCCGGACTCGAAGGCTCGCTCCAGCGCCGGGCGCAGCTCGCCCGGCTCGCGCACGAGCACCCCGTCGCAGCCGAGCGCCTCGACCATTTGGTCGTAACGGGTCTCGGGCCGCAACTCCGCCGCCACCGAGTAGCCGTAGAGGAACTTCATCGGGTGATGCTCGAGGGCCCAAATCCCGTTATTGCCCATCACACCGACCACGGGCAGGCCGTGACGGGCCATCGTGTCGAACTCCATCCCGGCGAAGCCGAAGGCACCGTCGCCGAGCAGCAGGCAGACCTGGCGCTCGGGGTGGGCGAGCTTGGCCCCGATCGCCTGCCCTGGGCCGGCCCCGAGGCAGCCGAACGGGCCCGGATCCATCCAGCAACCCGGCTGATAGGTCTCGACGAAGCGGCCCGCATAGGAGACGAAGTCGCCGCCGTCGCCGACGACGATCGCGTCGCGCTCGAGCACTTCGGCCAGCTCCTTGTAGACGCGCACGGGATGAAGCGGCGAGCGCGCGTCGTTCAGCTCCTCCTGCTCGGCCGCGCGCTTCTCTTCCTCGACCTTGCGCAGTTGGCTCAGCCAGGGCCCGGTGCGGCCTCCCCCACCCTCCGCCGCCTCGCGGATCGCGGCCAGGCTGGCGGCGACGTCGCCAACCAGGTCGACCTGCGGCGCCCGGTTGGCGCCGAGCGCGTTGGGCGCGGCGTCGAGGCGGATCAGCTGCGCCTGCTCGGCGATCGAGGCGCCGAAGCCGAGGCGGAAGTCGAGCGGCACGCCGATCACCAGCGCCACGTCGGCGCCGCCGAGCCCGGCGCCGCGGGCGCGGCTGAAGGCGAGCTCGTGATCGGCGGGCAGGCAGCCGCGGCCGAGCCCGTTGAGGAAGACCGGGATGCCGAGCTGCTCGGCAAGGGCGCGCAGCTCGTCCTCGCCGCGGCCCCAGTAGAGGCCGGTCCCGGCCATGATCGCGGGACGCTCGGCAGCTGCGAGCAGCGCCGCGGCCTCCTCGACGCCCTCGGCCGGGCGGGGCCCGGATGCCGGCACCTCCGGCAGCTCGAACTCCGCCTCGGTGAAGACGACGTCGAGCGGGTAGTCGACGAAGGTGGGCCCGTAGGGCGCGGTGAGGGCGAGATCCAGCGCCGAGGCCGTCCGCGCCGCGATCCGGCCCGGCTCCTTCACCGTCTCGGCCGACTTGACCAGCGGCGAGACGAAGGGAAGATGGTCGATCTCCTGCAGCGAGCCCGACCCCCAGCGCAACTCCGGCGCCCGCCCGCCCAACACGCAGACCGGCGAGCAGTTCGCCTGCGCCCCGGCGATCGCGCTGATCCCGTTCGTCACCCCAGGCCCCGCGGTCAGCGCAGCGACGCCGACCTGTCGCGTCGCCTTGGCAAAGCCCTCGGCCGCAAACGCCGCCGTCTGCTCGTGGCGCACGTCGACAATCTCGATCCCCTCCTCGCGACAGCCGTCGTATATGGAGAACAGGTGTCCTCCGGACAGCGTGAAGAGATGGCTCACGCCTCTGCTCTTAAGCACCTTTGCAACAACGCGCCCGCCGTGGTCCATAGAAGCTGGAGACTAAAGGGCCACGACCGATGGTCACCGACGGCTTCGCGCGCGGGACTCAGCCGTCTCTCGCGCGGGTGGCGCGTGGGAGGGGGGCCGAGGACAGCCCGTGGACTGCCCGCAGCGCCCCCCTCCCACGCGACAGGACCCGCGCGTCAACACGCCCAAGCCCGCGCCTAAAACCACCCGGCTACCATCGGCTCTGCCCGGGTGGCGAAATTGGCAAAAGCGACGCCCTTAAAAGGCGTTGCCCCACTGGGGGGCTTGCGGGTTCGAATCCCGCCCCGGGCATTCCCGCCTTGGACTTTGCATTTATAAAGCCGCACTAAAAACTGCCGAGGTACCGCAACTACCCCGGTGCTACGGTGTCCTTAGGGCTAGAAGACAACGCCTTCCCTGGAGGATTCGCTTGGAGGCATCAGCTCTTACCCACGCCAGTCGCCGCGGACTTCTCGCCCGGCGTTCCCCCCTTCTCAAGCTGCAGGGCGACGATCGCCTGATCGCCATGGCCCGCGCCGGCAACCCCGGTGCCTTCGAGGCGATCGTCGACCGCTACCAGGGCCGGCTGCTCGGCTTCTGTCGCCAGATGCTCCACTCCACCGAGGACGCCGAGGATGTCCTGCAGGAGGTCTTCGTCAACGCCTACCGGGCGATGCTCGCCGACGAGCGCGAGATCAACCTGCGCCCGTGGCTCTACCGGATCGCCCGCAACCGCTGTCTCAACCACCTGCGCAAACCGACTGCCGACGCGCAGGAATCGATGGACATGGTGCCGGCGGTCGAGGCCGCCTCAACCGCCGAGAAGGTCCACAACCGCGAGGAGTTCCGCCAGCTCCTCACCGACGTCGGCAAGCTGCCCGAGACACAGCGCTCCGCCCTGCTGCTGCGCGAGATGGACGCGATGTCCTACGAGGAGATAGCGCAGGCGATGGAGACCAGCGTGCCCTCGGTCAAGTCGCTGCTGGTGCGGGCGCGGATCTCACTCGCCGAGGCGAGCCAGGCGCGCCAGCTGACCTGCGGCGAGGTCCGGATCGATCTGGCCGAGGCCGCCGAGGGGCTGCGCAAGCTCTCCGGCCCGGTGCGCCGCCACGTCCGCGACTGCGACGAGTGTTCCGACTTCCGCTCCCAGCTGCGCTCCAACGACAAGGTGCTGGCGGCGCTTGTCCCGGTGGGGCCGCTGGTCGCGTTCAAGGGCTTCATCCTCTCCAAGCTTGGCCTGGGAGGAACGGGCGCCGGTGGCGCCGCGACCGCTACAGGCGCGGGCGCCACCGGGGCCGGCGCCGTCGGCAGCGTCGGCGCGGCTCTCAGTTCGAGCGGAGCAGCCGGCGGCATCGGCGCAATCGGCGGCGCGATCGGCACCAAGGCGGTTGCCGGGGTCGTCACCGCAGCCGTGATCACCGCCGGCGCGGTCGGCGTCGAGCAGCAGACCGCGACGACACCGAGCGGCGACAGCGCGAAGGTCTCCCGCGTGCACAAGTCGACCCCGTCCGTAGCCCTCGCCCAGCAGGCGGTACCGGCCCCCAGCCACCCCGAGGCGGCCGCGCAGACCGACCCCGTCGAACCGGCTCCGGTCGCGGAAGAACCGGCTCCGGTCGAATCCGAAGCTCCCGCCGGCGACACCGGGGGACAGCCGAAAGACAGCGAAAGCGCGGAAGCGACGCCCCAGTCCGCGGCCGGCATCGACGCAGCGACACCCTCCACAGGTGCTGGCGCCCCCGCCGACGTCGGCACGGTTGTGGTCACCGTGGGTGGAGAAGCGGCGGCACCAGAACCCGCTCCGGCTCCCCCGCCCGCCGAAAGCGCCCCGCCCGCCGAAAGCCCCCCGCCGTCAGAATCTCCCAGCAGCAGCAGCGTGGAAGCGCCGCCCGCGGACGCCGGTTACTGAGACCTAGCGGCGGCGCGGCTCTCAGCCGGCCGTATGTGACTCTCCCGGCGCCAGAACGACCACGGTCGAGGAGGTCTTCTCCTCGACCTCGGATTTGAACGCGGCGGCGTCGGTCTCGATCGGGGGGAAGGTGTCGAAGTGCATCGGGATCACCGTGCCGGCGCCGACGAACTCGGCCGCGACCGCGGCGTCGTGGCGGTCCATCGTGTAGTGGCCGCCAATCGGCAGCAGGGCGACGTCGACCGGGTTGCGTTCGGCGATCAGCTTCATGTCGCCGAAGAGGCAGGTGTCGCCGGCGTGGTAGACGGTGACGCCGCCGATGTTGATCAACAACCCGGCCGGGGTGCCGACGACGATGCCGGCAGTCGGGCTGAACAGGGCCTCGGCCGAGCGGGGCAGCGTGCTGGTGTGCCAGGCGGGCACCAGCTTCACCCAGCCCCAATCGAAGCGTACGGTGCCGCCGAGGTTCGGGTCGTTGATCTTCTCCACCCCCAGCTCCTTGAGCCATTCGGCGATCTCCACGACCGCCACACACTCGGCACCGCAGCGAAGCGCAACGCCGACCGCGTCGGCCGTGTGATCGGCGTGACCGTGGGAGATGGCGATATGGGTCGGCTCGACGTCCTCGGCGCTGGCGACCGCCGCCGGGTTGTTGGGCTTGAGGAAGGGGTCGATCAGGACCCTGGTGTCCCCCTCGCTCAGTTCGAAGCACGAATGGCCGTGGAATCTGATCTCCATCTCTCAGCGCTCTCCTTCCGGTTTTTGGACCTCGTTCATCTCCTCGTGCAGTGCCCAGCCGACGGCAACCCCGACCATCATCCCCATCCTCGCCTCCTCGGCGAGGATTGAGCGCACCGCCGTGACGCGCTCGTCGGGGTCGGGCACGGTCGCGGCCCTCAGCGTCTCCGCGTCGTGGGACTCGCCAAACCAACCGCCCTCGGCGAGCGCCGCGGCGAGCACCTTCTGCAGCTGCGGGGCGGCCCGGGCTACGACCCGCTCCGCCTCGGCGAAGCGCTCGGCGTCGACCAGCCGCTCGATCGCGGCTTCCAGCTGCTCGTCGTCCGCGGGCACCGGGGCAGCCTAGTCGCGAAGCGCGGCCGCGGCCAGGCCGGCGAGGCCGCCGACCGCCCCGCCGACGAGGCCGGCGAAGGGGTCCGCGGTGGAGTCGAAGATCGGCAAGGCGAGGAGGACCGCGGCGGCGACCACGACGCCGATCGCGTCGTAGTCGTCGTCGATCGCCCCGTGCGCCTCGGCGCGACGCATCGTGAACCAGGCGGCGACGGCGCCGAGCGCCATCCCGTTGCCGCCGGCGATGACGACGAAGTCGCCGCGGGCGTCGGCGATCGCGTCGGCAACGAGCATCCCCAGCGAGCCGCAGGCGACCAGCAGCAGAGCCGTCGGCGCGGTGCCGAGGCGGCGCTCGAGCCCTGTGGAGAAGATCGCCAGGCCGACGGCGACAATGAAGAGGTAGCCGACGTCTGTATAGGCGAAGGGGGCGGTGAGGAAGCGCCACCACTGGTCCTCGAAGGGGACGACGAGGCCGCCGAAGCTGCCGAGCGCGTACCCCGTCGCCTTCTGCACGAGCAGGAGGGCGGCGGGACCGAGAATCGCCACCATCGTCGTGTAGGGGCGGAAGGGCGCAGTCGCCGAAGCGTCGGGACGGCGCAGGAAGAGGGGGCGGGCGCGGCGGCGCGGCTTCGGCTCCAGCCCGTCGCCGCGGCGTTCCAGCTTCGGCGCCCGCTTGCGCAGGCGAGCGCCGCAGTAGGGGCACTCGGTTACGTAGGGGCTGACCTCGGACCCACAGTTCTTGCAGACGACGCTGAGCTCGGTCTCGCTCATGGTCATCCGAGGATAACCCCCACCGGCAAGCGCTCGAAGGTGGGCCGCGGTGGCATACTGGGGCAACACCCGTCTTCGAGGAGGAAAAGCGTGGAGTTGAAGAGCCTGACCGAGCAGAAATCGCTGCTGGAGACACTTGCCCCCGGCAAACGAGCGCGCCTGCGGCGCCTGCTCTTCGAGTTCGGACCGGGCAACGGCACCCTGATGCTGCTGCCGATCGATCAGGGGATCGAGCACGGCCCGCGCGACTTCTTCCCCAACCCGGCCTCGAAGGACCCCGAGTACCAGTTCCGGCTCGCCGCCGAGGCCGGCTACTCCGCCCTCGCCTGCCAGATCGGGATGGCGACCAAGTACTACCCCGACTACGCCGGCCAGGTGCCGCTGATCCTCAAGGTCAACGGCAAGACCGACATCCCCTCCTCCGCGCAGGCCTTGTCCACCTGCAACGCCAGCGTCGAGGACGCGGTGCGGCTCGGCGCCGACGCGGTCGGCTACACGCTCTACGTCGGCTCGCCGCGCCAGGACGAGGACCTTGCCCAGCTGCGCCAGGTGCGCCAGGACTGCGACCGCTTCGGCATGCCGCTGGTCGTCTGGTCCTACCCGCGCGGCGAAGCGATCGACGCCAAGGGCGGCGCCGGCTCCTTCTACGCGATCGACTACGCGGCGCGGATGGCAATGGAGCAGGGCGCCGACGTGGTCAAGCTAAACATGCCGAAGATCAACCCGGAGAAAGACAAGGACGCTCCGGCGCCCTACAACGAGATGCAGGTCGACGAGGCCGAGGCGATCCGTCAGTGTGTCGAATCCGCCGGGCGCTCCCTGGTCGTGCTCTCCGGCGGCTCCAAGGTCGACGACGAGACGGTGCTGACGCACACGCGCGAGATCATGCAGGCAGGCGGCTCGGGAGTGATCTTCGGCCGCAACGTCTGGCAGCGCGAGTGGAGCGAGGCGCTGGAGATCATCGCCTCGATCAAGGAGACGCTGCTTAGCAGCGTGCGTCGTATTCCGTAGAGCCAATCCGGCAGGGGTTCCGCTTAACTTTTTCGAGCAACGGCTGGGGCTAGCGCTCGAGCCGTGCTCGCGAAAAAGTACAAGACGCTCCACCCCTGCCGGATTGGCTCTTGGGGGAGAGATTCTCGTCCCCACGGCTTAGACGGGCGTGGAACACGGGTTTTGGCGACGTGGTCAGCTTGGGAGCTTGGTGGTGCTTCTTGCCGCGGCGCTGGTAATCCTGCGGCCCTGGGAGGGAGGCGACGCGGACGAGGGGCCGGCGTCGGTTCGCGCCTACGTGGTCCGGGCTATCGACGGCGACACGATCGAAGCGCGGATCGGCGGACGGGCGGAGGACGTGCGCTACATCGGCGTCGACACGCCGGAGACGGTCAAGCCCGACACGCCGGTGCAGTGCTTCGGCCCGCGCGCCTCGGCCTTCAACCACCGGCTCGTCGAAGGGCACCGGGTGCGTCTCGTCTTCGGGGTCGAACGGCGCGACGTCTACGGCCGGTTGCTCGCCTACGTCTATCTGGGAGGTCGCTTCGTCAACGCGAGCCTGGTCCGCCGCGGCCTCGCCCGTTCCCTGACGATCCCTCCCAACGACCGCTTCGCCCCGCTTTTTCGGGGGCTGGAGCTGCGCGCGGCCCGGACCGGTAGGGGGCTCTGGGGCGCCTGTCCCACCTAGGCCGGCCCGGGCTGTCGTGACCGATCGCACATTCTCCCCACGCGGCGGCTCGGGTGCCTTTGCTACGGTCCCCCGCGGCCCACTGGGCCACCGATCTATGCGAATGCGTCAGAGCATCTCCCAGTTCGAGACGGCCTTCGAGCAGGAGACATCACTTGAGCGCCGCCGCCGCGAGCAGCTTCGCCGCCGCGCCGCGAACCGCTCGCGGGCGCGGCGGATCACCCGCAGCGAGCAGGAGAGCAAGGTGCGCTTCAGCGTGCTCGCCGTCTGCCTGACCGTGACCGTGGTCGTCGTCATCGTGTCCATGTTCGAGGCGCTCGCCTTCCTGATGTCGTAGTGGCCGAGTGACCTCGATGACGCACCCCATGGCTGGCGACCGTGCCCACGACCGCCCCGGTTGAATAGACTCGCGCGCCGATGGCCAGACGTTCACTGAAGCCGCAACTGAACCAGATCCGCGCCTGGGTCCGCCAGGGCCGTACCGATGCCTGGATCGCCCACCAGCTCGAAGTCAGCACCAGCGAGCTGCGCGAGTTCCGCAAACAGCACGGGTTCACCCCCGACGAGGAGGACTCCGCATCCGGCGAAGTCGATCTGCGTGATGAGATCGAGGCCGAGATCGAGGCCGCCGCGGCTGAGGAGCCCGAAGAGGACGAGGATGAGGAGTCCGAGGCTGACGAGGAGAGCGAAGAGAGTGAGCGGGGCGAGCGCTCCGGAGAGGCGGGCGGCGACCGGCCGAAACGCAGGCGCCGGCGAGGCCGCCGCGGGGGCCGCGGGCGGCGCAAAGACTTGGAGGCCACCTTCGACCACGGCGAGACCGACGGCTACGGCCTCTGGCTCGACCCGGCGGTCAAGGACAATCCCGTGTATGCCGAGCACTGGGCCGGCAAGCGGGAGGTCACGGTGCGGATCGATGCCGATCAGATCGTTATTCGGCGTCCGGGTGCAGCGTCGTCTGAGTCAGATGACTCGGGCGACTCAGATGACTGAGAGCGGATCTCAGTAGGTCTCCACTTAACTTTTTTGGTCGTCGGCTGGGGCCTTTCGAGGGCGGGGCTGGCAAAAAAGTACAAGACGTTCCGACCTACTGAGATCCGCTCTTGGGCGTGTTCGGGATCTGGTGCAGCGGGGCGTTGGCTGGCCCGCATGTCGATGGGTTGAGCTTGCGTTCTAGCTTCCATACGGTGACTGGGCCGCTGCGTAGGAGTGGCTTTGCGGCCGGATCGTTGTGTAGCCATTTCGCCTCGGGGGAGAGGATCGGGGCGTTGGGGTTTATGAAGTTGAGGAAGGGGGTTGTGACCAGGTAGTCGAGGTTGGCGGCGTTGACAGCGGCGCGGAAGGCAGTACAGGTGGGGATCGCGTTGTAGGCGCCGTGGGGCCCCTTTTCGCCCAGGTAGACGACGTGGTTGGAGAGGTTGGTGCCGTAGAAGCCGTACTGGAGGAAGCCGGCGGTGGTTCCGGCGAGGCCGATGCGGGCGTCGGCGATGTCGCGGGCCCAGGTGTAGGCCGAGTCGAGGTGGGCGCCGGGGATGCGCTCTTCTGCCGGGACGTCGTTGAGGAAGCGGTGCTCCAGGTAGTGGCGCTGCACCGGGTAGCCGATTGCGACGACGAGCAGCGCCAGCGCGGCGAACCCGCCGACGACCGTCCCCCGCCGCGCTCCGCGTGCACGGGCGAGCAGAAGCCCCGCCGGCACGACCACGACGAGGAAGGCAAGGCCCCAGGCAAACAGGCGCGCGGGGTCCCGCAATGCCGCGTCCGACCGATCGGTGGCGACAAGCACAAGCGCCAACGCCACCAGCGCGCCCCAAAACCACCCGCCGACGGGACGAAATCCGGAACCAGGTTCCGGATTTCGTCCCGTCGGCGG
>DASSMU010000135.1:0-28616 GCA_035701465.1 Solirubrobacterales bacterium
CGTCGATCGCCTTCAGCGAGAGGCCCTGCTCCTCCTGGGCGCGCCAGATCTCGCCGATCGTCGCCATCAGGATGCGGTTGACGACGAAGCCCGGCACCTCGCCGCAGACGATCGGCTGCTTCTTGATCGCCTGGGCGAAGTTGTAGGCGACCGTGGCGGTCTCCTCGGAGGTGTCCTCGCCGGCGATCACCTCGACCAGCGGCATCACCGAGGCCGGGTAGAAGAAGTGGAAGCCGACGACCTTGTCCGGCCGCAGCGTCGTCTCGCCCATCTCGGAGATCGAGAGCGAAGATGTATTCGAGGCGAGGATCGCGTGCCCCGGCGTCGCCGCGTCGAGCTCGCGGAAGACGGCCTGCTTGATCTCCATCTTCTCCGGCACCGCCTCGATCACGAAGTCGACGTCGCCGAACTCCTCGTAGGAGGTGGTGCCGATGACGTTGCCCATCACCTCGGCAAGGCGAGCGTCGGCCTGCTCCTGGCTCAGCTTCTCCTTCTTGACCAGGCGAGTCAGCTGGCCCTCGGTAACGGCGCGCGCCTTCTCGACCGCAGCGTCGACGAACTTCTGGTCGATGTCCTTGACGACGACGGGGATGTCGGCAGCGGCGATCGCCTGCGCGATCTCACCGCCCATGGTGCCGCCGCCGACGACGGCGGCCTTGGAAACGAACATTTGGCTTGAACTCCTCAGGTCGGGGGCGGCCGAAGGCTACCGGTGCGCCTTCCGCACGCGTTCCGTGCGCTTCCCGGGGGGCGTGTCTGAGCTAACCCCCGATATACCGCGGTTTAGCTCAGACACGCCCTGGCGACGGGAGGTACAAGCTCCGGAGGCGAACCTTGTACCCGGGTACAAAGGCATCTTCGAGGCATTGGCATTAGGCTCTTTTGGCTCTTGTAGTGGGAGTGGACCGGTAACCGACCGTGCCCGCCGACCGGGTGCGATGCCAAGCGAGGGACGACCAGAGCGATGACCCGTATCCGCCAGCAGAACGTGACCGCAGCGCAGTGGAGCTCCAACGGAGGGGGCATCGGCGCGATTGACCTGACCCAGCCGGAGAACGAAGCCTTCGGCGCCAACGTCTTCTCCATCGTCGTGCAGCGCGAACGCCTGCCCGGCGACGTCTTCGAGAAGCTCCAGAGCGCGCTCGAGAAGGGCGACGCGATCGACGCCGACACCGCCGACGCGGTCGCGGGGGCGATGAAGGACTGGGCGCTGGAGAAGGGCGCCACCCACTTCACCCACGTCTTCCAGCCGCTGACCGGCTCCACCGCCGAGAAGCACGACTCCTTCTTCGAGCCCAAAGGCGGCGAAGGCAAGGCGCTGGCCGGCTTCTCAGGCAAAGAGCTAATTCAGGGCGAGCCCGACGCCTCGTCCTTCCCCACCGGCGGCGTCCGCGCCACCTTCGAGGCGCGCGGCTACACCGCCTGGGACCCGACCAGCCCCGCCTTCGTGCTCGAGAACCCGAACGGCACCCTGCTCTGCATCCCGACCGCCTTCGCATCCTGGACCGGCGAGGCCCTGGACGCGAAGATCCCGCTGCTGCGCTCGATGGACGCCCTCTCGCGCTCCGCGATCAAGGCGCTGAAGCTGCTCGGCGACGAGGAGAGCACTCGCGTCTTCACCACGGTCGGCCCCGAGCAGGAGTACTTCCTGATCGACGAGCAGTACTTCTTCGAGCGCCCCGACCTGATCTCGACCGGCCGCACCCTCTTCGGCGCCAAGCCGCCGAAGGGCCAGGAACTCGACGACCACTACTTCGGCACGATCCCCGAGCGGGTGCTCGCCTTCATGATGGAGTCGGAGCTGGAGATGCGCAAGCTCGGCATCCCGGTCAAGACCCGTCACAACGAGGTCGCGCCCGGCCAGTACGAGATCGCGCCGGTCTTCGAGAACTCCAACGTCGGCTCCGACCACCAGCAGCTGACGATGCGCACGATGGAAAACGTGGCGCGGCGCTACGGCTTCGTCTGCCTCCTGCACGAGAAGCCCTTCGCCGGCGTCAACGGCTCCGGCAAGCACAACAACTGGTCGATGGGAACCGACGCGGGAAGCAACCTGCTCGAGCCGGGCGACACCCCCGCCGACAACATCCACTTCCTCTTCTTCTGCGCGGCGGTGATCCAGGCCGTCAACAAGCACCAGGGCCTGCTGCGGGCCTCGGCCGCCAACATCGGCCAGGACCACCGTCTCGGCGCCAACGAGGCGCCGCCGGCGATCATCTCGATCTTCCTCGGCAGCGAGCTGGAGAGGGTCTTCGACGCGATCTCGACCGGCGAAGGCGATCCGCACACGCCGGCCTCCTTCCTCGACCTGGGGGCAACGGTGCTGCCCTCGCTGCCGATGCACGGCGGCGACCGCAACCGGACCTCGCCCTTCGCCTTCACCGGCAACAAGTTCGAGTTCCGGGCGCTCGGCGCGAGCCAGTCGCTGGCCTTCCCGAACACGGTGCTGAACACGATCGTCGCCGAGGCGATCGACGAGCTGGCCGACAAGCTCGGCGAGAAGACGAGCGGCGGCAAGGATGTCGCCGAGGCTGTCGCCGAAATCGTCAAGGACTCCTACCTCGCCAACAAGCAGATCGTCTTCGGCGGCGACAACTACTCCGAGGAGTGGCACGCCGAGGCCGAGCAGCGCGGGCTGAAGAACCTGAAGACGACGCCCGACGCGCTGCCGGAGATGCTCAGCGACCAGACCGTGGCCGCCTTCGAGAACTACAAAGTTCTCTCCAAGCGCGAGCTGGAGTCTCGCTTCGAGGTCGCAGCCGAGCAGTACGCGCTGCGCGCCAACATCGAGGCCGAGACGACGTTCTCGATCGCCAAGACGATGATCCTGCCGGCGGCGCTGCGTTACCTGGCGCTGATCAAGGAGGCGGAAGTCTCCTCGCTCGCGACCGAAGCGAGTGGGCTGGTCGACGAGCTGATCGGCGGCCTCGACGAGCTGGGAGCGGCGAACGCCGACCCGGTCGAGCTCGAGGGCATCGAGGGCGCGATCCACGCCCGCGACAAGCAGCTGGCCGCGATGGGCAGGGTGCGCGAGGCGGCCGACAAGCTGGAGAAGGTCGTCGCCGACGATCTCTGGCCGTTGCCTAAGTACGAGGAGATGCTCTTCATTAAGTAAGCGCCCGGGAGAGCCGGGTCAGGGGTTCCGCTTAACTTTTTCGGTGGGACGGATTAGGGCTTGGCGCCTCGACTCGAATTGACGAAAAAGTACAAGACGCTCCACCCCTGACCCGGCTCTCCCTCGCCGTAGGCTTGGGTTCTACTCGTTGCTTTCGTCGTTGTCGCGGACGGCGCGGAAGAGTAGGTAGCCGAGGCCGGCTAGGCCTAGGATCGGGATCAGGCCGCCGAGGAGGACCGGCTGCCAGGCCTCTTCGGCCCGTGCTAGGAACATGGCGACGGTGAGGGCCTCGCTCATCTTCCGGCGAGGTTACTCGCGGGGCAGCACGCGCATCGGCAGGCCGCCGCGGGGGGAGAGCGTCGGCATCTGGCGGACGGTCATCGCCCGGCCGGGCATCGCGTCGAGGCGCAGGCGCTGCAGCAGCATCGTCGCCACCAGCTTCACCTCGGTCTGGCCGAAGCGCTTGCCGATGCAGATCCGCTGGCCGCCGCCGAAGGGCACGTAGGCGCCGCGCGGCAGCGCCGCCTTGCGCTCGCG
Organism: Solirubrobacterales bacterium; assembly: GCA_035701465.1. Lineage (GTDB taxonomy): Bacteria > Actinomycetota > Thermoleophilia > Solirubrobacterales > 70-9 > VRUE01. Next base: position 3,653 of record DASSMU010000135.1, read on the forward strand.
GGTGAAGCGCTCGGGGATGAACGCCTCCGGGTCCGGGAAGACCTCGGGGATGCGGTGGCTTGCCCAGGAGCTGTAGTTGACGTAGGCCCCGTGGCGGACGCTGTGGCCGTTGAACTCGAAGTCGCGCACCGCCCGCCGCGGCCCGATCCAGGCCGGCGGGTAAAGCCGCAGCACCTCGTCGAGCACCATCTCGAGGTAGGGCATCTCGCGCTCGAGGACGTCGATGTCCGGGGTCGCGCCGTCCAGTACCCGGTCCTGCTCCTCGCAGAGCTTCGCAACGACGTCCGGATGACGGGCCAGCTCGTGCATCATGAAGGTGAGGGTCGAGGTCGAGGTGTCGTGGCCGGCGAACATCAGCGTCATCACCTGGTCGCGCACCTCCTTGGCCGAGAAGCCCTCGCCGGCCTCGTCGCGCACGCCTAGCAGCAGGCTGAGGATGTCGCGGCGACCCTCGTCCGGGTCCGCCCTGCGGCGAGCGATCTCGTCGTAGACGATCTCGTCGAGGACGGCGCGCGAGCGCACCATCTTCGACCAGGGCGAGCCGGGCCCGCGCAGCAGGCGCAGGTGGAAGTCGGTGCCGTAGAAGCCCAGCGCCCGCTCAAAGTGCTCCGCGGCGGCGGCTCCCTTGCCGGCCTCGTCGGGGTCGAGCCCGAGCAGCGCCCGCATCGCGATCCGCATCGCCAGCCCCCGCATCCACTCGTATATGTCGACGACCTGACCGGGGCGCAGGCGCTCGATCGCGGGAGCCGCCTCCTCGGTCATCGCCTCGACCGCGGCGGAGACCTGCTCGCGGTGGAAGGCCGGCATCATGATCTGCCGCGCCCGGTCGTGGTAGGCGTCGTCGATCGTCAACAGGCCGTCGCCGAGCAGCGGGATCAGGTCGCCGAAGCTCGACTCGCGCCAGTGGAAGCTCTCGGGATGGGCGACGGTGATGAAGTGGTTGGCCTCGGGGCCGAGCATGAAGATCACCGGGTGATGGAGAAGCCGGGTGCTGAAGATCGGTCCGTACTCCTCGTAGAGGGAGAGGAGCAGCGGCAGCGGGTCGCGCGCCGCCTGCAGGGTGCGGCCGAAGTCGAAGTTCTTCGGCCCGGGCGGGTAGGCGCCGCGGCGCCGCACGCTGATCTCCGCGCGCACGTCTTCGGCGACGCGACGCACCGGGTTGGCGCTCAGTTGCCGGGGGGGCTCGACGCGCTCGGACGGCTTTGCAGGGGTCTCGACGGGCACTGTCTCAATCCTAGTTGGCTAACTGGCCAAACATCTTCAAAGCTTCCCAAGCTCGCTTGGTTGCCGAGGCCTTCGAGGGATCGCTCCCCAGGAACTCCCGCGAAGCGGCCTGGGGAGCGATCCCTCGAAGGCCTACCGAGTGCTAGCGCCAGCCGCCAGTTGGCCGCAGGCGGCGGCTATATCGCGGCCGCGGGTAAGGCGGACGGTGGCGGTGAGGCGGTGCTCGGCGAGGATCGCCCGGAAGGCCTCGATCCGCTCGGGGGAGGAGCCGTCGTAGGCGCCGGTCGGGTTGTAGGGAATCAGGTTGACCTTGTAGGTACGCGGATCGAGCAGCTCGGCGAGCTGGCGGGCGTGCTCGGGCAGGTCGTTGACGCCGTCGAGCATCACGTACTCGACGAAGACCTTGCGGCGGCGGCGCGCCCGGTAGCGCTCGCAGGCGGCGAGCACCTCGGCCAGCGGGTAGCGGTCGTTGACCGGCATCAGCTGCGAGCGCAGGCCGTCGTTGGGGGCATGCAGGGAGAGGGCGAGGCTGACCGGCATCTCGCACTCAGCGAGGCGGTCGATGCCGGGCACCCAGCCGACCGTCGAGATCGCGGTGCGGCGGTGGGTGACACCGAGGTCTGGCAGCCGCTCGCAGGCACCGAGCACAGCGTCGAGGTTCATCGTCGGCTCCCCCATGCCCATGAAGACGACGTGGTCGATCGCTTCGGTGCGGCGGAAGTGCAGCGCCTGGTCGAGGATCTCGTCGGCGCTGAGGTTGCGACCGAACTTCATCTGCCCGGTGGCGCAGAACGAGCAGGTCAGCGGGCAGCCCGACTGCGAGGAGAGGCAGACCGAGCGCCGCCCGTCGCGGTAGCGCATCAGCACCGCCTCGATCGGGCGACCATCGTCGGTGTGGAAGAGGACCTTGACGGTGCCGTCGTCGGACTTCGCCTCGGCCTCCACGCTGAGGGTCGAGAGCGGCACCTCGGCAGCCAGCCGCTCGCGCAGCGGCGCCGGCAGGTTCGTCATCTCCTCGTAGGAGCGGGCCCCGCGCGCCACCCACTCCCAAACCTGAGCGGCGCGGTAGTCAGGCTCTTTGGCTTCGGCAAGGGTTCGGGCGAGAAGCTCGCGGTCCATGAAGCGAGTGTACGGCCGGGCTGGCGGGCTGGCCGGAACGGGTAGATTCGAGGTCCGGATGAGCGGGCAAGCCGATCGTGCCGAGAGATTCCTGGCCCTGCACAGCGGCGAGGAGCTGCTGCTGCTCCCGAATCCGTGGGATCCGGGCTCGGCGAAGCTGCTTGCCTCGCTCGGCTTCCAGGCGCTGGCGACGACGAGCGGCGGCTCCGCGGCGACCCTGGGCCGGCTGGACGGGTCGATGAGTGTCGAGGAGGCGATCGCCAGCGCCGCCGCGATCGTCGAGGCGACCGAGCTGCCGGTCTCCGCCGACCTCGAGAACGGCTTCGCCGACGACCCCGAGGGGGTTGCCGAGACGATCCGGCTCGCCCTCGACGCCGGCCTGGCCGGAGCGTCGATCGAGGACTACAGCCGCCGCGCTGAAGCGATCTACGACATCGGCCTCGCCGCCGAGCGAGTGGCCGCGGCTGCCGAGGTCGCACACGGCGGTCCAATACGACTCGTCCTCACGGCGCGGGCAGAGAATCACCTATACGGCGTCACCGACCTGGCCGACACGATCGCCCGCCTGCAGGCCTACCAGGAGGCCGGCGCCGACGTCCTCTATGCACCCGGCCTGGTCCGGCTCGAGGACATCCGCCAGCTCGTCTCCTCGGTCGATCTCCCAGTCAACGTCCTGGGCCGGCCCGGCGCCCCCTCCGTGTCCGAGCTGGCCTCTGCCGGAGTCCGCCGCATCTCGGTCGGCGGCGCCTTTGCCTATGCCGCTCTCGGCGCCGCCGTCGAAGCTGCGCGCGAGCTGCTTGACGAGGGAACCTACGGCTACTTCGAGCAGGCCGGCGTAGGCCTGCAGGCGGCTCGCTCGGCTTTCACGAAATAGCGGTGAATCTCCGGATCCGCGCCGTAGCGCGACGCATCCGACCTTGACCACCCCAGAGGGGGGCAAATGTCGGCTGCGCGGTCTTCACTGGCCAGTTGCGGTCGCGGCTCAGCCGTGGATCTTCTCGCCTCGCTCCAGCATGCCGACGAACTTTTGCAGCCGTCGCTGCCGTGTCTCGGGCTTCTTCGCCTCCTCCAGCCGGTAGAGGATCGCGTAGCGATTGGCGCCGTCGAGCCCTGCAAAGAACTCACGGGCGGCCTCGTTCTCGTCCAGCTCCCGCTGGAGGTCCGCGGGAACCTCGGCTGTGCGCTGGCCGGCGTACGCCGCCTCCCAGCGCCCGTCGGCTTTCGCCGCCTCCACCTCGGCCAACCCGGTGGGCCGCATCGCGCCACCCGCGATCAGCCCTTCAGCCTTCTCGCGGTTGATCCGCGACCACTTACCCCGCGGCCGTCGCGGCGTGAACCGCTGCAGGAAATGCCTCTCGTCGAAGCCGCGCTTCTGACTGTCGATCCAGCCGAAGCAAAGCGCCAGCTCCAGCGCCTCGGCGTAGGTGACGCTCTCGACGCCCGAGCCTTTCTTGGCGATCTTCAGCCAGACACCCTCCACCGCGGCGTGGTTGTCGTCCAGCCACGCCTCCAGCTCGGCCGGCGAGGCGAAGAGGAGGATCTGCAGGTCGTCGGCCATCGGCCCCAGGCGGACCGGGTCAGAGACCGGCGGCGCCGGCGAGCAGGTCCACCTGGACCGCATCGCCGCAGGAGGGAAAGAAGATCAACTCGTCGCAGCCGGCCGCTTCGTAGGCCGCGATCTGCCGCTGCACCGACTCGGCGTCCTTGGCAGCCCCGGCGACGATGAAATTCGCGATCTCCTCGCCGAGCCAGGCGTAGTAGTCGGTGAGGTAGGCGCTGGCGTCCTCTTCGGCGCGCTCGCCCAGCGAGAAGTAGGCGAGCGCCATCGTGCGGGCCTCCCCCTCCCGGCCGGCCTCCGACCAGGCGGCCCTCGCCTTGCCGGCGCCATCGGCGAACTGCTCCGGCCCCGTGCCGGCGGCGATCCAGCCATCGCCGAAGCGCGCGGCGCGGACGAAGGAGGCGTCGGCGTGACCGCCGACCACGAGGCCGGGCGAGCCCTCGATCGACGGACCGACCTTCCCGCCGGACCAGACCTCCTCGATCCGCTCCAGCATCGCGTCGAGGCGGCGGCCGCGACCGCGAGTCTCGATCCCGCTGATCTCATGGTCGTCGTCGCGACCGCCGAGGCCGATGCCGAGCGTGAAGCGGCCGCCGGAGAGCGCCTGCACGCTGAGTGCCTGCTTGGCCAGCTCGGTGGCGTTGGAGCGCAGCGGCCCCAGCAGGACCGAGGTACAGAGCCCGATCCGCTCGGTGACGGCGGCCGCGGCGGCGAGCGCAGCCAGCGGCTCGTAGTTCTCATAGGCGATGCGGTCGATCGTCCCCAGGCTCGAAAACCCCCGCACCTCGGCCCGCCGCGCCCACTCGACCAGCTGCGCTCCCGTAGTCCCGGGCACCGCATTGGGCAATCCGATCGCAACGTCCACTCCATGCCTCCTCGGCTTCGTTTCCGGTGGCGTAAACCCTAACGACGCCTACGCGCCGGCTTGGGAGGCGAACGGGTCCTCAATCCGGATCCCGTCGAAGCGGCGGAAGTCGCGGTCGCGGGTGTAGATCGTGTTGACGCCGTGCTGTCGCATCAGAGCGGCGATGTGGGCGTCGGTGACGTCCTTTCCGCGGGTGGCAGCCGTGGCGGTTTCCCGGTAGACGGCGAGGAAGTTCGGTGCCTCGCCGGGAGTGCGGACGTGATCGCGTTCGATCAGGTCCCCTAGCGAGGAGAGCGCCTCGGATGGGGAAAGGGGATCGTCGGTGACCGCGGGATTGGTCGAGAGCCGCAGAAACCCCATCGCCACCGGCCAGAACACGTAGAGGAGCTCGGGACCGCGCGCGAGGCGCTCGACCAAGGCATAAGACGTTTCATGGGCCTCGCTGCTCGAGTTCGCAGCATAGAGCAGGATGTTGGTATCGATAGCCGCGCTCATCCTGCGCCCCTTTCGGTTTCCTCCCTGTCGATGAGGTTCCAGACGGCCTCCTTGTCCTCGAGGTCGACCTTGAACGGGCCCATCTCCTTGCTCGCCCAGCGCAACGGCCGCGACTCGGTGGGCCGCTCTTCGCTCAAACCTCCGGCCAGCAGCTCGGAGGCAACCTGGCCCATGCTCTTTCCTTCCGTCGCGGCACGACGACGCAGATCGGCGAGGACTGTCGCATCGAGGTCGAATGTCGTGCGGGGCATGATGCGTGATGTTAGAGTTGTTGTCATCTGATGTCAAGAACTAGCGGAGGCATCGTGCACCTGACGCTAGCCCGTCCCGACGCACGTGGGGCGCGCCAAATGTGCCGACTTTCGCGCGGGTCGATCTCGGGCTACAGTCCCTGCATGGACGAGCGCGACGGCATTGAGGCGCTGACCGAGGCGATCGGGCGTTACAACGATGCCTGGAACTCGCAGGACCTCGACGCGATCGTCGCTATGCACGCTCCCGACATGGTCTTCGCCAACCACACGGCGGGTGAGTCGGCGCGGGGCGAGGAGGTGCGGGGTCACATCACCAGGATCTTCGCGGCCTGGCCCGATATGAGGTTCGAGACCCGGCGCCTCTACGTGCGCGAGGGGGTGGTCACCCAGGAGTGGACGGCGACCGCCACCCATTCCCAGACGATGCGGCGGGGCAACCTGGAGGCGGCGCCGACGGGTCGCACGGTCAGCTGGAACGGCGTCGACGTGATCCCGTTCGAGGATGGCCTGATCAAGCGCAAGGACGTCTACTCGGACTCCGTCTCGATCCTGCGCCAGGTCGGCCTGCTCGACTGAGCGTCCGGCCGCCGGGGTCAGCGGCGCAGCTGACGCAGGCGGCTGTGCAGGAATGCCGGCCAAGCCCGCGGGCGGCGGATCGCTGTGAGGACGATCGGGGCGGAGTCGAAGTAGGTGACGCGTTCGGTCGCGAGGCCGTCCTCGCCGAGGACGAAGCGATCGACCACGTCCCAGGAGATCGGCCTGCCGCCGGCCATGCCGCTGAGGGTGAACTCGATCAGGACGCCATCGGCAGTGGCGCCCCACCGGTGCACCTCGGCGGTCAGGTCGTCGATCAGCTCGAACAGGTCGGCGAACACCCGCCGCGCTTCCTCGAGCGTGTGGGTCGCGGGGGTCATCGGCGCGGTCGCGCGCACTCGCGTCGCCAGCACCGAGTCGAGGCCTTCCGGCGTCGGCGCCTGCCAGTACTCGGCGAAGCGGCGGACGAAGTCCGCGGCCATCGCGTCGTCCACCGCTCCCCCCTCGCTCATCCCGGCAGCTCTCCGAGCAGGCGGTCGACGACGGCACCGGCGTACTCGAAGACCCGGCGATCGCCGGAAAGCCGGAAGCGGGAATTGGCGCCCATCACGACCGCGAACAACTCAAAAGCTAGACGGCCGGGATCGGCCACGCCGGCGACGCGGGCCTGGCGCTCGAGCTCGCCGAGCCAGGTATCGAGTGCGGCAGCGATCGCGTCGCGCACCGGGCCGGGCCGGTCGTCGTACTCTGCCGAGGTCGCGGCCCAGAAACAGCCGCCCGAGTAAGCACCGCCGTCGAGGTACGCCAGGTAGCTGTCGGCCATCGCCCGCAGGCGCGGGGCGCCGTCGGGGGAGTCGAGGGCAGGCTCGAGCACTGCCGCGCGAAAGCGGTTCGCCGCGGCCTCCACCGTGGCGAGCTGCAGCTCCTGCTTGGAGCCGAAGTGGGCGAAGAGGCCGCTCTTGCTCATCTCCAGCTCGGTCGCGAGGCGTCCGATCGTCAGCCCCTCCAGGCCTTCGGCGGAGGCGAGGTCGACGGCGCGATCGAGGATCGCAGCCCGGGTCTCGGCCCCTTTGCCGGTTGCGACTGCCTCCCCAGCCGGTGTCTGGACAACGGCGCTCACCTGGCCAGGGTACATAAAAGCACGAACGTTCGTGCAAATCGGCTAGGATCGCGCTCCCGGTCCAGGCAGGACCAACCTCGACTTCCACGGAGGCGACATGAGCGGACACGCGGTGAAGAAAATCGATGAGATGGAGGCCGTCTTCGGCGGCGCCTTCAAGCGCGCCCGGGCCGAGCTCGGCGTCGAATCGTTCGGCATGCAGATCATCGACATGCCCCCGAACTACGAGAACTACCCCGAACACGACCACGAGCAGGACGGCCAGGAGGAGGTCTACGTGACCCTGCGCGGCGGCGGAGAGATCGACATCGCCGGCGAGCGCTTCCCGCTCGACTCCAACCACGTCGCCAGGGTCGGCCCCGGCGTGATGCGCAAGGTCTACCCCGGCGCAGAGGGCATCCGCATCCTCGTCCTCGGCGGCAAGGTGGGCGAGTCCTATGAGGCGCCCGACATCACAAAGCTGGGCGAGCCGGACCCGATGGCGACAAGCTAGACAGAACTCCGAGGCGAAGGCTCGCCTCCCCCGCCCCGGTCACGCGACTCGTGGCCGGGGCAGGAGGCGACCGGGACCCGCGGGTAGCGGGGAAAGCGCGGATCGGTGCGCGAGCGCAGGCAGAGCGAGAAGACCGAGCCGCGCGTGTTCGGCACCAGCTTCTGGTGCACGCAGCTGTCGCAGAGTCCGTACATTTCCTCCCGGCTGCCCATCTTGAGGGCAGGCTAGCTTTGTCGTGTGGACGAGACGGCGACCCTCTTCGACGCGGATGCGACCGGGCACCTGGGCACGGTCGAAGTATTGACGGTCACCTGGTGCGCCGATGACCGCAGCTACGCGGTGCTGCGAGCCGAAGACACCAGGACAGGCGAGAAGATGGTCTTGGTCGGGCCCGTCGCGCATCTCGCGGCGGGTGAACGCGCCGAGGTCAGCGGCGAGTGGACGAACCACAAGCGCTACGGGCGCCAGCTGCAGGTGCGAAGCGCCCGGCCTCTGGACCCGACCGACCGCGAGGGCCACATCCGCTACCTCACCTCGCTGCGCAACATCGGCCAGGCCCGCGCCGAGCGCCTCGCCGACCTGCATGGGGAGCGCGTCCTGCAGGCGATCTCCGAGGACCCTCACCGCGCCTTCGCCTCGCTGTCCGGCGTCAGCGACGACCAGGCGGCGGAAGCGGCCGAGGCCTGGAACGAGTCGCGCGCGATCCGCGACCTCCACGTCCAGCTGGCCCCGCACGGTCTGGCCCACCTGGCGAGCCCGATCCACGCTCACTTCGGCGAGGAGTCGCTGGGGGTCCTGCACGAGGACCCCTACCGGCTGACCGAGGTCGACGGCGTCGGCTTCCTCCGTGCCGACCGGATCGCCCTCGCCGGTGGCGTGCCCCTCGAGTCCGACCGCCGCGCCCAGGCCGCAGCGATCTACGTCCTCGCCGAGGCCGAGCAGAGGGGACACACCTACCTGCCCGTGGACGAGCTCGCCCGTCAGGTCGGCAAGCTGTTGGGGCTGCAACCCGATCCCGATGTCCTCGTCGCCGCCGACGGGCTGCTGCTGGACGAGGGGCGCGCCTACCGAAGGCGCACGCACGAGTGCGAGCTGGCCGTGGCGCGGACGCTGGCGGCCCGCCTGGCCGCGCCACCGCAGCTCGAGCACGAGCCGGCCGAGGAGCCGCCCGAAGACGCCGAAGGCAACCAGCTGACCGACGAGCAGTGGGCAGCCGTGCACGGCGCCTTCAAGGCGCGGGTCTCGGTTCTGACCGGCGGTCCCGGGGTGGGCAAGACAGCCAGCACGAAGGCGATCGTCGAGGAGGCCGAGGCGGCGAAGGTCAGCTTCGCCCTCTGTGCGCCGACCGGGCGGGCCGCCCGCCGCCTGCAGGAAACCACGGGGCACGAGGCGGAAACGATCCATCGCATGCTCGGATGGGCGCCGGGGAAGGAACCGGACTTCAAGCCGGGCCGGCCGCTGCCGGTGGACCTCGTCGTCGTCGACGAGTCCTCAATGCTCAACCTGCGTCTGATCGAGATGCTGCTCGGCGGCCTCGCCGAGTCGACCCACGTCGTCTTCGTTGGCGACGCGGACCAGCTCCCGCCGATCGGGGCCGGCAAGCCGTTCGAGGACTTGATCGTGTCCGAGCGGGCGCCGGTGGTGCGGCTGACGGAGATCTTCCGCCAGGCGGCCGAGTCGATGATCACCACCGCGGCGCACGAGATCAACCAGGGCCGCACCCCGCACCTGAAGCCCGAGGACGACCAGGAGCATGACTTCGTCTTCCTCGAGCGGCGCAACCCGGCGCAGCTTCGGGACGCGGTGGTGGAGATGGTCGCCGAGCGGGCGCCCGGCCACTTCGGCGTCGACCCGATCCGCGACATCCAGGTGCTGGCCCCGGTCTACAAAGGACCGGTCGGGATCAATGCCCTCAACGAGCAGCTGCGAGCCCGCCTCAACCCCGATGGCGAGCAGGTGGACGAGCGCTTCCGGCTCGGCGACCGCCTGATCCAGACCCGCAACTCGCACGAGCTGGGACTGATGAACGGCTCGATCATCTTCCTCGACGGCGTCGACCGCGAGCAGGAGACGATCACCCTGCTCACCGACGACGACCGGACGCTGACCGTTCCCTTCCAGGAAACCGGCACGCTGCGCCTCGCCTATGCGATCTCGGTCCACAAGTCGCAGGGCTGTGAGGTGCCGGTCGTGGTTGCCGTCTGCCACAGCTCCAACGCCGGGATGCTCACCCGCCCGCTGCTCTACACGGCGATAACCCGGGCGCGACGGGCCTGCATCGTGGTAGGCAACCGCATCGCCATGGAGGGAGCCGTGCGCCGCGACGACAGCGGCCGCCGCTACTCGGGCCTCGCCGAGCGCCTGCGGGGGTAGCACGCAAGAGACGACACAGAACCGTGACAGCACCCCCGGGCGCCGGCGGCGGGGCCTTTGCCTCCCGGCGATACTCAACGCATGGAGAACCCGAAGCCGTCACTCCTTGCCGTCGGCACCACCCTGGCCGGGGTCGCGCTGCTCGCGGGCTTGATCTTCGCCGTGCCGGCGCTGCACGATGCGGTAGTCGCCGCGTTCCACGGCGATTCGGCCGAGGTGCGCAGCCAGCTCGACAGCCTCGGGGCCGCGGGGCCGCTGCTGATCCTCGGCCTCACGCTGATCCACGCCTTCGTCTTCTACCCGGCTGAGATCGTCGACGCGGCGGCGGGGTTCGTATACGGCTTCTTCCCGGCCCTGGCCCTGACGATGGCTGGCTGGCTGCTTTCCGGGCTGCTCTGCTTCGCGATCGGCCGGTCGGTTGCGCGACCGCTGCTCGACCGCTGGTTCGGCACCGAGCGCTTCGAGCGCACCGAGGCGATGATCGAGCGCGGCGGCGTCACCCTCCTGCTCGCCGTGCGGCTGATCCCGATCGTCCCCTTCAGCCTCGTCTGTTACGCCGCCGGGGCGGCCCGCGTCCCGCTCTGGCGCTTCGCCTGGACGACCGTGGTCGGCTACCTGCCGATCACGGCGATCTCGGTCTACTTCGGCACCAGGCTGGAAGGGCTCAGCCTCACCGACCCGCTCGTCATCGGCAGCGCCGCGGCGCTGCTCGGGCTGCTCTTCGCCGGGCACCGGATCGCCCGCCGCGGCGCTGCCGGGACGGCTCGGTGAGGCTCGGCCTCAGGAGATCCGCTTGACCCGGAAGTGGTAGACGGCAGGGGTGCGGTCCCCGTTGCCGCCCGCATCGAAGGCCACCACGCGCAGGGTGTGCGGACCGGTGCCGAACCGGCGCACCAGCCTTTGCGGGCAGGAACGGAAGAGGCCACCGTCGATCCGGCAGGCGAAGGTGACGCCGGACTCGTCGGAGCCGAAGCGGAAGACCACGGCCACGGTCCGCGCACGGGTGCGGATCAGCTTGGCGGGGTGAGAACGGATGAACGTGCGCGGCGCGGCGAGGCTCGGTTTGACCGGTTCCGGCGCCTGTGTCACGGGAGGAGAGGGCGGCGGCGTTTCCAATCCCCAGTTGCCCGGAGCCTGCGCTTCTTCCACGGACCCTTCGGGTTCCGGTGTCGCACATTTTTCCGCCGGCGCGAAAGGGGGTGGGCTGGGCAGTGCTTCGATCGCCCCCACGGCTTCGACCAGGCCGGCCCCGACGGCACAGGGGCCGAATGCGCCGACAGCATCGGCGCCGTCCTGCAGCGCCGTCTGGATTTCATTCGGCGTCGCCGCCGAGTCGTCCTCCAGCATCAACGCCGCCACGCCGGCGGCATGCGGCGCGGCGGCCGAAGTGCCGCAGAAGTGCCATCCCCCAGCTTCGAAGCTCGCGAAGAACGTCGTCCGGCCGCAGTCCGTCGCCACGACGTCGGGCTTGGCGACGATTTCTTCAGCGATAGGCGCGGCGGCTTTGCTCCCGGCAACCGGCCCGAAGTCATGCCTCACCGGCCCCCGCGAGGAGTATCTCTCGGGTTCTTCCGAGTCGTCGAACGGCACGGCGCCTACCGAGATCGCCTTCGCGGTTCCGCTGTGGCCGAAGATCGTCGGGCCGACGACGTCTTCGCCGGTCGACCGCGGATACTCGGTGGCCGCGACGCCGAAACCGTTCTCCAGCAGGCCGAACTTGAGGCGCGGGCTTTCGCCCGAGAAGCGGTTGATCACGAGCTGCACGGTTCGCTGCGAGCTGCTTTCGTTTTCCCACTGGACGACCTCGAGCGGCTTCTGGCTGATGCCGATGTTGTCTTCCGCGGAAGTCGAAGGCGCGATCAGCCGCCCGTTGGCGTCGAGCAGGTAAGCGTCGAGGTCGGTTTCGACTCCGTTCCAGGGTTCGTCCCATTGCAGGTCGACCGTGAGGTCCCCGCCCGGCGCGACTTTGACCCCGAACGTCCGGTCTGTCTGCGAGCCGGGATTGAAGTCGAGGCAGTGGTTCGTGTTCGCGCCTTTGATCGCCTCCACTTCGACCGGGCAGGCTCCCGAGTCCCTGTATTCCGGCGTTTCCCAGGAAGCGATTTCGTGGCCTTCGGGGTCGAAGAGGTTGTCGTTGCCGGCGGCGGAGAGGAAAGTCGCTCCCCCATTGACGACTTTGTTGACCGCAACCGCAACCGGGCCGTCCTGGAAGAACGGCTCTTCCAGGTAGAAGACGTCGTCGGCGATCACCTTGGCGCCGGCGGTGGCGAGTTTTTCGATGTTTTTCGCAAAGGAGGCTTCGCCGTTGAAGGCGGAGGCGAAGTCGAGGTTGGCCCCGGGCGCGATGTCATGGACGATCTGCGCCATGGCCCTGCCCTCGTCCGCCGGTTCTTCCCCGAGTTCGGGTTTGTCTGCTTCGAGGACCGAGACGGGGGTTCCCTGTCCGGAGCACGTGTTCCCCGTTCCCGGAAGGTCGCCGCTTTTGGCGTCGTCGGTCGCAGTGGTTTCGATCGGACCGCTGCCGTCAGCCGCCTCCGTTGCCTGATCGAAGGAGTCCGAGAGGATGCCGACGGTGACGCCTTCGCCGTCGACGGAGAATTCATCGCGTGCTTCCCCCGGGCTTTCCCCTGCGTTCAACTGTTCGACTCCCTCCGAGACGACGGTCCCGGCGGGGCAGCTCGACGCGGCGGCGACCGGCGCCAGCGCCTCGGTGACCCCGGCGACGCCGGGGACCGCGGCGACACCGGTCAGATCCACAGGCCTGATCGCGGCGGTGACCGTCTGGTAGCGCCGGCTGGCATCGGAGATCTCCGCGCCCGCGGCTCGCAAGGCGTCGACCCCGGCCGCGGCACCGTGGTCGAAGCGCACGTAGACCAGGACCCGGTTTCCCTCGCGCAGCAGGCTGCCGGGGGCCTCCCGGGCAAGTCCCAGCCTTGCCGCTTGGGCCGCGTGCGAGCTCGAGCGCACCGCGGGCTTCGCCAGCTCGGCGAGGCGTGGCGAGAGGCCGCTCGGGGGACCGGTAATCGCCATTACAGAAGTCGGCACGGCAAGCAGCGCTACGGCTGTCGACCAGCATGCGAGCCGTGCGACAGTTGCGCGCAATCCTTGCCTTTTGGACATCCCGGTCACGGTATCGGCTCGAGCCAGCGGTTTCTCAAACACGACTGCCGCCCCCTACTACCGGCCCGTTGAGAGACGCGTGGACGCCGATTGCCTGCTACCGTCCCCGGCGTTAGGTCGGATTGATATCCGGCAAAAGTCGTGTCTAGCGCTCGCGTCGTTGCTTTACGGAAGCCTCCGCGTTCGCAGCACATCAAGTGGAGGCAATATGCCCACTGGAACAGTCAAGTGGTTCAGCGACGACAAGGGCTACGGGTTCATCACACCCGACGACGGCTCTAAGGACGTCTTCGTGCATCACAGCGCGATCCTCGGCGAGGGATTCAAGTCCCTCACGGAGGGCGCCAAGGTGAGCTACGAGTCCGAGGAAGGGCCCAAGGGCCCGGCCGCGGCGAGCGTCCAGCAGACCTCGTAGTCGCGCACCGCACTTAAGCAGTAAGAGGCCCGCCAACTGGCGGGCCTCTTCTTTCCTAACCTCCTGCTGCCCATGACCACTCGAGATGATCTCCGCAACATCGCGATAGTCGCCCACGTCGACCACGGCAAGACGACGCTGGTCGACGCGATGCTCTGGCAATCCGGTGCCTTCCGCAAGGGCCAGGACGTGGCCGAGCGGGTGATGGACTCGATGGACCTCGAGCGCGAGAAGGGGATCACGATCCTCGCCAAGAACACCGCGGTCAACTACAACGGGGTGAAGCTCAACATCGTCGACACCCCCGGCCATGCCGACTTCGGCGGCGAGGTCGAGCGCGGCCTGACGATGGTCGACGGCGTCCTGCTCCTGGTCGACGCCTCCGAGGGCCCGCTCCCGCAGACCCGGTTCGTCCTGCGCAAGGCGCTCGAGGCGAAGCTGCCGGTGATCCTCGTCGTCAACAAGGTCGACCGGCCCGATGCCCGCATCGCCGAGGTCGTCGACGAGGTCTACGAGCTCTTCCTCGACCTCGACGCCGACTCCGAGCAGATCGACTTCCCGATCGTCTACACCAACGCCAAGGCCGGCTGGGCCTCGCTCGAGGAGGGCGTCGAGGGCACTGACCTCGTGCCGCTGATGGAGCTGATGCTGGAGAAGATCCCGGCGCCCGAATACGACCCCGACCATCCGCTGCAAGCGCACGTGACCAACCTCGACGCCTCGCCCTACGTCGGCCGCCTGGCGCTCTGCCGGGTCCACAATGGGACGATCCGCTCGGGCCAGCAGATCGCCTGGTGCCGGGCCGACGGCCGGGTCGAGCGGGCGACCGTCACCGAGCTCTACATCACCGAGGCGCTGGAGCGGGTGCCCGCCGAGGAAGCCGGCCCGGGCGAGATCATCGCGGTGGCCGGGATGGAAGAGGTGACGATTGGCGAGACCCTGGCCGATCCCGAGGACCCGCGGCCGCTGCCAGTGATCACCGTCGACGAGCCCTCGCTCTCGATCGTGCTCGGGATCAACACCTCCCCCCTGGCCGGCACCGAGGGCAGCAAGCTGACCGCCCGCCAGGTCCGCGACCGCCTCGACGCCGAGCTGGTAGGCAACGTCTCGATCCGGGTCCGCGACACCGAGCGCCCCGACGCCTGGGAGGTGCAGGGCCGCGGCGAGCTGCAGCTCGTCATCCTGCTCGAGTTGATGCGCCGCGAGGGCTTCGAGCTGACCGCCGGCCAGCCGCGCGTGCTCACCCGGGAGATCGACGGCAAGCTGCACGAGCCGGTCGAGCGGCTCTCGATCGACGCCCCCGAGGAGCACGTCGGCACGATCACCCAGCTGCTGGCGGGGCGCAAGGGCCGCCTGGAGCAGATGGCCAACCACGACACCGGCTGGGTGCGGATGGAATACCTGGTGCCGGCGCGTGGGCTGATCGGCTTCCGCACCGAGTTCCTCACCGAGACCCGCGGCACCGGGGTGATGCACCACGTCTTCGAGGACTGGGAGCGCTGGGCGGGCGAGCTGCGCCTCCGCCCCACCGGCTCGATCGTCGCCGACCGCCGCGGCAAATCCGCGAGCTACGCCCTGATCGGGCTGCAGGACCGGGGCACGCTCTTCATCGGTCCCGGCGAGGAGGTCTACGAGGGAATGATCATCGGCGAGAACGCCCGCGCCGAGGACATGGACGTCAACGCGACCAAGGAGAAGCAGCAGACCAACATGCGCGCCGCCAGCGCCGACGTACTCGAGCGCATGGCACCGCCGACCCGCCTCTCCCTCGAAGCCGCGGTCGAGTTCCTGCGCGAGGACGAGTGCGTAGAAGTAACCCCGGAGTCAGTCCGCCTGCGCAAGGTGGAGCTGGACAAGCTAAAGCGTCAAAAGGTCGCCCGAACAACTCAACGCGCCTAGCTTTTCCCGGACGATGGGCGCGCTTGCAGGGCCTGTCCCGGTAGGGGTGGAACGTCTTGTACTTTTTCGTCAACCGCGCCCAGGCGCCAAGCCCAACCACGAACCACCGAAAAAGTTAAGCGGAACCCCTACCGGGACAGGCCCTGCACCTCAGACCGTCGCAGCCGCCTGCTCGGACTGACTGCCCTCGGAGGCCTTGGCCTTCGCCTCGGCCTCGGGGGTGGTCTCGTCGATGTTGCGCGGCAGCAGCACCTCGCGGGCGATCACTAGACGCTGGATCTGGCTGGTGCCCTCGTAGAGCTGCATGATCTTGGCGTCGCGCATCAGCTTCTCGACCGGGTACTCCTTGATGAAGCCGTAACCACCGTAGACCTGGACCGCGTCTACGGTGATCTCCATCGCCGAGTCGGCGGCGAAGCGCTTGGCCTCCGAAGAGACGAGCGTATTGCGCTTGCCCTGGTCGAGCAGCACCGCCGAGTTCCAGACCAGCAGGCGGGCGGCGTCGACCTTGGTCGCCATGTCGGCGATCATGAACTGAATCGCCTGGTGCATCGCGATCGGCACGCCGAACTGGACCCTTTCCTTGGAGTACTCCGCGGCGTACTCGAAGGCTGCGCGGCCGATGCCGACCGCCATCGCCGAGACGCCGGGACGGGTCCGGTCGAGCGTCATCATCGCCAGCTTGAAGCCCTTGTTTTCCTCGCCGAGCAGGTTCTCGGCGGGGATCTCGACTTCGTCGAAGGAGATGGTCGCGGTGTTGGACGCCCGCTGGCCCATCTTGTCCTCCTTCTTGTCGACCGAGACCCCGGGGAGGTCGGCGTCGACGACGAAGGCGCTGATCCCGCGGCTGCCAGCCTCGGGATCGGTCTTGGCGTAGACCGTGAAGTAGTCGGCGTAGGTGCCGTTGGTGATGAAGCACTTGGAGCCGTTGATGACGTACTTGTCGCCCTTCTTGACGGCGCGGGTCTTCATCCCCGAGACGTCGGAGCCTGCGTCGGGCTCAGTCAGGCAGAAGGAGGCCAGCTTCGGCGATTCGGCCAGCATGCCGAGGTATTTCTTCTTCGTCTCCTCGGAGCCGCCCAGCGTGATCGGCGCCGATGCGAGGCCGTTGGCCATCAGACTGGTGCCGATGCCCGAGCACCCCCAGCCCATCTCCTCCTCGATCAGGCAGCCGGAGAGGTAGTCGAGGCCGGGGCCGCCGTAGGCCTCGGGGATGTGGGTGTTCATCAACCCGACCTCCCAGGCCTTGTCGATGATGTCCTGGGGCCAGGTGCCGTCCTTGTCGTACTCCCAGGCAACCTTGCGGATCTCGTTCTCCGCGAAGTTGTGCGCCATCTCGCGCAGATCCTTCTGCTCGTCGGTGAGGGTGAAGTCAACCACTGGTCGAAGCTCCTTTTTCGTCCGTGCGTAAGCCGTTGCGTGCGGCCTCGCCGCGAGGCGACGACCACCGATTGACTGGTCAGTCAACCAGGCCCAAGGGTACCGGATGGCGATGAGAAGGCGAGACCCCTACCCTTGGACCATGGTCTGCCAGTTGGCCCTGACCTACCTGCAGAGCGGCTACGTGCTGGCCGCGATCACGCTCTTCATCCTGCCGATCGCCGCATTCACGTTCGCTCGCTCAGGCGCGGCCTGGGAGGAGATCGGCAAGGGCCGCTTCGGGGTGATGCACTCGATGGCCCCGCCCCGCATCGCCCAGGCACCTCCGAAGGTCGACCCGGCCATCCAGGCGGCCGAGGCCCGCCAGATGCTGGAGGCGAAGTCCTACCGCCGCCTGCGGCGGGGAGAAGCGCCGCTCGACGTCGAGGCCGAGGTGGCGGCTCTGCTCGAGTCCGAGCCAAGCGGCGTGTCCGGGAAGCCCGAGCTCGACGAGAAGCTCCGCGCCGAGGTCCGCGAACTCGTCGTCGCTCGCAACGAACGCCGCATGCGCGGTGGCAGGGAGCCGCTCGACGTCGAGGCCGAGGTCGAGCGCCAGGTCGCGGATTTCATAGGATTGAGCGACTGATGGCCGGCGCCGCCGAGGAGAACCTCTACCAAGTCGAGGACCTGCTGATGCAGCCGGGGACCTACTTCAACCCCCAGACCGAGGTCCTGGTCGTCGTCGACGACTCGACCTCGCTCGACCAGGAGGTCTTCAACATGGAGGCCTACGAGGGCGCCGATTGGGTCCGTATCTCCGACGAGGTGCCGGTCGACGAAGACCGCCGCGACCAGGTGCTGGAGAGCTTCCAGACCAGCTACCACCCCGGCTCGGGCGGATCGGTCTCCGAGACCGCGCTAGAACAGGGCGACGAAGAGCTCGACGAAGGCGAGGACGGCCAGGACCCCGGCCGCGACGACCTACCTCGCGGCGAGGCGCCCCCAGGCGACGACGGGCGGGGCGACGACGAGGCTTCCGAGTAGATGGTCGAGGCCGGCGACGCTGCGCCCGACTTCACCCTGCCCGACCAAGACGGCAACGAGGTCAGCCTCGCGAGCCTCAAGGGCGAGACGGTCGTCCTCTACTTCTACCCCCGTGCCGACACCCCAGGCTGCACGACCCAGGCCTGCGGCATCCGCGATCGCCGCGCCGACTACAAGAAGGCCGGGGCCCGCGTGATCGGCGTCTCCCCCGACACGGTCGAGGCGGTAAAGAAGTTCACCGGAAAGTTCGACCTCGACTTCACCCTGCTCGCCGACGCCGACCACGCTGTCGCCGAGCGCTACGGCACCTGGGTAGAGAAGTCGATGTACGGCAAGAAGTACATGGGCGTGCAGCGCGCGACCTTCATCATCGGTCCCAACGGCCAGGTCGCCAAAGTCTTCCCCAAGGTCTCTCCGAAAACGCACGACGACGTCGTGCTGGGCGCCCTCGCCGAGCTTCAGGCGTAGTAGAAGGCGATCCCGAAGACCAGATAGACCGCAAGCAGCTGGACGCCCTCGAACCAGGTGGACTCGCCGTCCTGGGTCACGTAGTTGGCGATCAGGATCGCGATCAGGATCGCTCCCAGCTCGAAGCCGTTGAAGACGAGGGCAAGGGGGTGGGGGCCAATGAAGAAGGAGGCGAGGACGAGGATCGGGGCGACGAAGAGGGCGACCTGGGCGCTGGAGCCGATCGCGATGTTGACCGAGAGGTCCATCTTGTCTTTCATCGCGACCAGGACGGCGACCCAGTGCTCTGCCGCGTTGCCGACGATGGCGACGACGATCACGCCGATGAAGAACTCCGAGAGGCCGACCGCGTGCGAGGCCTCGCTGATCGAGCCGACCAGCACCTCCGACATCACCCCGACCAGCACTCCCGCAACCGCCAGGGCCAGGATCGAGGTCCGGGTCGACCAGCCGGTGGTCCCCTCGTCGCCGTACTCGGGGTTGAAGATGTCGCGGTGGGTCTTCAGCGAGAAGTAGAGGCCCGCCACGTAGGTGGCCATCAGGACGAGTGCCACGGCCAGCGAGAGGTGCTCTACGGTCGAACCGTAGTCGACGATCTCGGTCCCCGGGTAGGGCAGGCCCTTGCCCTCGACCAGGACGAAGATCGCCGGCATCAACAGCGCCGCGGCGGCGAGCAGCAGCATCGAGGTCTGCACGCTCGCGGTCGTCTTGCTGAAGGTCTGTTTCTCGCGGCCCAGACCGCCGGCCAGCATCGCAGCGCCGAGCACGAGCAGGATGTTGCCGATGATCGAGCCGACGATCGAGGCCTTGACCACCTCGTGCAGGCCCTGGCCGAGGGCGAAGAGGGCGATGATCAGCTCCGGCGCGTTGCCGAAGGTGACATTGAGCAGGCCTCCGACGCCCGGCCCCGAGCGCGCCGCCAGCTCCTCCGTGGCGCGGCCCATCAGCGCCGCGGTGGGCACGATCCCGAGCGCCGAGGTGGCGAAGACGAGGCCGGCAGAGGCCCCCGCCAGGTCCAACGCCACCGCCAGCGGGATCAACGGCGTCAGCAGATACGGCCAGCCATATGGTGTGCGCAGAAACGCGGCTACTGGGTGCCCCCCGCGGCAAACCCTTCAAGCAGGCCGCTGAGGCCACCGGAGCCGCCCTTGAGGCCGCCGCCCGATCCCTGCAGTAGGCCGAGCAGTTCGATCGGGTTGACCCCCAGCTTGACGAAGAGATTGCTGAGCGGCTTCGAGTTCTGCGGTGCCGAGATCGTCTGTTCTTCGTTGACACCGGTCAGCGTCAGGTCGAGGTCGACTTCGGCGCTTTTGGCGCCGCCGCCACCCGGGCCCTTCGGCGGTTCGACCGTCGCTTGGGCGGTGATCCGGCGTACGATGTGGTCGTCGCCGACGTAGAGGACGACGTGGGCGCTCTTGAGCGATTCCTCGATCCGGGCCTTCGCCTTTTCAAGCCTGGCGGCGGAGAACGGGCCGGCCGCGTTCAACTGTTCGCGGCAGGCCGGGTCTTCGCTCAGTTCCGCCGCCGCTTCGACAGCACCCGACACGTCTAGGTCGCCGCTGACCTTGTCGGTACTCGTGCCGCCGACGTCGGCGCTGCCTTCGCCCTTGAGGTTTTCGACGAAGTTCGAGATCTGCAGTTCGGCGGCCGCTTCCTGGCAGGCGGTCAGTTCGGTCGACTGCTTCTTGCCGCCGCCGGTGCGCCGTTTGATGATCGTCCTGACGAAGTTGAAGGTGGTGGGGTCGACTTCGTACTCGGTGCCGGCGTAGCCGACGTAGGCCTTGTTGCCGAGCAGGGTGAGGCCGCCTTCGAAATCGACCTTTTCGCCGCCGATCGAGCCCTTCGCCGACGCGGTCATGTCGAGTTCGGGATATTCGGCTTCGGCTTCGCCCTGGAACGGTCCGGAGAGGCCGATGTCGAGGTGACCGCCGTTGCTGCCCTTGACGTCGAGTCCGAGCGAGAGGTCGACGTTGCCGCTCTCGATTCCCTGCAGCGTCGCTTCGTCGATGACCGACTGCGGATCGCTGCTGCCGCCCCCACCGCAGGCCGCGAACGCCGTCGCCAGCGCGAGCAGCGCAGCAAAGAGGGTGAAGATGCGGAATCGGCTCACGGCGGTCGGCCTCCTGGCGGTTGGGTGATGCATCGGCATAAAGCTAGCGCGTGGCGGGCGGCTCCTGGCCCCAGGCCCGCATGCCGGTTTCGATCGCCCCGATCACGGTGCGGACGACCTCGACCCGGGCATACCGCTTCGACTCGGCCGCGATCGGGTGCCAGGGAGCGCGCGGCTCGTCGGTGCGGGCGAGCATGTCCTCCACCGCCTGCTCGTACTCGGCTCGCTTGCCCCGGTTGGCCCAGTCGTCGTCGGTCAGCTTCCAGACCTTGAGGGGATCTGCGGCGCGCCGCTCGAAGCGCTTCAGCTGCTCCTCCTCGGAGATGTGGAGCCAGAGCTTGACGATGATCGTGCCCTCGTCGGCGAGGCTGCGCTCGAAGGCGTTGATCTCGTCGTAGGCCCGCAGCCACTGCTCACGCGTCGCCAGGCCGTCGACCCGCTCGACCAGGACCCGGCCATACCAGGAGCGGTCGAAGACCGCCATCCCGCCCCAGCCCGGCAGCACCGGCCAGAAGCGCCAGAGGAAGTGGTGGCGCTTCTCGTCGTGGGTCGGGGCGGAGAACTGGACGACGCGAACGTGGCGCGGGTCCAGCGGCGAAACAAGTCGCTTGATCGAGCCGCCCTTGCCGGAGGCGTCCCAACCCTCGAAGAGGACCAGCACCGGCGGGCCGATTCCCTGCGTGCCGATCAGACCACCGAGGGTCAGCCGCAACTGGGTCAGCCGTTCCCAGGCCGCGCCCAGCTCACGCTCCTCCTCGCGGCGGCTGAGCGCGAGCAAGAGGTCGACCTCGTCAAGCCGTCCCATGGCTAGATCGTATGCCGACATGATGTGTCGCACTTCCCGCCGCATAGCGGCAGAAAGTGCGACATCACGACAAATCGAAGGATCCGAGTACGTTGCGGTCGTGGAATTCGCCGCTATGCGGCGGGAAGTGCGACAGCTAGGGGAGGGTGCGGAGGGGTTCCGTGCTTTCAGCGGGAGCGTCGAGGGAGCGGGGGCTTTCCTCGGTCAGGTTGAGCGCGACCGGGAAGAGGAAGGCGCCGAGGAAGATCAGGATCACACCTGCGGCGACTAGCCAGCGGGCTGCGGTGAGGTGGCCGAGGATGCCGATCGCGAAGCCGATCAGCATCAGCGCCAGGTAGGGACCGGCGCTGTGCGGCAGCAGCGCGGCCAGGGGCAGGACGAGGTCGAGCACAGCGGCGATTATCATCGCCCCGATGGCTGCGGGCTCTGTGACCGAGGTGAAGGACGCGCTGGCGAAGGTCGGCTACCTCGCCGACGAGCCCGCCGCGCTCGTCTCCTTCCTCGCCCAGCGGCTCGGGAAGCCGGTTCTGGTCGAGGGCCCGGCCGGCGTCGGCAAGACCGAGCTGGCCAAGGCGCTCTCGCGCGCCACGGGCCGGGAGCTGGTTCGTCTGCAGTGCTACGAGGGGCTCGACGAGGCGAAGGCGCTCTACGAGTGGAACTACCGCAAGCAGCTGCTGCGGATCCAGGCCGGTGGCGAGGACGGCTGGGAGGACGTCCACGGCGACATCTTCGACAAGGAGTTCCTGCTCGAGCGCCCGCTGATGCAGGCGATCGCCAGCCCCGAGCCGGTCGTGCTGCTGATCGACGAGATCGACAAGACCGACCAGGAGTTCGAGGCGATGCTGCTCGAGCTGCTCTCCGACTTCCAGATCACGATCCCCGAGCTGGGCCAGGTCTCGGCGACGACGATGCCGATCGTCGTCCTCACCTCGAACAACTCGCGCGAGCTGACCGAGGCGCTGAAGCGCCGCTGCCTCTACCTCTGGCTCGACTACCCCGAGCTGGAGCGGGAGATGGAGATCGTCCGCCTGCACGCGCCCGAGCTGCCCGAGGCGCTGGCGCGGCAGATGGTCGAGGTGGTGCGGATGATCCGCGCGCTCGACCTGAAGAAGCCGCCCTCGATCGCCGAGTCGATCGACTGGGCACGGACGCTGCTGCTGATGGGCGCCGAGGACATCGACCGCGAGACCTTCGAGCAATCGATGTCGATCATCGTCAAGCACCGGACCGACATCGAGTTGGTCGCCGAGCGAGTCGGGGTGAAGCTTGCCGGGCCCGTACGGACCGAGGGCTGAGGCCGGGCCGCCCGGCCTGGCGGCGAAGCTGCTCGGCTTCTGCGAGGAGCTGCGCGGCGAGGGCGTCGCGGTCGGCACCTCGGAGATCCTCGACGCCTTCGCGGCCTTGGAGCAGGTGCCCTGGACCTCGCGCGACGACTTCCGCGAGGCGCTGGCGGCGACGATCGCCAAGTCCCAGGAGGACCGGCGCCTCTTCGAGCTGCTCTTCGAGCGTTGGTTCTTCCGCGCCGCCGAGGCGGAGGCGGTCGAGCGGGGGGTCGAGGAGAGCGAGCGCCGCCACGAGGGCGGCGATCGGCTCGACATCGACGAGCTGCGCGAACAGGTGCGCCAGGCGATCCTCGAGGGGGACGACGGGCAGTTGCGCGACCTGGCACGGCTGGCGATCGCCGCCTTCGGGCGCCAGGGCGAGGGCTCGGGCGTGGTCGGCGTCGACGTGCAGCGGATCCGGCGCACGCTGGGGCTCTCGGCGGGGACACAGCCGCCGGCCGAGGACGGCGCCGCCGAGCTGCCGCCGATCGACCGCGAGCAGCTCAACGCCTTCGAGCGGCACCTGCGCCGCGAGCTCGAGCGCGACCTGATCGAGCGAACCTCGACCCTGCCTCCGTCCCGGCCCCTGGCCGAGCTCGACCGCGCCCTGCCGACGAACCCGACCCAGGACCTTGCCGCGGTGCACCGGGCCGTCTCCCAGATGAAGCGGCGCCTGGCGACGCTGGGTCACGAGCAGCGCGGGCGGCGCAAGGGGCGGACGATCGACGTGCGGCGGACGATGCGGGCCTCGCTGGAGACCGGCGGCGTGCCGATGCACCTGCGCTACCGGCCGAAGCGGCCGCGCCGGCCCGAGATCTACGTCCTCTGCGACGTCTCCACCTCAGTCACCTCCGCCAGCGTCTTCTTCCTCTCCGTCCTGCACGCCCTGCACGACTCCTTCCGCAAGCTGCGCAGCTTCGTCTTCATCGAGCGCATCTCCGAGGTGACCGAGGTCTTCGAGCACGAGCGCGACTTCCGCGTCATCGCCCAGAGAATCTCCAGCGAGGGCGGCGTCGCCGACGTCTCCGGCTACACCGACTACGGCCGTGTCTGGCTTGAGTTCCTCGGCGAGATCTCCGACGAACTGGACCCCCGCTCGACCGTGATCGTCCTCGGCGACGCCCGCACCAACGGTCGCGAGCCCCACGCCGACGTCTTCGCCCAGGTCTCCGAACGCGCCGGCCGCCTCTTCTGGCTCAACCCCGAGCCCCGCCTCTACTGGAACTACGGCGACTCGGTGATGGCCGCCTACGAGCGCTACTGCGACGGCGCCTTCGAGTGCTGGACCACCCGCCACCTGGAGAACTTCGTCAACGTCGTCGCCGGCGGCGTCCCGACCGAGACCTAGTACCTATTCAAAGGTCAGGCGCGCGAAACGCTGAAAGCGCGAAGTCGCGCACGCGTAAAAAGCGCTTCCCCGCTCCAGAGCGACGAACGTCATCTCTTCTTCGGTCAGTGGACGCGACCGCGACTTCCCGTGCGGATGATCTTTGACCCGCCCTCGACGGCTCGCTAACACTACGGCACGCGTCTCGACCAAGTCACCGCAATCAGGGGGTTATCGCATGCGCATCGGCAGCAGGATCGTCACACTCATCGCACTGGCCGCAATCGCCTCAGTCGCCTTCGCCTTGCCCAGCGCTGCTGCCGCCGGAGAAACCTCTCTGTGCTCGGCAGACCAAAACCCCTGCGAAGAAGCGAACATCATCACCCACGTGCACGAAACCTCGGTCGGCAAGGCGATCCTGTTAGCCAGTCCCAAAATCGAATGCCTCGTCTTATTCTTAGGCGAAGTAGTCGGAGAAGGCGAAACAGGCCAAGTGGAAATTGAAGGCAACTTTACCTACACTAGCTGCGGCTCCGGCTGCACCGTCACCGAACAAAGCGCCTCCTCTGGTATCGAAGTCTCAAAGACAGGGCACGAAATCGCTGAAGTGACTGGCAAAGGCGAAGTCCACGTCAACTGCATAGGGATCAACTGCTACTTCGACGGGGAAGGGCTCGTCGCCACCGCCAAAGGTTTATTATTATCAACTGCGGCAAACGGGGAAGTCTCGCTTCAAGAACAGACGGTCCATAAGACAAAAGGCAACTTTTGCCCCAGCACGGCTAAGTTAGACATCACGACTACGCCGTTAAGCGGGACGCACATCAGCGGCGGGTTAACGGCGACTTCGACCTCCATTTCCACCTCGCTCACAGGCGGTGGCAAAGAAGGCACCGAAATCACGGTCCCAGAGGGCACTAAAGTCAAGGACACTGCGACCCTCTCGGGAACCAATGTCTCCTCGGCCACCGGTACGGTCGACTACGCCGTCTACCAAGACAAAGAATGCAAAGAACTTGCGGCCGAAGCCGGCAAAGGCAAAGTCGAAGGCACCAAAGCG
>DASSMU010000136.1:0-12171 GCA_035701465.1 Solirubrobacterales bacterium
CCCACGACGGCGTCGACGGGCTCAGCCAGATCGACAAGATCATCAACATCGACCAGTCGCCGATCGGCCGCACGCCGCGCTCCAACCCGGCCACTTACACCGGCGTCTTCGACCACATCCGCCAACTCTTCACCCAGACCCAGGAGTCGCGGGCCCGCGGCTACAAGCCGGGCCGCTTCAGCTTCAACGTCAAGGGCGGGCGCTGCGAGGTCTGCCGCGGCGACGGCCAGATCAAGATCGAGATGCACTTCCTGCCCGACGTCTACGTTCCCTGCGAGCAGTGCCACGGCAAGCGCTACAACCGCGAGACGCTCGAGGTCCGCTTCAAGGGAAAGAACATCGGCGACGTCCTGGAGATGTCGGTCGAGGAGGCGGTCGTCTTCTTCGAGAACGTGCCGAAGATCGCCCGCCGCCTGCGCACCCTGCATGACGTCGGCCTCGACTACATCCGCCTCGGCCAGGCTGCGACGACCCTCTCCGGCGGCGAGGCGCAGCGGGTGAAGCTTGCGACCGAGCTCTCCAAGGTTGCCACCGGCAACACGCTGTACATCCTCGACGAGCCGACCACCGGCCTGCACTTCGCCGACGTCCAGCGCCTCCTCGACGTGCTCGGCCGCCTCGTCGACGCCGGCAACAGCGTCGTCGTGATCGAGCACAACCTCGACGTGATCAAGACCGCCGACCGCCTGATCGACCTCGGCCCCGAGGGCGGCGAGGAGGGAGGAGAGGTGGTCGCCACCGGCACCCCCGAGGAGGTCGCCGCGGTCAAGGGTTCCTACACCGGCCGGTTCCTCGCCGAGCTGGTCGAGCCGGCAAAGCAGAAACGCACCCCGCGCAAGCGACGGGAGCCGGTAGCAGCGTAGATATTCCGTTGCTCGGTGCTCTCGTGATCGGATCGATCTCCAACGGGATGGACCTGCTCGCCCTCTCCTCCGCGGTCAAGTTCATGGTCACCGGCGGCGTCCGCTGATCGCCATGATCGTCGACGCGATCGTCCGCCAACAGCGCCAGGCTGTCGGTTGAGTCTTGCCCGACGCGCGCTCCGTTTGGGTCCTATATCGCACCCAACGGAGCGCGGGTGGTAATCAAGAGGCGAAGAGCAGCGAGGCGCCGATCGCGCCGCCGAGGTCGCCGAGCGAGGCGACCCGCACGGCAGGCGGGCGTTCGTCGACGAAGAGGTGCTTGGCCATCTCGCCTTTCAGCGGCTCCATGTAGCGCTCGCCAAAGCGGACCCCGAGGCCGCCGCCGACGATCACCGCCTCCGGGTCGATCAGGTTGACGGCAGAGGCGATGCCGGTCCCCAGCGCCTCAATCGCGCGATCGATCAGATTTTCAGCGAGGTGGTCTCCGTGCTCGATGGCGCGCTGCCAGATGCCGCTGGTCAGCCGGTCTTTCTCGTGCTTGTGCATCAGCTTGAAGAGGTCTGTCTTGGTGCCCTCTTCGTGCTGGCGTCTCGCCTCGGCTTCCATCGCGGCCCGCCCCGCGTAGGCCTCCATGCAGCCCTTGCGCCCGCAGGGGCACTTGGCGCCGCCACGCTTGACGACCATGTGGCCGATCTCACCGGCCGCCCCACGGCCGAGCCAGGGCTTGCCGTCGAGGACGAGGCCGCCGCCGACACCGGTCCCCCAGAAGACCCCGATCAGGCTGGAGAACTCGCGTCCGGCGCCGAGGTGGAACTCCGCTTCGGTGGCGACCTGGACGTCGTTGCCGATCCGGACCTCGGTGCCAAGGTCGGTCGCCAGCGTCTCGCCGAGCGGGAAGCTACCCTCCCAGCCCGGCAGGTTGCGCGCCCCCGAGACGATCCCGGTCTTGCCGTCGGCGTCACCCGGCGAGCCGACGCCGATTCCCCGCAGCGCGGCGGGCTTCACTCCGGCGGCGAAGGCGGCCTCGCGCAACCCGGCTGCCATCGCCTGCGCCACATCGTCGGGCCCGCCCGAGGTCGGCGTCGGGTGGCGAGCTTCGCCGAGGACCTTTCCGCCGGTGTCGACGATCGCCGTCTGGATCTTCGTCCCGCCGAGATCGATGCCGCCGCGCAGCTCGGAATTCGCCATCATGCCGCCGCCGTGCCTTGCAGCACCCCGATCAGCTCCTGGCTGACCGGGTCGTCCTTGACGCTGATGCCGACCAGGGTCGCCTTTTCGCCGTCGGCCGGGGACTCGATGGTCAGCGCCGTCATGCCGCCGCTGGCGTCGGCACCGATTCTCAGGCCGGCACGCTCCCAGAGGCCGACCTCGTCGCCTAGCTTGTAGCCGCGGCCGACGCTGAGCTTGAACGCATAGAGCTTGTCTGGCGTCACCGCGAGCATCACCTTGTCCGGGAGGCCACCAGCCCTCTTTTTGCGCATCATCTTGATCCCGGCGTAGACGAGCCCTCCCATCTGCGCCTTGGAGGCGACGTAGTTGGCGCTGGCGCCGCCCTGGCGGAAGCCGGCGGCCGCAAGCACCTCTTCGCTGTTTACGCGCGACTCGACCAGCTCAAGGCACTGGCGGCGCCACTTCTCGACCTGATCGGCGCTCATCTCGAACATTCCCATCCCGGACTTCCTCCTTGGCAGGTTGCGGGCCGACCCTACTGGCGCCTGCTCTGGAAAGCTAGAGGCGTGGCCGAGGATCAGACGGGTTGGCGCATCTGGTGGGCGAAGCGGCGATGGTACGAGCGCAACCGCCGGCTCGGCCGGCGCTGGCGGCTGGCACGTCACGCGGCGCGGGGCGGCTTCTTCATCCGTCGGCCGGTCGAGGGGGAGGTGCTGGAGGCGCTCGACGAGGGCCGATTGCGGATCGGCGAAGGGACGCTGTTGGAGCCGGGCTGCTGGTTGACCCTGGCCCCCGAGGCGCGGATCGAGATTGGCGCTGGGTGTTTCCTCAACCGCAACACGATGCTGGCGGCGCTGGAGTCGATCGAGATCGGCGACCACACGATGTTCGCCAACGGCTGCTTCGTCGGCGACTCGTCCCACCGCTTCGACGACCCCGAGAAGCCGATTACCCACCAGGGCTTCGTCTCCAAGGGCCCGGTCAGGATCGGCTCCAACTGCTGGTTCGGCGCCAACTGCGTCGTCACCAGCGGGGTCACGATCGGCGATCGCTGCGTGATCGGCGCCAACTCGGTGGTCACGCACGACCTGCCGCCAGGCACGATCGCGGCGGGCGCTCCCGCCTCTGTGATCAAGTCGGCTTAAAGGCGCCGACGGGCCCCTATAATCCGTAGGCGGCCGTGACCCGAAGGGCATGGACCAATGAACCTCGTAGAACTCGTCGAATCCCCTCACGTACAAGGTGACGTGAAGCTCATTCGCGCCAAGGCCGAGCTTCGAGCCGCGCTTGCCCCCGCGCGCCGCGAGGGACGCTCGATTGGCCTCGTACCGACGATGGGCTACCTGCACGAGGGCCACCTCTCCCTGCTGCGCGCGGTCCGCGCCGAGTGCGACTTGGTCGTGATGAGCCTCTTCGTCAACCCGGCCCAGTTCGGGCCCGGCGAGGACCTCGATCGCTACCCCCGCGACGAGGAGCGCGACCTGCGCCTCGCCGGCGAGGCGGGCACCGACCTCGTCTACGCGCCGCCGGTCGGGGAGGTCTATCCGGAGGGCTTCGCCACTCACGTCGAGGTCGATGGCGGTCTGACCACGGTCCTTGACGGCGACCCGTCCCGGCGCAGCCCGGAGCACTTCCGCGGCGTCACCACCGTCGTCGCCAAGCTCTTCAACACGGTTCAGCCCGACGTCGCCTACTTCGGCCAGAAGGACGCCCAGCAGGTGGCCGTCATCCGCCGCATGGTCGCTGACCTCGACATCCCGGTGCGGATCGAGGTGCTGCCGATCGTCCGCGAGGCGGACGGGCTGGCGATGAGCTCGCGCAACGCCTACCTCGACCCGCGCGCTCGCGAGCAGGCGACAGCGCTCTCACAGGCGCTGGCCACTGCCGAGGCGACCGCTCGTGACGAGGGCCTCGACGCCGCCCTCGCCGCTGCTCGCGTCGAACTGCGCGCTGCGGGCGTCGAGGTCGAGTACCTGGAGGCGCGCGACGCCGAGAGCTTGACCCCCCTGGCCGAGCCGAACGGCCGGCCGGTCCTGATCGCCGTCGCCGCCGAGGTCGGCGGCGCGCGGCTGATCGACAACGTCTTGATCCACCCCTTTGACCCTTCAACGACAGAGAGCTGACACGGGAGGCAACTATCTGATGCAGAGGCAGATGCTCTAGTCCAAGATCCACCGGGCTACGGTGACCGACTGCGACGTCGACTACATCGGCAGCATCACCGTCGACACCGAGCTGATGGCCAGCGCCGACCTGATCACCAACGAGCAGGTCCACGTCTGGGACATCGACAACGGCGCCCGCTTCGTCACCTACGTGATCGACGGTGAGCCCGGCTCCGGCACGATGCAGGTCAACGGCGCCGCCGCCCACCTGACCCGCCCCGGCCACAAGATCATCGTCGCCTCCTTCGGCGCCTACGACGAGCGCGACCTCGAGACCTACTCGCCGGTCGTCGTCCACGTCGACGACGAGAACGAGATCGTCGCCGTCGACAGCCATCCCGAGGTGCTCCTCACCGAGCCGACGCACGCGTCCGACGCGGAGATGGCCTAATGAGCTCCGGCGCCCGCTCGCACACCGCGCCGCCGCCGGCCGAGCGGCCGCCGGTAAGCCTGCCCCGCCTGATGGAGATGAAGGCCAAGGGCGAACCAATCGCGATGGTCACCGCCTACGACTACCCCTCGGCCAAGGTCGCCGAGGAGGCCGGCGTCGACATCGTCCTCGTCGGCGACTCGGCCGCCAACGTGGTGCTCGGCCACGCCGGCACCGAGGCGGTGACGATGGAGGAGATGCTCGTGCTCGGCAAGGCCGTCCGCCGCGGTTTGCGCACGCCACTGATGGTGGGCGACATGCCCAAGGGCAGCTACGAGACGAGCAACGAGGCGGCGATCGAAAACGCGATGCGGTTGGTCAAGGAGACCGGCTGCCAGACGGTGAAGCTGGAGGCGGGGGGGACCTCGGTCGAGCGTGCCCGAGCGATCGTTCGGGCCGGCATCCCGGTGATGGGCCACGTCGGCCTCACCCCGCAGACCGCTACCGCCCTCGGCGGCTACAAGGCCCAGGGCAAGACCGCGGGGGGGGCGATCAAGCTCTGCGAGGAAGCGCTGGCGCTGGAGGCCGCGGGCTGTTTCGCGATCGTCTTCGAGGCCGTCCCCGCGGCAGTCACCGAGGCGATAGTCGAGAAGCTCGAGATCCCCTCGATCGGCATCGGCGCCGGCCCCGCCACCTCCGGCCAGGTCCTCGTCTTTCACGACCTGCTCGGCATCACCACCGGCCGCATGGCCAAATTCGTCAAGCGCTACGCCGACATCCACGAGGAGATGGTGGGCGGCATGCGCCAGTACGTAGACGAGGTCCGCTCACGCCACTTCCCCGAACCTGACCACGTCTACGGCGTCGAGCCCGCCGAGCTAGCGGAGCTGAGGCGCTACCTCGACCAGGAGAGTCTCACGTCGGCGAAAGCGTGGGACTGGGAGCCGCTGGCCTGAGGTAAGAGTGGATCACGCAGAGCGCGTGTCAGCAAATGAAGTTCGTTATGGACCGCCTTGTTGGGGCCTGGGCGCTGGTCGTCTAAATAGGTTCCCCCCATTCAGCTGTCTGATAATTGTGAGAGGCACTCCAATCGGTACGCCAGCGCCGTACCAGACCCCTTGTCGGAAAAGTCTATTTATCGTGAGTAGATTATTACCAGTCACGCGACCAATGAGATTGGCCGAATTAACAAGCCAATCAACACCCAACTCAACGGGGTCTATCCGGCCCATGAAAGGTATTGGGACTCCACGAAAAATGTGGGAGATACGGGTGATAACAGTGCTTCCTCTAATACTGAGAGGGATAGCGGGTGTGACCTCGTCAAGCCAATCATATATTTGCTCCCACGTTACAGCTATGGGATTGACCGGGGGAACTGGTGACCCTGGCATGCTTGGTGGTGGAGGGTCTGAGGGCTGTTGGCAGGCTTGGTCTATATATACCCCACTCGGATCCTCCTCGTTCACCGGATCATCCCCAACGTAGCCATACGCTTCCCCAGTCTCCGCCACAAGCGGATCCACGCTCAAGAACTGCGCCGTTGTCGGGTCATAGCTCCTCGCCCGCAGGTAGAGCAACCCCGTACTTTCGTTGCGGTACTGCCCGTCGTACCCGAGCGGGGTGGAGGCGGCGCCTTCGTATGTTTCCACCCCACCGTAGGGCGTGTAGGTGTATTTGCCTTTGGCTTCGCCTGAGGAGTTGGTAAGCAGCCTGGTCGAGCCCTGCTGGTCGTGGTGAAGATAGGTCACCGTTTCTCCGGCGATCTGCTCGAAGGGCAGCCCTTCCGGTCCGTAGAGGTAGTAGTTGGTGCCGTCGTAGAGCATGGATGGCTGGGTCTGTGTCACGTCCCAGGCCATGTGAGCCGTTTTACCCGAGACAGTCTCCGAAGCCCGTAGTCCGTTACCGTCATAGGTGTAGGTGTCTTCGATTTTTTTAACCGCGCCTTCTTCGGCCCGATTGACCGAGGTCAGGTTGCCGGCCTGATCGAAGCCGTATTTGGTCACCGGACCTGCTTCCGGTTTGGCTTCGATACGCTCGCCCAGTTCGTCGAAGGCGTATTTGGTGGTGCCGGCTTTTTTCAGCTGCGAGGCTTCGTCGTATTCGAGTTTGGTGGTGCCTAGTTCGGTCGGGTTGTTGGCGGCGTCGTATTTGAAGATGGTGCCGGCGCCTTCTTTCAGGCGCTCGCGTTCGTCGTATTTGTATGTGACTTCCGCGGCTCCGGGCAGGCCGGTCTGGGTAACGGATTTGAGCTGACCGGCTTTGTCACGCGCGTAGGAGATCGAGGCCAGGGTAGTCGCGCCCTTCTTCATCGTCGTCGATTCGAGCCGATCGGCTTTGTCATTGACGTATTCGTCTTTGTTTTCGGATTCTGTGGGGAAGGTCGTTGCTTTCGGCGTCGAGTCTCGGTCATAGGAGAATTTGGTTTCGTTCCCGCGCCAGTCTTCGATGGATTTAAGGCGCCTGGCGTCGTCGAATTTGCGCTTTACGACTTTTGAGTTGGGATAGGTGATTTCGGTGATCTCGTTGCCGAGGTTGTATTTGTATTTAATGATTTCTTTGTTGCCGTTTTCGACTTCGGTCAGACGATCCAGTTCGTCGAAGGTTTTTTTGGTCGTCCCGGTGCCGTCGGTCATTTTGAGGACTTCGTCATCTTCACCGTATTCAGAGGTGACGTCGGCGGTGCCGGCATCTGAGTAGTTGACTTCTTTGAGCTGATTGCCGGGATTGTAGGTGTAGGTGATCGTTCGTTTTTTGGGATCTTCCAGTTTTTTCAGATTGCCGGCGGCGTCGTATTCGAGCGTCGTTTTGCGTTCCAGCGGGTCGATCACTTCTTTGACCTGCTCGAGCAGGTTGCGTTCATAGTTGGTCGTCCGGTTGTTGCCGTTGGTTTTGCTTTTGACCTGCCCCATCGAGTCATAGGCCGTTTTGGAGAAGTCGCCGTTTTTCTTTTCGACTTTGATGAGCTGGTTGCCTTTGTCGTAGACGTAGGTGGTGGCGTTTTCGTTGGGGTTGGTCAGGACTTCGAGGTTGCCAACAGCATCCCATTTGCGTTTGGTTTCACCTTTGAGCGGGTCGGTGACTATTTCTGGGCGACCCTGGGCGTCTCTTGTGATTTTGGTTTCGAATTCGGCAGCTTTTTCCGGCACTTCGTTGCCACGTGGGCTGACTTCTGAGGTGACACGACCGTCTTCGTCATAACCCCAGGTAGTCTTGTCGCCTTCGGGGTCGGTTTCGGATTCCTCGTCTCCGTATTTGTCATAGGTGTATTTGGTCGTGTGTTCGAGCGGATCCGTTTCTTCTTTCAGGTCGCCGTTTTCTGCCCATTTGAATTTCGTTTCTTGGGTTTTAGATTCTGGCGCCGGCCGTTTGATCGTTTCGGGATCTCCAGTTGTTTCATTGAGAGTGATCGTCGTTTTCTCGTTCTTCGGGGTGGTTTCGGAAGTCAGGTCGTGGGTCGAGTTGTAGGTCCATTCGGTTTCGTTTTCGTTGGCGTCGACTTCGAGGATCCTATTGCCTTCTTTGTAACCGTATTTAGTTTTATGTTTATTGGGGTCTGTCAGCGTTTTGACCTCAAAGGCATTGGTGTATTCATATTCGGTCGTCTGAGCCAGTTCGGTGCCTGAGGCGAATGTGGTTTCGGTCGGCTCGCCGATTTTGTTGAACTTCTCGATCGTTTTCGAGGTGTTGGGCTCGGTGATCGTCGTTTCCCTGATGCCGCCGGCTTCTTTGTATTCGAGTTTGCGTTTGGATTCGAGGGGGTCTTCTTGAAATTTGACGCGATTGGAGGCGTCGTATTCGTTTTTGGTCATATAACCGCGCCCGTCTGTTATTTCGGTGAGCCGGTGCGGGCTTTCGTATTTGAACGTCCAGTTAGCTTTTGCTTCTTTCGGCAGCGTCACCGAGGCGAGGTTGCCCGATTCGTAGGTGTATTTAACTTCATTGCCCCGTGGGTCTTTGACGCTTTCCACATGGCCTTCTTTAAATTTGAAGGTCAGCTTGCGCCCGGCCGAGCTTTCGACCGTTTCCAGGTTGCCTGCGCTGTAGGTGAGGGTGAGGGCGTTTTTATGGCGGTCGGTCTCTTTGATGAGCTGTCCGGATTTATTGAATTCAAGCTGTTCCTGGTCGGGCAGCGTGAAGATCCAATTTTCGCCCGATCCTTTCAGTGTGGCGAGGTTCCATTCGGGAGGGTAGTATTTTCCTTCCCTCTTGTAGAAAACGGCGGTTGCGCCGTTGTCTTGGCGAACAGTCGCGGTTTCGGCTTCGCTATTGAAAGAGAGTGAAGCAGTGTAAGAGCCGGTCCAGCCGTAGCCGAAGGGACCCGGTTCTGTCTGGATGGCGGCGAGCAGGGAGTTGTAGGAGCGAATGACTTGCAGGGTGGGGCCACGGCCACCCAGGGCGGGGAGGTCGGTCTGTTCCTCGACGAGGTTGCCGGTGGCGCAGTTGATCGAGTCGCCGGTCAGACACTGTGAAACGTTGGGAGAGACCGGATTTGCTCCGCCGAGCTCTTCTTCTTCGGTCGGCGCAGACGGGAGGCGCCACCTGATGTAGGTCGCGCTTAACGACGTAGTCGTGATGTCTAATTTGACCGTGGCGGGACAGAAGGTGCCTTTTGTCTTATGGATCACCTGTTCCTGAAGCGAGACTTCCCCGTTTGCCTGAGTCGCTAATAAGGGGCCCTTGGCGGTGGCGAGGAGTCCTTCCCTGTTGTAGTAGCAGTTGATGCCGATGCAGCTGACGTGGAATTCGCCTTCGCCGACCACGCTGGCGGTTTCGTGTCCTTCCTTTTCGACTTCGATGACGGAGGAGGCGCTTTGTTCTTCGACTTTGCAGCCGGTGCCGCAGTTCGTGTAGGTGAAGTTGCCTTCGATAACTACCTGGCCTGCTTCGCCTTCTTCGGCTTCGCCTAAGAATAAGACGTTGCATTCGATTTTAGGGGCGGCTAACAGGATCGCTTTGCCGACCGAAGTTTCGTGCACGTGTGTGACCTGGTGGATCGCTGCGCAGGGGCTTTCGTCTGCGGAGCACAGTACGGTTGGTTCCGCCATTGCCGAGGTGGCGCCGAGGAAGGCCATCGCGGTCAGGGCCGCAAGGGCGGCGAGGACGAGCATCCTGATGAGTCTCATTTGGAGGTTCTCCCTTGACAGGGCACCGCGGCGCCGATGAGTCCGTCTCTCCCACGGTTCTTTCCGCCGGGCGCTCTGCCCCCCAATAACCGCTGGCGAATCTTCTACCACAGGACGAGCAAATACACAAGAAGTTTTTAGGAAAACGTTGGAACTAGGATTGAGGTGCCGATGCCCATTTACGAGTTCGAGTGCGAAGACTGCGGCGAGCGCTTCGAGGAGCTGACGTCGAGCGACACCCAGGCCCTCGCCTGCCCGGCGTGCGGCTCGAAGCAAACCCATCGGCTGCTCTCGCCCGTATCGCCTCATGGCCGACAACCGCGCGGGGCGAGCGTGCGCAGCGGCGAATCGCGGCGACGGGAGCGCGAGGCGGTGCGCGGCGAGCGGCTCGCCGAGACGAAGCGCAAGCGCGCCACGGGGGAGCTCTGATGGCGACTGCCGAGGAGAGGCGCGAGGAGCTGGTCTCCCTCTTCAAGGAGGTGCAGGCCTGCACGAAGTGTCCCTTGCACGAGACCCGCACCAAGGCGGTCTTTGGCGCCGGCGATGCGAACGCCGACCTGATGTTCGTCGGCGAGGCGCCTGGGGCAGAAGAGGACCGGCAGGGGCTGCCCTTTGTCGGTCGCGCCGGGCAGCTGCTCAACCAGATGCTCGAAGAGATCGGCATGTCGCGCGAGGAGGTCTTCATCGCCAACGTGCTGAAGAGCCGTCCGCCCGGAAATCGGGATCCGCAGCCGCTGGAGATCGAGGCCTGTCGCCCCTACCTCTTCGAGCAGGTCCGGCTGATCGAGCCGACCGTGATCTGCACGCTGGGCAACTTCGCCACCAAGCTGCTCAGCGGCAACCCGGCCGGGATCACCAAGGTGCGGGGGGCGCCGCAGGTGCACGAGCTGGGCGGGCGCACGGTCTTCCTCCTGCCGCTCTTCCACCCGGCCGCTGCTCTGCGCACACCCGCGGTGAAGGAGACGCTGCGCGAGGATTTCTCCACCCTGCCGGGTCTGCTCGCGATGGGCCCCCCAGCCGGCCCCGAGCCGGGCGACGAGCCGCTGGAGGAGGATGCCGAGCCGGCCCCCGAGCCCTCCGTCGACCAGCTCGACTTCTTCGGGTGAGCGCCGAGACGCATTCCGCTGCCGAGACCGAAGCGCTCGGGGCACAGCTCGCCGAGCGGCTCGGCCCAGGCGACGTGGTCGTCGTCAGCGGCGAGGTCGGCGCCGGCAAGACGACCCTGATCCGCGGCGCCTGCCGGGCGCTGGGGATCGAGAGCCCCGTCACCTCGCCCACCTTCACGATCGGCCACCGCTACGAGGGCGGGCGCCTGCCCGTCTCCCACCTCGATCTCTACCGCCTCGGCAGCCTCGAGGACGAGGATCCGGCCCTGCTCGACGACTACCTGGCCCCCGGCGCGATCTCCTTCGTCGAGTGGCCGGCCGTGGCCGAGCCGCAGCTGTCCGACCGCCGCGTCGTGGCGGTGCGGCTCAGCCACGCGGGCGGAGACAGCCGCACGATCGAGTTGTCCGCCGCATCCGCCCGCAAATAGGCGTGTTCGAGAGAGAGCCGGTGCATGTAGCATCGGGCGAAAGTCGAAACGAACTGGAGGACGCCAGGATGAAGGGACCGAAGACGCTGACCGCGGTGCTGCTGGGATTCGCGCTGCTGGCGAGCGCCGTCCCCGCTTCGGCGAGCGCGACCGCGTATAAGCACTACGTCGCCTGCGGCGTCACCGAAGCCGCCAAACCCGCGCATCAGTGCTCGAAGAAAAGCAAGAAGGGCGCCTTCTTCATGAGCCTCAACGCCGACGTCAACTACAGCGTCTGCGTCAAGTTCCCGACCGGCAAGCACATCTGCGCCAAATCCCAACCGGCGAAACAGGGCATCCTCTACTTCAACAAGATCACCTCCAACATCCCGGGCAGGCACCAGGTCAGCTGGTTTGTCGAAGGCAAACGCGTCGGCGTCTTCAACTTCACGATCCCCGGCTGACCGGGTGGACGCCGCCATGGCGGTCGTCGGCTTCGACACGGCGACCGCCGATACGGCCGTCTGTGTCAGCCATGGGAGCGAGGTGCGATTCGAGGAGTTGCTCGGGGTCGCACCCGATGGCAGCCCGCGGCACTCGACCGCCCTGCTCGCCGAGGTCGAGCGGGCAGTGGCTGCGGCCGGCGGTTGGGATGCCGTAGGGCTTATCGCGGTCGGGCTCGGGCCGGGGTCCTTCGTCGGCATACGCATAGGGATCGCGACGGCGCACGGCCTTGCCGCAAGCACCGGCCTGCCGGTGACCGGGGTCTGCACCCTCGATGCGCTTGGTCACGGGATCGGAGAGGCGGCGGGCCCCGAACGTTGCCGCCTCGCCGTGCTCGACGCCCGCCGGGGCGAAGCGTTCGCCGCCCTCTACTCTTCGGCGGGAGGGCGGCTCTGGGAGCCGTTCGTCGCCCCTCCGTCCGAGCTTGCCGACCGGGCCGCCGGGTTGCCCGAGCCGCCGC